>JBCCEL010000101.1:0-17135 GCA_039030315.1 Pseudomonadota bacterium
AAGTTGTTGTACACGCCGTCAATGACGTCGAGACCATAGGCACGGGCTGCGATCACGGCCGTCGACAGCCAGGCAAGAACCGGCGCACGTTCGGGAACGAACTGTGCCCGCGTTTCCTTCAGCAGGTCATTCGTGCCGAGGACCAGACAGGTCAGGTTCGCTTCCGCGGCCGACTCGCCGATTTGCTGGGCATTGAGAACGCCAAGAGGGGTTTCGATCATGGCCCACACTTGTTGACTTGCAGCTCCGCCTGCTTCCTTCCTGCGCTCCGCGGCGTCCAGAATCTCGTCTGCCGAATTTACCTTGGGAACCAGAATGCCGTCCGCACCCGTCCGGGCTGCCGCCTCCAGGTCAGCCTCACCCCACTCGCTGTCCAGACCGTTGATCCGGATGATGATCTCCCTACTGCCGTACCCGCCTGCCGCGACCCGCTCGCATACGAGAGCCCGGGCGGCCTCCTTCGAATCGGGTGCGACGGAATCTTCGAGATCCAAAATAAGACTGTCGGCGGGAATCGATTTGGCTTTTTCCAAAGCCCGTTCGTTGATGCCCGGCATGTAGAGCACGCTGCGCCGGGGCCTGATCACTGAGTTCATGTAGGGTATTCGGCAAGATCGTTTGAAGTTGCGGCAACCATATATGCTGCACCGCAACATGCCAAGCGCACTTTGGTTTAACACCGGCCCATATTGGGCCATAAGAGTCGGATGGCACGCATTCTGGCAGTTTCGTCATTCGTGGCCCGGGGCCGGGTTGGAAACAGTATCGCCGTCCCCGTTCTGGAGGCGATGGGACATGAAGTCTGGCCCGTCCCGACTATCATGCTTTCCACACGGCCAGGCCTTGGTGCGGTGTCGAAGCGCGACGTGCCGCCGGAACTTCTTACAGACTTCGTGCAGACCTATTCCGATGATGGAGTACTCCGGACAATCGACGCCGTTCTGAGCGGCTATCTGCCGTCGGCCGGTCACGTGGTAGCCACCGCCGCCGCGGTTGCCGCGGTAAAGAGCGCCAATACTGCGGTACTCTACCTGTGCGATCCCGTGATGGGCGACGACGACCGCGGCCTCTACATTGCCGAAAGCGCCGCTGCCGCAACCAGGGACCGGCTCGCAGTCTTGGCCGATGCACTCACCCCGAACCTCTTCGAGCTGCAATGGCTGTGTGGCCGCCCGGGCGCTGATGCAGAGAGCCTCATGGCCGAACACCCGTTCAGGACCGTGGCCCTCACATCCAGCTCGGATGCATCCGAGATTGAAAACCTGCTCTTCAACCCCGGCCTGGCCTCTACATGGCGCGGGGAGCGCTTGCCCGACATTCCGAACGGTACCGGCGATCTCTTTTCGGCGTTGTTCTTGGGGCACCTGCTGAACGGAGTGGACGACAAGACGGCATTCCAGCAGAGCTGCGATCAGGTTGATGCGGTGGTGCGGGCCAGTATCGGACAGGAGATCCTTCAGATATCCGGGCTGATGACGCGATGACGGTCTGCGGTGTCGACGGCTGTCCGGCGGGCTGGCTCGCCGTGATCTGGGACGGAGGAGGCAACACCGAAGTGCTGCTCTGCCGGACCTTCAAGGATGTGTTGGACACGCCTACAGACTTCATAGCCGTCGACATGCCGATCGGTCTTCCGGAGATCGCGGGAAGGAACGGCCGCATATGCGAGACGCTCGCCAGATCGCGGCTCGGCGACCGGCAGTCCTCCGTTTTTGCCGTACCATCGCGGGCGGCGGTTCTGGAACAGGACTATCGGCGGGCCTGCGCGGTTAACCTGCAGCACTCCGAGCCCCCAAAGAAGGTCTCGAAGCAATGCTTCAACCTGTTCCCCAAGATCCGGGAGATCGACGCCCTCATTTCGCCCGAGCTGCAAACCCGCGTCTACGAGGTCCATCCCGAACTCGCGTTCTGGGCTCTCAACGCCGGGCAGCCGCTGCCGCTCGCCAAGAAGATCAAGAGCCGCCCCAACCCGGAAGGGCTTGAACTGCGCCGCGAGCTTCTCAACGAGGCCGGATTCCCGATCGAAGAGCTGGACGACCCCGGATTTCCCCGGAGCAAGGTCGGTCCGGACGACATCCTTGACGCCTGCGCTTGCGCATGGAGCGCGATGCGCATAAGCCGGGGCGAACACATCACTCTGCCCCCCGAACCGGTTCATGACGGCAGGGGCCTCCGGATGGAAATCAATGCCTGACAGCCTCACGCAAGCCGACATCGACACGGCGCACAAACGCATTTACCGCAACATCCGTCACACCCCACTCATTTCGCTCGCGGGCAAGGAAGCCGGGCATGACGAGGACATCGTCCTGAAGCTGGAATGTTTGCAGCATGCCGGCTCGTTCAAGGCGCGGGGGGCGTTCAACAGCCTGATAGGCGCCAATGTTCCGGAGGCCGGCGTTGTTGCCGCTTCCGGCGGCAACCACGGCGCCGCGGTCGCCTTTGCCGCCTCCACCCTCGGCCATGCCGCCAACATCTTCGTGCCGGAGATATCTTCGCCGGCCAAGATCGACTTGATCCGATCCTGCGGGGCACAAGTCCATATTGGCGGAGCACGCTATACCGACGCGTTGGCGGCCAGCGAAGACTTCATCGACCATACCGGTGCCATGACCGTTCACGCCTACGACCAGCCCTCAACTCTCCAGGGTCAGGGCACACTCGGCCTCGAACTGGAACGCCAGGCCCCGGAGCTCGATACCGTCCTCATCGCCGTCGGGGGAGGTGGACTCATCGGCGGCGTCGCGGCCTGGTACCGAGGCCGTACCAAGATCGTCGCGGTCGAGCCTGAAACCTCGTGCGCGCTCCACGCGGCACTGGCGGCGGGCGAGCCGACCACCGTGAAGCCCGAAGGTATCGCGGCCGACAGTCTGGGGGCCAGCTCTGTCGGCAGTCTGATGTTCCCGATTGCAAAGGCCTATGTCGATCATGTCGCGCTGGTGACCGATAGGGCGATCACGGACACCCAGATCTGGTGCTGGCGCAACCTTCATCTGGCAGTCGAGCCCGGAGGCGCAGCCGCTCTCGCCGCCCTGTTGCATGGCGCCTACCGCCCTTTGCGCGGCGAACGCATCGGCGTCATCATGTGCGGTAGCAATGTGGATCTGGCAAAACTCGCTGACCTAAGCGGCAGCTAGTTCCGCAAAGTTGTCCAGCACCTGCACGCAAGCCCGCGCGGCCTCGGCACCCTTGACCACAAAGTGCTCTCTGAAGAACGCTTCATGTGCTTCGGTTTCCTGAATCTGATGGGGCGTCAGCACGGCAGAGAGAACGGGCACGCCGGTCTCCAGCTGCACCTGCATCAATGCATCGATCACCGTCGCCGAAACAAAATCATGGCGATAGATGCCACCATCCACGACAAAGCCCGAAGCAACCATGGCAGCGTGGCTCCCTCTCTGGCAGATCTTCTTGGCGAGGAGCGGGATGTCGAAGACGCCGGGAACCTTGAAGATATCCACGTCCTCCGGCCGGCGGCCCAGGGTCTGAAGCTCCTGCAGGAACCCTTCCCGGCAGCGATCGACAATGTCGAAATGCCAGCAGGCCTGGATAAGAGCAATTTTCTGCGGTGAAGGGGGGATCATCTGATTCATGTCATTTCTCCGTTTGACCTGAATCAGGGCGCGCAACCAGCAGCAAGGCGCTAGCGCGCCGCAACCGCCAATCGTTCTCTTCCATCCGGACTGTAACCGTCGGCTCTGGAGTCTCACCAGATCTGCTGACCCTATTCGAAAGTTCGAAGAGGCGCTCGCGGGCTTTGCGTCATTGACGCTTACCGCCGGTGGGGACTTTCACCCCGCCCTGAGAACAAGCTGGCCGGCCCACCCGGACAGCTCCTGCAAATGTAGTCGAACACATCCGCGCGAACAAGCGCACAAGGCGGTCGCGGCAAGGTGAGACTTTCTGTTAGACTGACGCACTGTCCTTATGTGGGAGGAAGATCCAATGTCCGCCGGCTTTGTCAGATCGCTGGCCGTCGCTCTCGGCTTTGCCGGAGCTGCGGCGTTGTCCGCAACCGCTGGCCTGGAGGCCTGGGCCAAGGCGGAAACCGCAGAGATCGTGGCAGCCAAGAAGGATTCGTCCAAACAGCTCAAGGAACTGGGTCTGAAAACGGGTCTGCCCGTCTTCATCCGCATTTTCAAGGAAGATTCCCTGCTCGAGTTCTGGATGCAGAAGGACGGAAAGTGGACCAAATACCGCGATTTCGAGATCTGCAAATGGTCCGGCGAACTGGGCCCCAAATTGCGCGAGGGAGACGGTCAGTCTCCTGAGGGCTTCTATAGGGTCAGCAAGGGCAGCCTGAATCCCAACAGCAGCTACTACCTCTCCTTCAACCTCGGCTTTCCCAACCGCTTCGATTACGAGAACGAACGCACCGGGACCTATCTCATGGTCCATGGCAATTGCGTTTCGGTCGGTTGTTACGCCATGACCGATCCCGGCATCGCCGTTATCTACAAGCTCGTCGAGCAGGCCTTGAGAAACGGGCAGCGTGCGGTTCCGGTTCACATCTTTCCGTTCAAGATGACGGATGAGAACCTGGAGAAGCACAAGGACTCCAAGTGGATCTCGTTCTGGCGGGATATCAGGCCGGCCTATGACATTTTCAACGAGACTGGCCTGCTGCCTCAGATCAAGGTCCTGAGGAAACGCTACCGGGTCATCGCCCGCTCGCCTGCACGCAAGAAGGCGGTACGGCGGCAGAGCAAATGGCAAACCACCGACCGTTAGTCCGCAGCGGTAGTCGCTGGCATCGTTCGATCTCCTGAGAATCTGCATTTTTCCGACATTCTGAGCACATCAGAATGGTCATAATCGTCCGAAAAGGTGCAGATATCGGCGGAATTGTGCATGCCTCAAAAATCGAAACTGCTTCGGCGAACAGCGTTGGCCTGCCTGTTTGTGCTTTGTGGCGGCTATTTGTTCTGGCGCTCAACCGACGCCCCGGTCACCTGGGTCGACGCCAATCCACTGGCCATTGGAAAAGCGCTGGCCGCGTCTGACGACAGGCTCAAGTCCAAGGGCCTGACGCGCGGCCTCCCGGTCTACATTCGCATCATAAAACAGGATTCCCGGTTGGAACTCTGGATGGAGGGCAAGCGCGGCTGGACCCTTTACGATCATTTCCCCATCTGCAGGTGGTCGGGAACCCTGGGGCCAAAACTGCGAGAGGGCGATCGACAGGCACCTGAAGGCTTTTACACAGTCGCGATCAGCAGCCTGAACCCGAACAGCAGCAACTATCTCGCTTTCAATCTCGGATTCCCCAACGCGTTTGACCGGGCCCATGGCCGCACCGGCAGCTATCTCATGGTGCATGGCGACTGCCGCTCAATCGGCTGCTATGCCATGACGGACCCTGCAATCGCCGTCATCTACAGATTAGTGGAAGACGCCCTGAAAAACGGGCAGACCGGCGTGCCCGTCCACATATTTCCCTTTAAGATGACGGAACAGAACCTGCACCTCCACCGAGCATCCAAATGGAACCTGTTCTGGCGTCAGCTGCAACCAGCCTGGCAAGTGTTTGAAAACTCTAAGGTATTGCCGAAAATCGGCGTCACAGGAAAACGCTACAACGTCGCCCGGCCGCAAGTCTAGGCCCTATTCGGCCGCTTCAACCTTGGCTTGACCCCAGCGGTTTTCGACATACTCCTCGACAATCACCTTGAACTGATCAGCGATGTCTTCACCGCGGAGCGTGGTCACTTTTTTGCCGTCGATATAAACAGGCGCAGCCGGCACCTCACCGGTTCCGGGAAGCGATATACCGATATCGGCATGCTTTGACTCGCCCGGGCCGTTCACAATGCACCCCATGACCGCGAGCTGGAGTTCTTCGAACCCGCTATACTGGTCACGCCATTCCGGCTGGCGCTCGCGCAGATAGCCCTGGACCTGTTCTGCAAGCTCCTGGAAGACCGTTGACGTGGTCCGCCCACAGCCAGGGCATGAGATCACCATGGGCATGAATGCCCTGAGACCGAGGGATTGAAGGATTTCCTGTCCGACGATGACTTCCTGCGCGCGGTCACCACCAGGTTCAGGCGTCAGCGAGATCCGGATTGTATCGCCGATTCCCTCCTGCAGTAGAACGGCCAGCCCGGCCGTGGAGGCAACAATTCCCTTGGAGCCCATGCCCGCTTCCGTCAGTCCGAGGTGCAACGCGTAATTCGACCGGGAAGCAATCATGCGGTAGCAGGTGATCAGGTCCTGTACTTCCGAGACCTTGACCGAAATGATGATCTTGTCGCGCGCAAGCCCTATTTCTTCAGCACGTGCAGCGGACATAAGCCCCGACTGCACCATCGTTGCGTGCATCACCTCTCGCACGTCCTTTGGCTCAGGCAGCTTGGCGTTCTCATCCATGTTGGCAGCCAGCATTTCCTGGTCAAGCGAGCCCCAATTGACGCCAATGCGCACAGGCTTGTCGAACTCGATCGCCTTTTCGATCATCATGGCGAAGTTTCGGTCGCGCTTAGCCTTGAAGCCGACATTGCCTGGATTGATGCGGTACTTGTCCAGGGCCTCAGCACAATCGGGAAATTCAGTCAGCAATGAATGGCCAATGTAATGGAAGTCGCCGATGATCGGCGTCGTCAGACCTTTGGCCCGGACCAGGTCGCGGATTTTTGCAACCTGTGCTGCAGCTTCCTTGCGGTCCACGGTTATGCGTACCATCTCGGAGCCCGCCCGAGCCAGTCGCGCGATCTGCCGGGCAGTTCCCTCGGCATCGGCCGTATCCGTGTTCGTCATGGACTGAACGCGCACAGGCGCACCGCCGCCGACCTGAATGTCGCCAACCATCACGCCGACAGAATTGCGCCGCTGGATCTCCGGAAACCCGGCCATTACCCAACACCCTCGAAACTACAAAGCTTTGCCAGGCTCTTTTGCACCAGCCTTGCGACAGGTTCAAGACACAGCTGCGCTCCTGTGGCAGAGTTGTGCCGGTTGCCCAAAATTCAACCCGTCCGGTTCCTGCATGGACGTCACGGCGGGCATCGCTATGATTGGCAATCAACCCGGAGCCAATAAACCCGAATGACTGTCTCAACTGTTTACGACAATTGCCTCATCTGGGACGATCATTGCGGCTTCGAGATGAACCCGGATTTGCCCCTGGCGGAGATGATCCGGCCATGGCGGGACGCCGGCGTCGATTACCTTTCTCTCAACGTCTACTACGATCCCCAGCCCTCGACTGCGGCCATTGAGAATATTGCCGCCTTGCGCCGCAGGCTGGAGGCCGAAGTGCCCTACTGCCGGCTGGTATCGACCACGGCCGACATCGACCGCGCCCGGGCCGAGGGCAAAATGGCCATCACGTTCGACATCGAGGGCATGAACGCTCTGAACGGCCGTATTGACCTGATCGGCACCTACTATGATCTCGGCGTGCGTCACATGCTGTTCGCATACAACAAGAACAACCTGGCGGGATCGGGCTGCCATGACCAAGACACTGGCCTCACCACGTTCGGGCGCGAGGTGATCGCCGAAATGAACCGGGTGGGCATGGTGGTGGACTGCACGCACACCGGTTTCAGAACCACCATGGAGGCCATGGAGTGCTCGTCCGCACCAGTCGTCTTCAGTCATTCGAACGCGAACAGCCTGCAGCAGCACGGACGAAACATTTCCGACGAACAGATCAAGGCCTGCGCGGCGACCGGAGGTGTGATCGGGATTAACGGGGTGAACCTGTTCCTCGGGGAAACCGAAGCGACGCCGAAAGGCGTGGCCCGCCACGCAGCCTACGTCGCTGAACTGACCGGGCCGGAACACGTCGGCATTACGCTCGACTATGCACCGAGTGTGGACGGTGGCGACAGCATTGCCGAGATGATCCTGCAGGACCCGGGCTTCTGGCCGCCCGATGCAGGTTATGATGCGTCGGTTTCCTGCCTCGACATCAGGCAATTGCCCGCGGTCGCCCGGGAATTGGCTGAAATCGGTTTTAGCGAAAGCGAGCTTGCCGGCATCCTGGGCGGAAATTTCAGACGCATCGCAGATGCCGTCTGGAAGTAGCGCTTCGGACCATCTCCATGAGCGCCCCACTCCTGGGTATCATCCTGACCCTGTTGTTCGTAGGGCTTGAAGCGGTCCAATTCGTCTACTTCGGCGGGCTCTTCCAGAACGTCAATCCGTTCTTCTTCGGTGCGATGGTCTTCAGTGTCACCGTCCTTCTCCTCTGGGGGTGGGCGGCCGCTTTTTGCAGACCTGAACTGACTGCGGCGAGGCGGAATCTTCCGCTCGTCATCAGGGTCAATCTCGCAGCGGCCGCAGCCTCCGGTGCCTATCTTGCATCGGTAGCCCTTGTGGAGCCTGCGGTGGTCTATACGGTTTCTGCAGGCGCCATGCCGCTGGTCATGTGGGCCCTGCATCACTACGGCACGCCCGAAGCGGAAGCTCCGCGGAACCGCATGGAAACCATCGGCTGCGTCCTGCTCCTCATCTCAATCGCCTATCTTTGCATCATCACCATCATCGGTCTGTCCGGCTTTGTCCGCGGAGGTTTGCGGGCAGGCGTGGGAGGCATCGTCCTGGCGCTGATTGACGGAACAGCCTTTGCACTCGTCCTGATCTATTCGAAGCGCCTGGGTGTTCTCGGGATCAGCGCCGGCGTCATTCTCGGGTTGCGGATGATCCTGTACGTGATCATTGCAGCCGCCGTCTCGGCCGCTGTCGTCGATAAAACGGAAATGATGAGTTCGTCAGAGTTGGCAACCATGCTTGCAATCGGCCTGATCGTCACCCTGCCCCCACTCTACGCCTTCCAGAAGGCCGTCACCCTGATTTCGGCCCTCACCCTCAGCGTGCTCACCACGCTTGGGCCCTTCGCGATCTTCGGACTGCAAATTCTGGAGGGCCGGGTGGAATATTCGAATGCCACATTGTTGGGTCTGTGCATCTACTCGGCCGGCGCATTGCTGGCGGCATGGGGCGCCATGTCCGGGACCAGAATCAGGCGCGAATAGAGGCTTGGCCTCACTGCCATCTTGGCTAAGATGCGCCGCGGGATGAAGGGACCGGACAGATGAGAGCTTTGGTGCTGGGCGCAGGCCTTGCGGGGGTGACGACAGCCTATGAACTGCTGAAAGATGGTTGGCAGGTCGAGATCGTTGACCGCGAAGAGCGGCCGGCCATGCTGACCTCCTATGCCAATGCCGGGCTTTTTGCGCCGGGTCACGCCTATGCCTGGTCCTCTCCGGCAGCTCCGAAAATCCTCCTGCGCAGCCTTTGGCGCAACGATCAGGCCCTGCGTTTCAAGCCGTCGCTGGATCCGGCTCTATGGCGCTGGATGATCAAATTCCTCGGCGAGTGCAATGCCGAGCGGGCGGCGATCAACACATCGCGCAAAGCCCGGCTGTGCATCTACTCGCAGGAAGTCTTTCACGCCAACAAGGACGACCAGAACGTCGACTATGACGGCAACACCGGCGGGCTCATCTACTTCTACCGAAACCGCGAAGCGTTCAAGGCGGCCTGCGCCAAATCGAACCTGCTGACAGACAACGGGGTCGAGATCGAGGAACTCGATGCGGACGACGCCGTCGCAAAGGAACCGGCACTCGAAGGCTTCAGGGACAAGATCGCCGGGGCGCTCTATTCGGCCAATGATGAATCCGGCGACGCGCGCAAGTTCTCCCAGGAACTCGGCAAGCTTCTGGAGGAGCGCGGTGTCACCTTTCACTGGAACACCGAGATTGAAGGCGTAAAGACGGAAGGCGACGCAGTCAGCGCAGTGACCACAAGCAAAGGCGAGATGAGCGCCGACATTTATGTCATGTGCCTCGGCGTCTACTCTCCGCACCTCACCCGCCAGCTTGGGGTCGACCTGCCGATCTATCCGGTGAAGGGGTATTCCGTGACGGTCCCCATAGCCGGCCGCAACAATCCTCCGACGATTGGCGGTGTCGATGAGGAGAACCTTGTCGCCTACTGCCCGATGGGCGAACGCATTCGGGTCACCGCCACCGCGGAGTTTTCCGGCTACAACCGTACACACACGCCCAAGGACTTCCGCCACATGCTCAACGTGGTGAAGGAACTTTTCCCGGACGGCGCCGACTATTCCCGGCCTGAATACTGGGCTGGCCTGCGGCCGATGACGCCCGAAGGCTCACCCATATTCGGGCGCGGAAAGCACAGGAATTTCTGGTACAACACCGGCCTTGGCCACATGGGATGGACCATGAGCCATGGCGGGGCCCGCATTACGGCCGATCTCATCGCCGGCAACACCCCGGCGATCGATCTGGACGGCATGCTCTTGCAGTAGGAGACTATAGAAATGGCCAATGTCGCATACGCTGCGGACGACATGATCCTTGAGGAGCATCTGCCGTTCGAGATGGACGCAGGCGTCTCCGAACGAGCCCGCATTGGTGTCATCGTCCTCGCGACGGACTACACCATGGAGCGCGAGTGGATGACGATGATGGAAGTTCCAGGCGTCGCCGTCTACGCCGCCCGCATCAAGAACGACCCTCAGATCACGCCTGAAACCCTGCGCGCCATGGAGCCGCGGATGAAGGACACAGCCGACCTGATCCTTCCCGGCGCCGATCTCGACGTCCTGGCCTTCGGCTGCACCTCCGCCTCAATGGCCATTGGTGAGGAACGCGTCTTCGAGCTGCTTCAGCAATCCAAGCCCGGCTCGAAAAACACAACACCGATTACCGCCGCCTTTGCCGCATTCCGGGCCTTCGGCGCAAAACGCATCGGCGTCCTGACGCCTTACCGGGCGGACGTTAACCAGATCGTGGCCGACTACATCCGCACCCATGGCGGTGTCGATGTTCCGGTGTTCGGCTCGTTCAACGAGGAAATGGACGACAAGGTTGCCCGCATCACGCCGCAGTCCATCAAGGCGGGCATCGACCGGCTCAAGGCCCTGGCAGAGATTGACGCCATCTTTGTGTCCTGCACCTCCGTGCGTCTTGCGGACGCGGCGGCGGAAATCGAAAAGGACATCGGCTTGCCGGTGACGTCATCGAACCACGCCATGGCGTGGCACGCGCTACGTCTCGGCGGCATCGAGGACGAGATGCCCGAATGGGGTTCGCTGTTCACGAAACAGCTGGACTAGGCCGGATAGGTACCGCTCCCCACCCGAGGCGTTCGGATATCAGCCTCGCCTGCTCTTTGAGCGTCGGTGCAAATTCCAGCAGATCAGACATCGACTGGTGATCAACGGTGTTCCAAAGGCTCACCGCAGCGACCACCTGACCTGTATTGTCGAAAACCGGTGCCGCAAGGCCAGCTACCTGCAGAAATTCTTCGCGGTCGCATGCGGCATAGCCGTTCGCACGCACCTGCTGCAGATCGAGCCGAAGCGTTTCAGTATCGACAATCGTTCGCTCATTGAACCGGTCCAGTGGGAGAGTCGCCAGTATGGACTTCAGCCTGCCTTGCTCCAGATGTGCCAGAAACACCTTTCCGGCCGCCGATGCATGCAAAGGGGACTGGCCGCCCACGCCAGGTGCGTGCCTGTAAGGGGCGCCTGTTTGCAACGTGCTCATGTAGAGCACCGCGTCAGCCCGAAGGACTGACAACGCGACATTGGCACCGGTGTTCTCCCCCAATCGCCGCAGAGCGTCGTGGCTCAGCTCCGGCAGCCTGTTTCCGCTGAACGTCCCGGCCGCCCATCCGGTCAGACGTCTCCCGGGTAGATAGATCTGCCGGGACGGATCGAACTCAACCAACCCTTCATTGGTGAGTATAGCAAGCAGCCGGTGGATGGAGCTCTTCGGCAGCCCCGCCTGCCGGACAATGTCAGTGAAATCGAGGGGCCCGGCGCCAGTGACAAGATCAAGGACCATGCAGCATCTGGACACAATCGAACTCGTTGTCATCCGTTCAAAACTCCCCCGATTCTGATTGACACTTCAGGCCCCACGATCGCATGGTTCTGAAAAACAGAAAACTAGTTCCATATTATAGAACGATGGAGCAAAAACCAAATCAGCACCTGGCAGCAAGCCGCTCAAGGCCGATCAGGCGGCAGAAAAAGCCGTATCGACGCCAGAAAGAGGCCCGTGAAGCCATCCGCTTCATTCCAGGAACAACGATCGGCTCGCCATACCGTCTTCTGAGCGATCACGACGTCGAACGTGTCCACGAAGCTGCCCTTACATTACTGGAAAAGGTTGGCATGGCGGCGCCCACCAAGCGCGTCAGGGAGTTGTGCCTTGCCAGGGGATGCGGTCAGTCAGAAGGCGGCCGGTTGCTCTTTCCAAGGGCGCTCGTCGAAGACGCCATCGCAACAGCAGCCAAGACTTTCACCGTCCACGGCCGCGATCAAAGGTTCGATTTCGAGGCCGCAAACGGCAAGGTCAATTTCTGTACCGGCGGTGCGGCCGTCTCAATGCTGGACAGCGAGTCCGGCACCTATCGGCCCAGCACGCTGCGCGATCTCTACGATCTTGCCCGCCTCTGCGATACACTGGAAAACATTCAGTGGTTCGCACGGCCGGTGGTCACAACAGATATCGAGGACACCTTCGAGCTCGACGTAAACACGGTTTACGCCTGCGCGGCCGGCACACAGAAACACATCGCCACCAGCATCACCCAGGGCGAACACGTCCACCGTCTTCTCCCGCTGCTCGATATCCTTGGCGGCGGGGAGGACAGCTTTCGCAAGCGGCCCTTCTGCACAGTACATGCAACAACCGTAGTCTCGCCGATGACCTTTGCGGCCGACAGTCTTGACGTGGCTTGTGCCGCCGTCGATATCGGGATGCCGATCCATCTCCAGACCGGACCGCAGGCCGGCGCCACCGCGCCTGCAGCCCTGGCCGGCACCCTGGCGCAGGGTTGCGCGGAAAGCCTCGCATCCCTGACCGTCATCAATCTGCTCAGACCCGGCCACCCCTGTGTTCTCGGCAACTGGGCTTTTGTCTCGGACTTGCGGACTGGCGCTTTCAGCGGCGGCGGCGGCGAAGCGGCGCTGCTCGGCGCGGCCTCAGGGCAGATGTCAGCGTTCTACGGCATTCCAGGTGGCATGGGCGCAGGCATGTCCGACAGCAAGGTGCCGGACAATCAGGCCGGCTTCGAGAAGGCGCTCACACTGTCATTCGCAGCTCTTTCCGGCTCCGGCTTCGTCTATGAATCTGCCGGAATGCTCGCCAGCCTCCTCGGCTGCTCGCACGAAGCCATGGTCATTGATGACGAGATCCTTTCCAGCATCCGCCGCATAGCCCGCGGCATCGAAGTATCAGAAGAAACGCTTTCGCTCGGCGTGATCGCTGAAGCTGTCAACGGGCCGGGGCACTTCCTGAGATCACACCAGACCATGGAACTGATGGAAACCGAGTTCGATTATCCCCGTCACGGCGACCGGGCGAGCCCGGTTGACTGGCAGGCAATCGGCGTCCAGGACACGTGGCAACGGGCCTGCAGTAGGGTCAAGGAAATCCTTGCCTCGCACTATCCAGTGCAAATCCCAGTCGAGGCGGACGACAGGATCCGGGCGATGTTTCCCATCAAGCTTCATCCGTGTTGGCGGGAGGCCGCTAGCTGACCAGCCACGTTGAGGCCGCTGTCATCAGTGGCGGAATAGTCGGCTGCAGCGTTCTCTATTGGCTTGCCTAGCTTGGCTGGACGGATACCGTTCTTCTGGAACGTCGCGAGCTGACCTCCGGCTTGAGCCGCATCTCCTCCGCGTCATCGAACGGCCGCCAGCATTCGGCGAAGCGGGTTTCAGGGCGGTCAATAACGGACCGATCTGGCAAACCCCCAACGGCTGTCCGTTGCCGGGTCCGGTCTATGGCCAACCCGGCCTGTGGCTCGCCAGCGGCTTCGCTATCGGCTTCGGTACAGGCGGCGGCTCGGCAGAACAACTTGCAGGCTGGATGGTCAACGGTGAACCGGAATACGACCTGCCGATTGTCTACCCGTCGTGCTACTCCGGTGATCTGACCAAGGAGCACTGCCTGGCGATGATCCACGAAACCTGTCCAAACGGCTACTTGCGCCCGGACTAGCCATTCCGATCATTCGGGCGACCAGTCGAGCGGCTGACCGCCCTTGTCCCCCGAAGGACCTTCAAACTCAGGCAGGCCATCGGCCAGATTCACATTGGGTAGCCGGAACCGCGTATAGCAGTGACGCTGGATCTCGATACGTTCGGGGTGATCGAGGCTGCCGAGCGAGATAAACGTCCGTCCGTCCATCTCGAAGGTCAGGGTACTGCCGCAAGTCCGGCAAAACCGCCGCACCGCCCCTTCCGACGAAAGATAGGATTCCGGTTTGCCGGAAAGCCACTCGAATACCTTATCCGCAAATTCCACAAAGCTCATGACGGGTGCGCCGGTGGCCTTGCGGCACATGCCGCAATGGCAAAAACTTGCCCAGATCGGCAACTCCTTTGCCCGGTAGCGAATCTCGCCGCACAGACAACCGCCGGAGGTCTCCATGTACGCTCTCCTTTTTCACCCATGATCGAGTCAAAGACACAACGATTGGACGGCGTCAACATGCGCGCACTGGTGCGGGAAACTCCAATAGACATGCGTCAGTTCAGCGGATCAGAAACGGTGGTCCAAACGGGCCGGCCTCAATGTCTACGGAATGTGGCCTTGCCAGCTGACGCGGACATCCGTTCCCAGAAGATCCATTGCCGGAGATCCTCCAGAAGGGCGATCAGCTGGGTTAGCGGCATTCTCCACCCCCGCAGTTCGAGGCAACATTCCTTGACTGGCTGCATTTCTGCCGTTGGCCCTAACTGCATTGCAGCAGCCCGTTGCGAAGCTCACGTTCAGGTTGAGTTAAGACTGTCTGGCTAGGAGCGACACTGACGATCATTGGTGACCGGCTGGGCGGCTGACAACAACGTCAGAACGGAGAATCCTTCCAATATGCTCGCAATTGATGGGCGTTTGACACCCCTGAAAAAGAACAACCTTGTCCCTTACTATCGTTTTGTGTCCCAACAGATGCGGCTCCGCCTGGAGACGAGATTGCGGGAAAACGCCTCGCAACTCTGCACCGGCACCACGCCGAGGCAGATTCTGTTCCTCCACATTCCCAAGACCGCCGGCAGCACCGCACGTACGTACATCGAGGCCTGTATCGGCTCGCACAGATCGGGCCGCTCTGCCCGCCTTTCAGAGCTAGATCTGAAGCATCTGCCAACTGAGGTCTGCGCCCAAAAGGCGCGAAGCGCCCGGTTCGCATCGGGCCACTTTTCCTGGAACCTGATGCAGAAGATTTCGCGGCAAGAGGACGCCTGCCGCTTTACCGTCCTTCGCGATCCTTATGAACGGCTGCGCTCCTACTATTTCTACATGCGCCATCATCCCATCAACAAGATTCCCCGCGGACTTCTGTCGGTGTACGCGCGGGCCGAATTGCCGCCGGCCGAGTTCTTCAACGGTGGCGGGGAGCTGCGCTTCAACCAGATCCTGAACAACTACATGACCCGGGCGCTGTCCGGATCACTGGACATCCCACAGAGTCCGGCCGACTGGAACCGCGCTCTCACCCGGGCGAAGGCCAACCTGGAGCGTCTGGACCATGTGTGCTTCACCGACACATTCAGATCGGACTTCATACAGGTCCTGAGGACTGCTGACCTGCCTCACGTGGAACCTATCAGACGGCAGAATGTCACGGCGGAACTGGTGGAGGACGAAGCGGAAAGACGGCTTCTGGACACCCCCTTTGACCGTGACGCTGATCACGCTATCGAACTTCTGATCGCCTACGACATCCAGCTCTACGCGCATGCACGCCAACTCCGATTTCCCGCCGACCAGCGCCGTGAAGTCGCGTAGCACCGGAAGCACCCGCCTCAGGCGCGAGCACAACGCCGGCGGTCCGGACGGCTTCAGTCACAACATATCGTCCGGCGCAACACACAGATCACGTTTCTGGCCCACTGAATTTCAGAAGACCGCCGGGGACTGCCCTAGAACCCGAAAAAGAACCCGGGGCCGCGGAAATAGAAGCCTGGCCGGCGATAGTAGTAGCCGGGATAGTAACCGGGGTAATAGCCGGGATAGTAGTAGCCCGGATAGTAGCGCGGGTAGCGGCGCCGATAGAACCGCGCCCGGCGGCGCCTTCTACGGTAGAATCTCCTCCGGCGCGCGCGCAAGCGCCTCCGCCGTCTGCGGCGACGGCGCCGTCTTCTGCGCCTGCCGCTGTGATGGGCTTCGGCCGGTGTCGAACCGGCTCCGGCGAGTATGACCACGGCCGCGGCCAGTCCGGCGCCAAGCAACAGGCGGCGTGCACAATCGGGTTCATCAGACCGTCCGTCTTCAGACGACCCGACAGCTTTGGCGAGCCAAAGCCGGATGCGGCCGAGAAGATCCAGAAGCATGGCGAACATTTCGAGCTTTCTCCTTGCTACCAACAAACGTTCCCTCACAATCTCAGATTGCCGTATCGCGAGGCGAAGCGCAACGGGTGCAGATCCCGCGCTTCGATCACAATTTGGGCTGACCGCAAGTCTCCGTGTTTCAAGGCCGGACTTTCCGCCGTAAGCTCCATCGTCCGAATTCTTGCCGGAGAGCCACAAAATGCAGATTGCCGTCTGGAAACCGACCTTGTCCGCATTGGTCTGCACTGCCGTGCTGACCCTGCCCGCCTCCGCCGAAGGCGATGATCAGTTCGACCCCACGGTCGACTACCGCTCCCTGAAGGAGGAATACGCGGCGGAGGCCCGCGGTGCTGTTTATGGCGACAAACGCCGCTACTACCGGACGAAGAAGGGAAAGATTCGCCGCCACAAGCCACAACGACGCCGCAACTTCAGCGCCAGCCGCCGCCGGCATTAGGGCCCGCGGCTGAAGCCCTCCGAACGTGGTGATCCGGGAACCCGTGACTACAATTCGCAAGCGCCGGTAAGAAGCTATTGCGATCCGGGGCTTGTAATCCTCCAGTACCGCAGCTCCTCTCTGGTCAGGTGGCTGATCTCGTCGGCCGCGACATTGGCCGCCCGGGCGACTAGGCGGGCATCGGCACCCATTTCGCTGACATACGCCACGAGTTCGCCGGTAATGCGCTGAACCTCCGCAAGATCTCCGGAATCGTAGGCCTTGCGGTCCGGGTCATCTATTGCCAGCTGCTCATAGAAGCGGTGGACCCCGAGATGGCCCACTTCCGCGGCCCTGCGGACACCGCCG
>JBCCEL010000102.1:0-17130 GCA_039030315.1 Pseudomonadota bacterium
TGCGCAGAAGACTCAGCCTATCCGGCCCAGCCGGACAGCGAATACGGCTGGGAGAAACTGTTCTCCGAACGCCTCTATCTTTCCTATGGCCGCAACCACGGGCTGGACGTGCGCATCGCCCGCTACCACAACATCTTCGGCCCGGAAGGGGCCTGGAAGGACGGCAAGGAGAAGGCCCAGGCTGCGATCTGCCGCAAGGTGGCGCAAGCAAAGGACGGCGACGAGATCGAGGTCTGGGGCGACGGCGAACAGACCCGCTCGTTCCTCTACATCGACGAATGCCTTGAGGGCACGCTGAGGCTCATGCGCTCCGACTGGACAGGTCCGGTCAATATCGGCTCTGACGAGATGGTCACCATCAACCAGCTGGTCGACACGGTGGCCCTGATCGCCGGCAAGCGGATCCGCAAGCGCCATATACCCGGCCCCACCGGTGTGCGCGGCCGCAATAGCGACAACCGCCTCATCGAGCAGCAATTGGGTTGGCGTCCGGACGCATCGCTGCAGGCCGGGTTGACCCCGACATATACCTGGATCAGCGAGCAGTATCACGGCGCGGTTTCGGAGGCCGCATAACTCATGAGCAGCATTGCCGACGCGGGTGGCCTGGAGCCTCCGAGCCACCACTACGTTTTGGGGATGCGCCTCGACTACCTGCCGGTCGAGCGTTTCGTCGGGGAGTTTGCCTCACTCGCCGAAGACGGCCGCTCGGTCTATTGCTGCGTGCCCGATGTCTATCAATGCACCATCTGCCATGACGAGGAGAGCCACCGGAAGATCGTCAACGAGGCCGATTATGTCTTTTCCGACAGCACGGTCCTGCAGACCATCCGCGGCATCCGCTACGGCGTCCCTCCGGTCAAACCCCTGCTCGGCTCCGATCTCATGCTGGAACTGTGCCGCGAAGCAGCCGGGCGAGGTATCCCGGTCGCACTGGTCGGCGGTCGCAGCGACGAAGTGCTGGAGCAGATCAAGCGCGCGCTCCTTGAGCAGATGCCGAGGCTCAAAATCGCCTATGGCTATTCGCCGCCCTTCCGCGCGCTCACGGAGGACGAGGAGAACGCCATGATCGCCGGGCTCACCCGCTCGGGCGCCAAGCTGGTTTTTGTCGGCATCGGCTGTCCCAAGCAGGAACGCTGGATGGGAACCTACAAGGACAAGCTGAACGCCGCACTCATTGGTGTCGGCGCCGCGTTCGACACGATCGGCGGGCTGGTTCCCTCCTCCCCGCCTTATGTCCACCGTCTCGGGCTTGAGTGGCTGTTCCGCCTCTGCCGTGAACCACGCCGCCTTTACAAACGCTATCTCGGGGCAGCCCCGAGGTTCCTGTGGCTGATGTTCTGCGACTGGCTGGCCTCCGCATTTCAGAGGCCGCGCGCCGGCACCCCCTAGTCCAACATCATCTTCCGGCAGGCGAAGGCCTCCGCGTACCCTGTCGGCGACTGGCACTCGATGCCGCGGATGCGCATGAGAGATCTGAAGGTCTCTTCGGTGAACCACGGCTTGTCGCACTGGCTGGCGAAGGCGGTGAAGAGTATCTCGATCTTCGCCGCGGCCAGTTCTTCTTCGATGGGCACGAAGACTGAGGGATGCCCGAGATCGCCTTCGTATTTGGGAATCTCGTATTCCAGGATAAGGTGATTGCGAAAATGCTGCCAGGTGAGTTCCGCGACAAAGCGGTGATCCTGATGCAGATCCTCGCGCCGGTGCGTGAAGATCAGGTCCGGCGCACAATCGGCGGACAGCTCGCGGAAATACTCTTTGAGCGCCATGGCCTCGCTATAGGGAAAGCAGGCATCCTCAAACTCCCCGAACTGGACGGTGCTGCTGGCGGCGCTGGCGAGAACCCGCTCTGCACCCGCTTTCGCCTCGGCGGCCCTGGTCTGATTGCCGCTCAGCACCACCCAGCGGACATCAATATCGCTGTGCTTCCTCAGAAGGCGCAGGAGCGTACCGCCACAGCCGATCTCGATGTCATCGGCATGGGCGCCGATGCAGAGGACGGTCTTGGCGCGGTCAAGGCCGGGCGAGATCATGGCGGCTGAGCACCTTGGGTTCCGTCTCTCTTTCGGCCGGAACCGGTCTTGCCTCGACGCTTCGCTTGCTGGGCAGCTTTCTGCGGTGAGAGCCGTGAGGCGGAATCAGCTTGGACCGGCGCTGCTCGCTCTCCCACACCGCCCACGGCGGCGAGCCTGAGGCGTAGAGATCATCGAGCTGCTGCTTTTCCTTGAAGGTGTCCATGCAGCCCCAGAAACCGTCGTAAGAGTAGGTGCTGAGCTTGCCCGCCTTGATGAGGCGTTCAAACGGCTCTTCGACCATTTCCTCACCCTTGTTGATGTAGTCGAAGAACTCGGTGCGGAAGGCGAAAAAGCCGCCGTTCATCATGACCCCGGACTTCGCAATGGGTTCGATGCCGCAGACCTTGCCGTCTTCGCCGGTCCTCACAGCATGGAAGGACTGGCTGGGCCGGACCGACAGAAACGACGCGGTGCTGCCATGCTTGCGGAAAGTTTCGATCATCTCGGGCAACGGCACATCGCTCAGGCCGTCCGTATAGTTCGCCAGGAACTCGTCCTCGCCGGCAAGATGCGACTGCACTGCACACAGCCGCTCGCCGATATTGGCGCGGGCGCCGGTATCCACGAAGGTGATCTTCCAGTCATGGATGTCGCTGTTGAGAAGCTCCACGGAGTTTCCGCCCGATGTCAGGACAAAGTCATTGGAGACGCATTCGTCATACTCGAGGAAATACTGCTTGATGGCATTCGCCTGCCAGCCCAGGCACAGGATGAAGTCCTTGTACCCGTAGTGGGCATAGTACTTCATGATGTGCCACAGGATGGGCCGGTTGCCGATGGTTACCATGGGCTTTGGAATGGATTCGGAGTACTCCCGCATCCGCATTCCAAAACCACCGCAAAACAGAACGACTTTCATTTCATGGTCTTCCCGTTGAAGAGAATTGCCTGCCCAAAAAACCGCTAGAGGATCGTGAGTTCCGGGATCGCGACCACCAGCCTGGCGTCCCACTCCCGCGTGTACTCGAGCTGCCTCGAGATCTCGTCCTTCAGATTCCAGGGCATGATGACGATGTAGTCAGGCCTGGTCAGCTTGAGGCGCTCCACCGGAAACACCGGGATATGTGTGCCCGGCAGAAACCGGTGGTGCTTGTAGGGGTTGCGGTCGACCACATAGTCGATGAAGTCCGTACGCACGCCGCAATAGTTCAGGAACGTGTTGCCTTTGCCCGGCGCGCCGTAGCCGGCCACCGTCTTACCCGCCCGCTTGGCTTCGACAAGGAACTGAAGGAAACCACGTTTGGTCTCGCGCACCCTCTTCTCAAACGCGTAGTAGACTTCAAGCGCGTCAAAACCCTTTCTGAGTTCTTCGGCATGGACGGCTTTCACCGCCTCCGTGACCGGCTTGCTTTGATCCTCACTGTGCCGGACATAGATGCGCAGGGAGCCCCCATGTGTGGGAAGCTCGTCCACATCGAATATCGTCATGCCGTGATGAGCGAAAATCTGGATGAGTGTATGCAGCGAGAAGTAACAGTAGTGCTCCTGGTAGATCTGGTCGAACTGGTTGCCTTCCATGGTCCGCTGCAGATGCGGAAACTCCACCGCTATGACGCCGCACGGCTTCAGAACGATCTTCATGCCGGCAACGAAATCGTTCAGATCCGGCACATGGGCAAGGACATTGTTCGCGCAGAGCAGATCCGCCCTGATGCCGTCAGCCGCCATCTCCTTCGCCGTCTGAACGCCAAAGAACTTCACCAGCGTCGGCACGCCCTTCTCGACCGCAACCGCGGCAACGTTGGCGGCGGGCTCCACGCCAAGGGCCGGAATACCTTTGCTGACAAAGTTCGTGAGAAGATAGCCGTCATTGCTGGCAAGCTCGACGACCTGACTGTCCGTACCAAGTCCCAGACGCTCGGTGATGTCGTCCGCGAAACGCCTGGCGTGGGCAAGCCAGGAATCCGAATAGGATGAGAAATAGGCGTACTCGCCGCCGAAGATCTGCTCGCCGCTGACATATTCCTCGACTTGCACGAGGGAGCACTCTTCGCAGACGAAAGCATGCAGGGGATAGAAATGCTCCGCCTCAAACAATTGCTCGCGGGCCAGAAAGTTCTCACAGAGCGGTGACATGCCAAGATCCACCACCGAGTGTTTCAATGCCGTCCCGCAAAACCGGCACCCCCCTCTGGCGCGGGAAACCGCGTGCCCGCAAGCAGCCTCGGCCCGGGCGTCCATTTCGGTCTTGGGTGCAACGAAGTTCATGGTGTTTCGAGGACCGTCGGCTTGCGTTTCAGAAGAGTTTTTCAAGCCATTGCGCAGCAATTCTCATGCCATGGCGATTGGCCAGCTCTCGCCAAACCGCCGATTCACCATGTGTTCAGAAATCAGGACCAGCGCTTACGCCGTCCTGGCCTGCTTCACCGCCACAGGCGCCGGCGTGCCCTGCGGCGCGATGAGGCCGCAGTTTACCAGCGCTTCGGCAGCGCGACGGATACCGGAAAACGCCAGTCCGGATCGCTCGGCGATATCAAACAGGCCGTGGTCGCCATCGGAAAGATTCAACACCCATTGCACGGCGCGCTGGAAGCTCTCGCGCTCACCGGAAGGAGGCAGGCTCTCGTAAAGGCCATACCGTCCGAGCCGCGGCTCGCACTCCGGCTTGAGATTGATGAAGGTCTCATCCATTTCAAGGATCTCGATCACATCGAGGCATTTCTGGAAGGAATCCGACAAGGCGTCCGCAGTGATCAGCTCAAGATTATCCGCGGAGGTATGATACTCGGGAAACTCGCCGTCTGGCGTCCGCATCAGACAGCCCATGGGCAAATTGATGCCGGGCGAACAGTATTGCCGTTCATCGTAGCCGAAGGGCACAAAATCCCGGATCTCGTGATCATCGCCCGAAGCGGACAGCACCTGCTGGACAACGCGGTCGATGGCGCTGTCGCCGGCGCGGCTGCGCTTGTAGGTGAGCTTTCCTGGATCCCCCAGAAGACAGAGCACCAGCCCGTGGCTGATGGCGTCCAGCTTGCCCTGGTTCAGGGCAAGCCAGGTGATGGCACCGATGGTCGCGGGCGCGAACACGAAGCGGTAGGAGTACTCGCGCCTCGGCAGTTCCGACAAGCGGCGCGCCAGTTGGGCTGCGATGCAAATGCCGGACAGGTTGTCGTTCGCCAGCGACGGATGGCAGATGTGGGCTGAGATCAGGACTTCCTCAAGCTTCCGGCCCGGAAGAAAGTACTCGCCGTAAGTCAGCGATCCATCCGTGAGGGTCGAGTCGATGACAACCTCGTACTCCGCATCGTCTCTGCCATCCAGAATGTCGAAGTGGTTCTGGCTGACGCAGAAGCCCCAATCGTCCTTGAAATGACAGGTGCGATAGGGAACGAGATCGGGCTGATCGGGCAAAGTATGAATGTGGGAACGCAGTTCGCTCCACGCCATGGTGCACCGGACGGGGCTGCTGCCATTGACGACGTGCAGGTTGCAGGCCTTGAAGTCGATCACCCGGTTGCCGAAGCCCGTGGCCACATAGGCATCCCGGATGTTCCATTCCCGGGGCACAGTCCAGTCGAAGACTTCGGTACCCGTGGGCACCTCACGCACATCGACCGGAACGATCTCCTTCAGAACATTCAAGGTTTCCCGCACGCCATCGCCGGTGATGCTTCGGCAAATCGGAAACAGGCGTGTCGCCATGGCATGCAGATCGCTGCCGATCGTCTTGAATTCGCGCGGGACAAAGGTCATCTGAAACCCTTCAGTTGCACGCCCAGAAGACAACATAAACGGACAGGTTGCGCTCTCGGCCTGCAACACGCTGAAATTGCCGGCGGACAGGTCTTGCTCCACTGGGGCGGGATCCGGTCCACACCCTCTCCGTGCAAATCCCGGACCAGTCCTCGGGAAACAGGGGCAGGCGCTGGCACCGCCTTATCCGGGCGTCAAGCGATCAGGAACCCGGTTTCCAAGCCCATCGCCCGGGCCTGCTCTCTCATCTCGTCTTCATAGAGGGCATTCGTGATGATGACCTTGTGCGGCCGGTATTCGGCGAGAAACTCCGGTGGCACGATCTTCTGGCCGGTCCCCGGAACGTATTTGCCCTGCTTGTCCGGATTGATCTCCGCCACGAACTGAATGGCCTCCGGATCGTCAAGGGCGTTCAGGAACGTGATGCCCTTGGCACCGGTGCCCCAGACGACAACCCGTTCGCCGCCTCGTCTGGCCTGCGCGAGTTCAGCATTCCACCATGCAAGCTTCTTGCGAAACGCCTCACCAAAGGCAAGCAAGGCGCCCGGCACTGTCCTATCCTCTGCAACGGCCGGATCGGCGACCTGCTTCTCGCCCGGACGCGCTTCAACGAAGATGTACTGATCGCCCTCATAGCAGGTTGAAGCGGCTTCCACGCTGAACCCGTTGCGCGCAAAGATGCTCTGCAGGCTGTCGAGGCTGAAGTAGTTGCACTGTTCGTAGTTTACGCTCCAGACTTCCTGCGCCTCAAGGGCTCTCCAACCGTTGAAGACCTCAAAGTAAAGCGGTGCATCCCGGCGGGAGGCGAGCGCGTAAGCCGCCTGCAGGAAGGGTCCGGGACGGGGAATATCTTCAAAGACCGAGAGACAACAGACAAAATCGGCCTCATGGCCCTGATGGGCCGGTCCGAAATAGTCGCGAATGAGGGTGACACGGCCTGACGCCGTTTCGAACTCGCCCTCACGGACAATTGTCGGATCGATGCCGATGCATTCGTTGCCGCCCAGTTCGGCAAGCCGCTTCAGGAAATAGGCATCGCCGCAGCCGATTTCGACAATGCGTTTGCCGCGCAGTTCGAAACGGTTCACCAGGCGTCTGGCAACACTCTCGATGAATCTCCGGAACGTCTCTGAATGGTGCAATGCGACTTCATAGCCGGGCTTGAAGACATCCAAATCCGGATCAAAACTGCGATTGAAGATCAGTCCGCAAGCCGGGCAGTATGAAAGCGTGACGCCCCCTCTTGGGGCGCTGACTGCCTCATCCGGCGTGACATGGAACGCACCCACATCTACCGGTAGCTGAGGTCCGCGAAAGACATCCACCACCCCGTGAGCGGCACAGGCAGGACAGGCGTGCGCACCGCTGGAGTGTTTTGTTTCAGGGGTTTCCAGTGTCTTGAGCATTCTCGTGCGACCTCGGGGGTTGGTACGGGCACTGCAGCCCGGCGGGCGGCAACCCGTTTGCCGGGTCTGCGGCGCCGGATTTGACCATCCGACGGGTTCTGCCGACCGTCGGGCGCTCCTGTTTCCGGACTGCGACGCTGCGATAGATGCCAAGCAGCTGTCGGTAATTGGTCTCTCCGGTGAATCTGACCTCGAACTCGGCGCGCGCGCGCTCGCGCATGCGCTTCAGTGCGGCCGGATCAACCAGCATTCGCTGCACAGCCTGAGCCAGATCATCCGGGTCTCCTGGGCGGACCAGACGCCCGGTGATGCCATCCACCACCAGTTCCGCAAGCGCACCGGCCCGCGAAGCCACAACAGGCGTGCCCTTGCCGAAGGCTTCTATGACGGTCAGTCCGAACGGTTCCATCCAGACTGACGGAACAACGAGCATCTGCGCCTGCCCGATGAGTTCGTATGTTTCGGGTGCGGAGAGATGACCAAGCCAGCTTATTCTCCGGTCTTCCCGGCAGGCATCGGACACAAGCTCTTCCAGTGGACCCTGGCCGGCAATCTTGAGGTTGACGTCACCGGGCAGACGGCGCCAGGCATCGAGCAGGGTTCTGACGCCCTTCTCTTCAGCAAGACGGCCCACGAACACTGCATAATTCCCAACCCCTTTTCCGGGTCCGGGATCGGCGGCGAGAAAATTCGGTTTCACCGTGATCTTGTCCGCAGGAAGTCCCGCCGCAACAAACTCCTCCCGCGCTGGCGCGGACAGCACGATGTAGCGATCCACCTCGCTGCTCCATGTACCAGCGGCACGATGATAGGCGAGCATAGACACCACTGCAGCGGTCGCCGCTCTGTCGCCCCGGTAACAGCCGTGGACAAGAGCGGGCCAGGCGAGCGTCCTGCCGGCACAGTCCCGGCAAACCTTGCCGTCCCGAAACAACTGCGCGCTGGGGCAGATCAGCCTGTAGTTGTGCAGGGTCTGGACAACCCCGACACCAAGCCGTCTGGCAGCGTGATAGGCCGAGGGTGAAATCAGCGGGAACGTGTTCGTGCAATGCATCACGTCCGGGCGCTCTGCTTCGATCAGCGCTGTCAGATCCCGGACCGTAGCCTCGTTCCAGTGAGCCGCCTTGAAGGCAGCCAGCTTTCCAATCTGCTTGAGTTCGTGATTGTGCCGCTCGAAGCGTACGACCTGGTGTCCGCGTGAGGCGAGCAGGTCGGCTTCGGCTTCAAACACGCGATCCTCACCGCCTGGCTGTTGATAACGGTTATGGCACAGCAGGACTTTCATCACAGGCGCCCAGTGCAATAGTCACGCCAGATCCCCCTGACCGGCGATCGGCGCTGGTCCGTATTTTGCTTGTTCTGGACCGATCGATCCTTTCGCCCAAGCACAGCCAGAATCGCTGACCCATGAGCTCCACTGACACCTCACTCGCCCCCCCGGGGGGCAAAGCAGCGGCCCGGACGGCTGATTTTGAAGACGTGGTGCCGCCCTGCCTGACACAGCTGCGGTGGCCACGGCCACGGGATCTTCTGCGCTCCCCAAGCCTTTTGGCCCTCGCCGACCAGGGGCTCGTCAGTGCTACGCGGTTTGCGACGAGCATCATCATCGGCCGCTTCTGCGGTCCGTCCGAACTGGGCCAGTATGCGGTGGTCTTCGCCATTCTCCTGCTGGCCTTGTGCACCCAGGAAGCCGTGGTCGCGCGGCCCTACACTATCTACAGGCAGCACCTGAGTGGCCCTGCACTGCGATTGTATAGCGGGAGCGTGCTGGCCCACCACGGCGTGTTTGCCTGCACGTTTGCCCTGCTCGCCTGCGCCGGGGCCGGCACACTCCACCTCGCGCAGGATGGACCGGCTCATCTGTCCGCCGTCATGCTACTCATGGCAGCCCTCGTGCCGTTTACGCTGGTCTGGGATCTGGCGCGGAGGCTGGCGTTTGCCCGTCTCCAGATGGGTCATGCGGTACTTCTGGATCTGACCCTCGCGGCACTACAGCTCGGCGGTCTGCTTGTGCTGGCTTGGCTGGGCAGCCTGAGCCTCATCACAGCAATGGCCGTAATTGCAGCCGTGACTGGGCTCGTCGGCGTTGCGACGATTGCGCTGCGGCGCCATGAGTTTCTTGTCGAACAGGCCGCCGCCGCACGGGACTGGTCCCGAAACTGGAGCTTCGGACGCTGGGTGCTCGCCGGGCAGATTGCCGGCACTCTCCACGGCTATGCGGTTCCGTGGGTGCTCACGCTGACACTTGGAGCAAAATTGACGGGCATTTTCGTCGCTGCACAGACGATTGCACTGCTTACGAACCCCTTGATCCTTGGGCTCAGCAATTGGCTGGCGCCGAGATCAGCCCAGGAACTGACGGCCACAGGTCACCGCGGCGCGGCGCGCGTGGTGTGGGGTGCGACGGCGGCGGTCGCCGTGACGATGGCGGCATTCGCCCTCGCCACAATGATATTCGGCGAGCTGCTCCTGGTTCTGGTCTTCGGCCGGCAATATGCCGGATATGGAGCGCTTGTCGGATTGTTCGGCATCTGCACGATCCCCTGGGGCATCGCCACCTCCGTCTCCACAGGCCTGGTTGCACTTGGGCGGACCCGGGCACTGTTCCAAGGCACGGTCAGCGGGCTGTCGGCAACCCTGGCACTCGTTGTACCGCTCTCGCTGAACTGGCAGCTCACAGGTGCGGCGCTGGCGCTGCTGGCCGGCTCGACGATCTCCGCACTCTACTTTCTGATCACTTTCCACGGCGAATTGCGGCGCTTGGAAAGGAGTGGGGCACCGGGATGAAAGTGACACTGCTGAAGCCCTCGGACCTTGGTCCCGGTGAGCTGGAGGCCTGGTCGGAGCTCCGCTCCCGCGATCAGCGTTTTGACAGCCCCTGCTTCTCCAGCGGCTTCACTCTGGCCGTGGCACAGGCGAGAGATGATATCGAAGTTGCCATCTTGGAAGCGGACGGCGCGATAAGAGGCGTGTTCCCCTTTCACCGGGTGCGGCGCGAGACGGCCCATCCGGTAGGCGAAATCCTCTCCGAGATGCACGGCATCATCGCAGAACCAGGACTGGACTGGGATCCACTTGCGCTCATCAGGCAGTGCGGTCTGGAGAGCTGGAAATTCGACCACCTGCTGGCGTCCCAGGAGCAGTTCCAGCCGTTTCACCGGGCCATCGACGATTCAGCCTACATGGATATTTCCGGCGGCTATGATGCCTACCTTGCCGAGCGTAGAGCCGCGGGATCCTCGGTTGCCCGCAACGCAGCGCGGAAGGCCCGCAAGATGGAGCGCGAAATCGGCCCCCTCCGGTTTGAACTGCACGACGAAGCCGCCGGAACGCTGCTGCAACTGATCGCTTTGAAAAAAGAGCAACTCAGGCTGCAGGGCTTCTCGGACATGTTCCGGCAACCGTGGATCGGCAACCTCATGGAGATTGTCAACCGCACGGAAACGGCAGGCTTTTCAGGACTGCTCTCGTCACTCTACGCCGGCGACCGTCTGACCGCGATTGTGCTGAACCTGCGCTCAGGACCGGTCCTTGCCTCATGGATTCCTTCCTTTGATCCCGCATTCTCCAGGTACTCCCCCGGCCTCGTGCTGCACCTGAAGCTGGCCGAAGCGGCCTCCCGGCAGGGCATCACGCGGATCGATCTCGGCCGCGGCGAAAATCAGATGAAGACCAGCCTCCGGTCTGCAGGCATACCGCTCGCACTGGGAGCGGTGGAAATCGGTTTCGTTCGCCGCGAACTCACCAATGCCTGGTACCGCGCCCGCGCAATCGCCCATCATCCCGTGTTCAGCGGCTGGCCACGGAGAACGGCCACGCGGCTGAAGAACGCGCTGAAGCCGGTCGAGACCTAAGGAAACAACCATGAACAAGGCCCTGAGAGCACCAAGCAAGATTTCGCGCCGTTTGTTGAAGCGCGGTCCCGTGGATACCAGCCGGTGGCTGTGGTCGCATATCGACTGGCGGCGCCGGGAGCGCCGGCTGAACATCGAAACCGAAACGCCGGTTGGCGCTGCCGAAATGGGCTTTAAGGCGAACTGCCACGGATATGAGCCGATCAGCTACGCATCCTTCGACATCGTAACGGACCACCTGAAGATCGACCCGGACCATGATTGCTTCCTGGATTACGGATGCGGAAAGGGCCGGGCCATCATTCTGGCGGCGCTCCAGCCGTTCAAGCAGGTCATCGGCGTGGAGCTGTCGCGCGAGCTCTGCGACGCCGCCGAGAAAAATATCGATAGCGCACGGAGCAAGTTGCGCTGCCAGGACGTTCGGGTCATCTGTGCGGACGCTGCGAGGTTTGCCCTGCCCTCCGAGGTGACGGTGATCTTCCTCTGGAACTCGTTCAAGGGTGAAATCCTCTCACAGGTCCACGAGAACATCCGACAGTCGCTGATTGACCGTCCCCGCAGGCTGACCCTGGTGAACAGCGTGCCCCACGGTGAGGAGGACGCCATGGCGCGGCTCGACTGGCTGCCGGACGGCAAACTTCTGCCAACCGAATTCTTCACCGGGATCGATGTCGTGATCTACGAGGCAAACTGTGGGGCCTGACGTCCGGCCTGCCGGCGCAGAGGCACCCGGGGCCAAGACCGCAAGCTGCCGCAGCGGTTCAGAATGGCACAATTATTGCTTTGAACACCATTCGCGCAATTCGCGCATCCGACTTGCACCGGCCAACACCCATGGAGCGCACGGTCCATGACGAATACATCCTCAGACTACAACGACCCGAACGCCTTGCGGGTTCTCGTCACAGGCGGCGCCGGGTTTCTGGGCTCCCATCTGTGCGAACGGATGCTCGGAGAAGGCGTAGATGTTCTGTGTGCGGACAACCTGTATTCGGGAACGAAGTACAACATTACCCAACTGCGCGACCATCCGCGTTTCGAATTCCTCCGCCATGACGTAACCATGCCGCTCTATGTGGAAGTCGACCGGATTTTCAATCTCGCCTGCCCCGCAAGCCCGGTCCACTACCAGTTCGACCCGGTCCAAACGGTGAAAACCTCGGTCCACGGCGCCATCAACATGCTGGGGCTCGCCAAGCGCACCCGGTCGCGCATCTTCCAGGCTTCAACCAGCGAAGTCTATGGCGACCCTTCCGTCTCGCCCCAGCGCGAAGGCTACTGGGGCAATGTAAATCCGATCGGGCCCAGAGCCTGCTATGACGAAGGCAAGCGCTGCGCGGAGACTCTGTTTTTCGACTACCACCGCCAGCACGGGGTCGACATCCGGGTTGCCCGGATTTTCAACACCTATGGACCGAAGATGCACCCCAATGACGGCCGCGTGGTGTCCAACTTCATCATCCAGGCCCTGCGCGGCGAACCGATCACGGTTTACGGCGACGGTTCCCAGACCCGTTCGTTCTGCTACGTCGATGACCTCATCAGCGGCATCCTCTCGCTCATGGCGGCGGAGGGAGCAACGGACGCGCCGGTCAATCTGGGAAACACCCACGAGATCAGCATTCTGGAACTGGCGAACATGATCATTTCCCTGACCGGTTCGAAGTCCAGGATCATCCGTAAGGCGCTGCCTCAGGATGATCCTCTGCAGCGCCGGCCAGATCTCACCCGGGCCGAACAGCTCCTTGGCTGGAAGCCGCAAATTTCGGTCGAGACCGGGCTGACCCGGACGATCTCATACTTTGAGGGTCTGATCTCAAGCGGCGCCGATACGTCCCGGTTCCGACAGGACGTGCCAGCCTGACACGCGGCTCCGGCGCGAGCCGTGAGCGAACCATCGAACTGGATTGGAGACAGCCGTGGTGAGCATTGACCAGACAGCCGGTTCCACCTTTGGCGGGCCGGTAGAGACACAAGTCCCTGGAGGTTCAGAGCCAGGCCGCATGCAGGAGGCGATCGCAGGCCGGCCCTCCGGACTGGTGGCGGCGTTGCGCCGGCGCGCGACACTCATCCTGACAACGGCGGCCGTTTGCGCGGTCGCGGCACTGGCTGTGCCCCTGGTCTTCCCCGGCCAGCAGACCGCTGGCCTGACCCTGGATCTTGGCTCCGCCGCCGACCCGGTTGCAGTCGAGCGCGAAACGCGGAAACTGTTGTCTGCTGACGCCCTTCTGAAAATTGTAACTGCCCATAATCTGGGCTCTGACCCGGAATTCGCCTCCTCCGGTCCCGGAGCGGACGGCGGTTCGGCGGGTACACGCTTCGCCGCCGATCGCCGCGCCCTCACCAGTTTGCGGCAGGCTGTGTTCGTAACACCTGCCTCAGTCTCAGGCACCCTCACGCTGTCCATGTCTTCGCAAAGCGCAGAAAAGGCAGTGCGCCTGCTGAATGCCATCGCACAATCATATATCGACCGGAGCCCGAAACCCGCTCCCTCCACAGCCTCAGACGCCGCCAGAGATCATGAAGCAAGACTCCAGGCTCTGGAGACGCTGGTGCGCCGCGACGAGCTGGCCGTCCGGCAGTTTGCCGCCGCAAACAATCTCACGGAGACAGGTCAGCCGCTCCCGGCCGAGCCGGAGTCCGGACAGAAGGTCGATATCGTCCTGGCAAAGGCAAAGGGCCTGGAGGCACGCTTTGAATACGAGCAGTTGAGACAGGTACTGAGCAGCACGGGCGCACGCAATGCACTGCCCCCATCGCTGGCCGGCAAGAGCATCCCGGAACTGCGCGAGATCCTGCAGGCCCGCAAGCAACGCATGGACCGCGCGCTTGCCCTCATTTCAGAGCTGGAGACACGGCGCGGCAAGGAGCCCGTCACGAGAGAGCCGTCAGAGGAGACGCTTCAGGAGTTTCGCAGGCTCAGCAGTTCGGTCGCCGACAGCCGCCGCGCCTTCGGCGAGCTTGCCGCCAAGACCCCGCTTGCAGGTTCCGTTCCGGCTGTCGCGATTCAGGCGCCGGCAATTGTCTCTCCTGCCGCACCTGTTTTCAATGTCGATGGAGCCGCGCTTTCGCAACGCATCGCACTGTCTTTGGCGAGCGGCCTCCTTCTGGGGCTGATTCTCGCACTCTTGCTGGAAGGCCTGAGATTGCTCCGGACTGCAAGGCCCAACGCCGGGAACGACCGCGTGCCGGAGCCGGAGCCGGCCGCGCCAGCCGCCAGCGCGACCGCAAAGACCGGCACCGTCTCGGCATCCGCCCGGGCTCCGAACACTGCGCCGCAGCCAGCATCCGGGGGCACGGTTCCGCAAGTCCGCCCGGCCCGCTCGCAACCGGCCGCCGCCGTCTCTGCCATGCCGGAGGCAAACCGCATCCTGGCCCGCATCAGCGGTATAGGCGCCGGCGTTGAATCCATGTCCTTCGTTCTGGACGATCCAAACTCGGAGCGCAGCAAGTCCATCAGCGGGATTCTCGATTGCTTGCCCGCAAAGGCACCGACGGAGCCGGCCCGGCGCATCCTGGTCACCGCCCCGCAAGGGATCCGCAAGAACAAGTCCGCAATTGCCCTCAACCTGGCTTTCGCGGCAGGATTACGCGGCCTGCGTACTCTGGTGGTCGATACCGACCTCAACAGCAGAATGCTGACACGGATGTTCATCGAGCCTGCCACGTTCGGCATCGTGGAAGTCCTGAACGGCATTACCGAGGTGGAGGACGTCATCGTCGCAGACCCGAACCTGCCTGTTTCCTTTTTCCCTTGCGCACCCTTGCGGCAGGGCACCACGCCGAACCTGCCCCAGCGTGCGCTTGAAACTTGCCTGGACGAACTGTCGCCGGGATACGATCTCATCGTCCTGGATGGCGGGCAAATCGGCGCCGAGGCCTATGTGGCAAAGCTGGGCAGGAGCACGGACAAAGTGATCCTGGTCACCGACAACGCTGCGGTAAACTCCGGCGGTCACAATTCCGCTCTGGCCGCCATTCACCCTCTGAGCGACAAGTTTGCGGGCATAGTCGTACTGCCTGAAACGGAGTCTTGATGGATGGAATGGAGTTCGGCTCCTGGCATTTCAGTCCCGCGAGGGGAGTCAAGCCCAAGCCGCTCCTGCCCGGCCAGAAGCTTCCGGTTGATCTTGCCGGACACCGTGAGCGGCATTTCGGCAATGAACCGGACTTCTTTCGGTACGTAGTAAACCGGCCGTGTTGCGGCGACCCCCTCCTTAAGCCTCTGGGCTTCCGCCATACTTGGGGTCTCTGAAACAACATAGGCAATCAGCAGTTTGGCGCCGTGGTCTTCCTCGGCCAGAACGACAACGTCCTTGACGCCATCCTGCTCGCGGATCGCCGCCTCGATCTCGCCGAGTTCGATGCGGACACCATTGACCTTCACCTGAAAATCGTTGCGGCCGACGTAGATGATCTGACCATCCGGCCGGAAAAAGGCCAGGTCGCCCGTGCGATAGAGTCGGTCGTGCGGTGCACCCTCCAGCGGGCAGGGAATGAACTTCTCAGCGGTCAGCTCCTCCCGCGCCCAGTAGCCTCTCGCCAGCTGAACGCCTCCGATATGCAACTCCCCTGGAACACCGACCGGAACCGGCTGATCATACTCGTCCAGCACATAGAGGCCGGTGTTGGTTACAGGGCGTCCGATGGGGACGGTGTTGTCGGCCGGCTCACGCGGGCAAGCAAAATAGCTGACGTCCACCGCCGCCTCCGTGGGGCCGTAGAGGTTGTGCACTTCAGCCGTGGCATTCGCCTTGTTGTAAAAGGATTGGACGAGTTCAAATCCCAACGCTTCGCCTGAGCAAAACAGTTTCTTGATCGGCAACTGATCCAGCCCTGGTGCCAGCAGGAAGAGGCGCATGACCGACGGGACGAAATGCAGGTGAGTTACCCCGGCGTTCCGTATGAGATCGGACAGATAACCAATGGCAGTGTGCCCGCCCGGTTCGGCAACCACCAGCGTCGAACCCACCGAGAATGACCACAGGAACTCCCAGACCGAAACGTCGAAGGTATAGGGGGTCTTCTGAAGCACGCGGTCATCCGGTGCCAACCCGTACTCCTCGTGCATCCAGACCACCCGGTTATGGATGGCGCCATGCTCAACGACCACGCCCTTGGGCTTGCCGGTCGATCCCGATGTGTAGATCATGTAGGCGAGATCAGCAGGTGCGATCTCGATGCCGAGGTCGCTGCTGTCGACGCCCGGATCAATATCCCCGCCATCGGGCAGCACAAGAATTTCAGTTGCCTCAGTTTCAATGCGGTCCCGGATATGGGCCTGCGTCAGCAATACTTTCGGCTGGCAGTCATCGACAATCTCGTTGATGCGGCTTGCCGGATCTTCAACATTCAACGGGACATACGCACCTCCCGCCTTCAATGTCGCCCACAACCCGATCACCATTTCCAGGCTGCGGTCCATGCACAGGCAAACGAACTGGTCCTGCCCGACACCCTTGTTGCGCAAGATGCGCGCGAGACGGTTCACGCGGGCGTTGAACTCCGAAAAACTCAGCACGGCGTCCATGTAAACCAGTGCGGGATGGTCCGGCGTTTCCAACGCAGCCCGCTGCATCATCGCAACAAGCCCGCCATCGTATCCATGGTCTTTGGCTGTCGCGTTCCAGTCCTGGACTATCTGTTTTCGCTCTCGCGCCGACATGATGGGCTGCCGCACGAGCGGCGTACCAGGCTGCGCAACAATGCCCTCGGCCAGCGCGGTCAACCGTTCCAGAAAAACCGCCGCCGCCTGGTGGTGAATATTGTCGGCGTGTCGCAGGCCAATCGTGCCGTCGTGATGACAATGCAGATGCAACTGGGCGACCGTTGGTGCACTGGCCTCCGACCCGGCAGTAACCGCTAACGGGTACTGCTCCGTTGAGGCCGCCATGCAGTTGCGGTTGAAGCCGCTGACCGAACGCAGGATCTCGCATGCAACGTTGATCAGGGCATCGGTGAACCGATCTTCCGGTGCAAGTACAAGTGTACACGGCGCGAAACCGCCTTCCCTGACGCTCAAATGCGCTACTTTCAGAGGAAATACAGCCTCGCTGTTTTCTGACATACGGGCGACGTAGACCGAGATCAGCGTAA
>JBCCEL010000103.1:0-17125 GCA_039030315.1 Pseudomonadota bacterium
GCCAACCGCCGGTTCATGGCTCAGGGTGTAGAGAGGGAGAATGTCCGCCTGTTCGATGATCTTGAAGAAGGGGAGGGCGAAATCCCCGGGAATGCCGAAGATCTCCCCGGCGCCGTAGTCTTTCAATGCGTGCAGTAACGACTCTGCCAGGGTCACTGTCTTTACCTCCGTGTTATACCAACCGAACGAGATATTGACCTATCTCATGGGTCATTCCGGCCCACTCGCCAAGGCGCAGGCCGAAGGGCGATGCGGGGTATCGGCCAAGGCCTGCAACGCAGGAGATGGGCCGGAATGACCCACCGAAGGCCGGGTGCTTTTGACCTCATGCGACGTTGTGCACGGCTTGCGGTACTCGTACCGCGGCGCCGCACGCGCCTTGCCTGAGGTCAAAATCATCCCGGTGAGATAGGTCAATATCTCGTTCGGTTGGTATTGGTGGCGATACGCCGGGTGGAAGGGGTGACAAGGTGTGCAGGTTCACTTGGCGATTTTGCGTTCGGCGGCGATCAGTCCGCCTTGCGCTTAGTCAAACATATCTGAAGACGAAGACAATCCAAACGATTGATATGGCGAGCCCGCCCCAGAGTGGCGTGCCCATGAAGCCGAGCCAGCCGAGGAAAATGAAGGCGCTGCCGAGGAGCGAAATGAACAGGCGGTCGCCGCGGGTGGTATCCAGCGTCAAAATCCCGCGCCGCGGACCGCCGCCGGGATCCTTCCATTCCCAGATCATCATCGTGATGAGACATAACGCGATAAAGCCGAAGAATGCCGCCGTCGGCCAGGTCCACGCCATCCAGGAGAGATCCATCGCTTCCCTCCTAGACCCGTCCAAGGGCAAAGCCCTTGGCGATGTAGTTGCGGACGAAATAGATGACGAAGGCGCCTGGGATGATCGTCAGACAGCCGGCAGCCGCCAACAGCCCGAGCTCGTAGCCCGACGTACTGGCGGTCCGGGTCATGGTAGCGGCGATCGGCTTGGCGGCGACCGAGGTCAGGGTTTTCGCCAGTAACAGTTCGACCCAGGAGAACATGAAGCAGAAGAAGGCCGCAACGCCGATCCCGGCAGATATGGTCGGCACGAAAATCTTGAAGAAGAAGTGCCAGAACCCGTAGCCATCCACATAGGCGGTCTCGTCCAGCTCGCGCGGCACTGAAGACATGAAGCCTTCCAGGATCCACACGGCCAGCGGGATGTTGAACAGGCAGTGGGCCAGTGCGACGGCGATGTGCGTGTCGAACAGGCCGAACGCCGAATAGAGCTGGAAGAACGGCAGGGCGAACACGGCGGGTGGAGCCATGCGGTTCGTCAGCAGCCAGAAGAACAGGTGCTTGTCCCCAAGGAATCGGTAGCGTGAGAACGCGTAGGCCGCAGGCAGCGCGGCGGCGACGGAAATCGCCGTGTTCACAACCACATAGATGATGGAGTTGATGTAGCCGTTATACCAGGTCGGGTCGGTGAAGATCTTGCGGTAGTTGTCGAGAGTGAAGTCGTGCGGCCACAGGGTGAACGTGCCGAGGATCTCGTTTGTTGTCTTGAACGACATGTTGAGCAGCCAGTAGATCGGCAGCATCAGGAAGATGATGTAGAGGGTGGGCGCAAGCCACTTGTACCTGCTCATCTCACGCCTCCTCGTTCCGCATCATCAGCGTGTAGAACACCCAGCAGGTGAGCAGCACGATCAGGAAGTAGATCAGCGACATGGCCGCTGCCGGGCCGAGGTCAAACTGACCGAGCGCAATCTTCACCAGGTCGATGGAGAGGAACGTCGTGGTATTACCGGGTCCGCCGCCGGTCAGCACGAACGGTTCGGTGTAGATCATGAAGCTGTCCATGAACCGCAGGAGGATGGCGATGGTCAGAACCCGCTTCATCTTCGGCAGCTGGATGTGCCGGAAGACCGCCCAGGGGCCAGCGCCATCGATCTTGGCGGCCTGGTAGTAGGCGTCCGGGATCGAGCAGAGGCCGGCATAGGCCAGCAGAACCACGAGTGACGTCCAGTGCCAGACATCCATGAGAACGGTGGTCAGCCAGGCAGCGACCGGTTGCTGGGTGAAGTTGTAGTTGATCCCCAGGCTGTTGATGGCCTTGCCGAGCAGGCCCGTTTCCGGCAGCGCAAAGATGTTCCACATGGCGCCGACCACGTTCCACGGGATCAGCAGGGGCAGGGCCATCAGGACAAGGCAGACCGAAACCCAGGGGCCCGAGCGCGGCATGGTGAGCGCAATCGCGATGCCGAGAGGCACCTCGATCGCCAGGATCATGAAGGTGAAAGCGAACTGCCGACCGAGCGCAGCATGGAAGCGGTCCGAGTGAAGCACCTGTTCGAACCACTTCACGCCTTCCCAGAAGAAGACGTTGTTGCCGAAGGTTTCCTGGACGGAGTAGTTCACCACGGTCATCAGTGGCACCAGCGCGTTGAACGCGACCAGCAGCACCACAGGTAGGACGAAGAGCCAGGCCTTTTGATTTTCGCGCTTGGTTGTCATGGCCCCCTCAGGTCACTGCCCAGCCGCCGGCATACACATGCGTGAACTCCGGATCGAAGGTGAGGTTTGCATTCTCCGACGGGATGCTTTCTCCATCCGGCACCAGAAGCCGGATGAGCTGATCCTCGTGCATCGTCTCCACCACCTGAAAGCGCCCGGCATCGCTCACCTTGGTGACGCGGACGGGTACTCCGCTCCTTGAGAACTTCACGAATTCGGGGCGGACGCCGATTTCGATCCGCTCAGCCGGATCCGGTGCGCTTCCGGCGGATACGCGCGCGACAGTCTTGCCGCCGAACTTTGCACGGCCCTTTTCGAGATAGCCGGACAGCACGTTCATTCCCGGCGAACCGATGAAGTGGCCGACAAAGGTATGCTGCGGTCTTTCGAAGAGCTCGACGGGCGTTCCGATCTGGACGACCGTGCCTTCATGCATGACCACCACCTTGTCGGCGAAGGTCAGGGCCTCCGTCTGGTCGTGGGTGACATAGATCATGGTGGTGCCGACCCGCTGATGCAGTTCCTTCAGCTTTGAGCGCAGGATCCACTTCAGGTGCGGGTCGATGACGGTAAGCGGTTCATCGAACATGATCACGTTCACGTCGGATCGGACGAGGCCGCGGCCCAGGGAGATCTTCTGTTTGCCGTCCGCCGTCAGCCCGGAGGCGCGCCTGGTGAGCATGGCCTCCAGGTCAAGCATGGCAGCGATCTCCTTGACGCGGGCATCGACGTTCAACTCCGAAACGCCTCGGTTGCGTAAGGGAAACGCCAGGTTGTCGTAGACCGTCATGGTGTCGTAGACGACGGGGAACTGGAAAACCTGGGCAATGTTGCGCTGATCCGTCGGTGTGTCCGTGACATCCGATCCGTCCAGGGTCACGCGTCCTTCGGTCGGTTCGATAAGGCCGGATATGATGTTGAGCAAAGTAGTCTTGCCGCAGCCCGACGGGCCGAGCAGGGCATAGGCGCCGCCGTCCTCCCACTCCACATCCATCTGCTTGAGGGCCCAGTCCTCGTCCCTCTGTCCGCCGCCGGTATAGCTGTGGCGCAGGTTATGAAGACCGATGCGCGCCATCTACAGTCTCCGGCCGTCCGTGTCGAAATAGAGTGTTTGGTTGAGATCGGCATAGAATACCGCCGTCTCGCCCACCTCGAACGAATGGATGCCGTGTGATTGCGAGATCCAGGTCTGGCCGCCCAGCTCGAAGTGAATAGTGCTCTCAGAACCGCTCAGCTCGGTGATGAGGACATCGCCCTCCAGCTTGATCTGGCCGGGCTTGCTGCGCGAAGGCGTGATGAAGTGCGGCCGCAGCCCAATCGTGTAGGCACCGTCGCTCAAGGTCTTGTGCGCCTTTGGAACGTTCCAGGAGACGTCATCTCCAATGCGGAACCTGGCCCCGCGCTTCTCGACGCGCGCAACATTCATGGGCGGGTCGGAAAACACCTCCGCGCTGACCAGATCCTGCGGCTGGCGGTAAAGCGACGCGGTCTCGCCGAACTGGGTCACCCGGCCTTCGTGCAGGGTTGCAGTGTGTCCGCCAAGCAGCAGCGCCTCCACCGGTTCGGTCGTCGCATAGACAACGGTACAGTTTCTACCCGCAAACAGTTTTGGGAGCTCGTCCCTGAGCTCTTCGCGCAGTTTGAAATCGAGGTTGGCCAGAGGCTCATCAAGGAGGACGAGGTCGGCGTCCTTGACCAGCGCCCGGGCCAGCGCCGTACGCTGCTGCTGGCCGCCGGAGAGCTGGGCCGGCCTGCGCTCCAGCATGGGTGTCAGTTTCAGAAGCTCTGCGATTTGCCCCACGCGAGTGTCGATGTCGCCTGAAGACATGCGCGCAACGCGCAAGGGGGAGGCGATGTTCTCGTAGACCGACATGTTCGGATAGTTGATGAACTGCTGGTGCACGTATGAGACGTTGCGTTTTTGCACGGACGTTCCGGTCACGTCCTGGCCGTCAAACCAGACTTCGCCGGAGGTCGGTTTCTCGAGCCCGGCCATCAGCTGCATCAGTGTCGTCTTGCCGGAAAGCGTGGTGCCGAGGAGAATATTGAAGCCGTCCGGTTGAAGCTCAAGCGACGTCGGGTAGATATGCGTTTCCGCACCTACCTTCTTCACCACATCCTTCAGAACCAGAGACATATCTCAAGCACACCGGCCGCCGCGGTCTTCGCTATGCGTCACCTCCGGGCTCTGTCAGGATTTCCAGACCCGGGGTCTCAGAGTTTGCCGCTCTGGATTGCCGGGTCAAGTCCGGCAATGACGGGGACAGCAGAAAGTTTGGCCGGGAAGCGTGGGAGCTTCCCGGCCGGGGGGAGGGAGAATGGCTTCCCGAAGGAAGTCTTCCGATCAGCCTTTGGTCCAGCGCTTGATCAACTCGTCATAGTTGATCGTTTCGCCCTGGGGCTTCTCGTTGGCAAGTTTCGCCTTCGGCGAACCTTCCTTGTTCAGCCACTCGGATGGGTCCTTTTCTGCGTTGAGGCGTGGGCCACAACCGCCATAGATCTTGGCGCCTTCGTCTGCACGCTGCATCCGGGCCATGACCTGATCCATTTCCGCGGCCAGCCGGTCCATGGCCTGCTGCGGGGTGAATGCTCCGGAGTTCACGTCACCGATCTGCTGCCACCAGATCTGGGCAAGCTTGGGATAATCGGGAACGTTGACGCCGGTCGGGCTCCACAACACTCGGTCGGGAGAGCGGTAGAACTCAACCAGACCGCCGAGTTTCGGTGCCCGGTCGCTGAAGCTCTGGTGATTGACGGTGCTCTCACGAATGAATGTCAGGCCCACATGGCTCTTCTTGGTGTCGACAGTCTTGGAGACCACGAACTGGGCATAGAGCCAGGCAGCCTTGCGGTTCTTCACCGGTGTCGACTTGAAGAGTGTCCAGGAGCCGGCATCCTGATAGCCGAGCTTCTGGCCTTTCTGCCAGTAGGGGCCGTGTGGGGAGGGGGCCATCCGCCAGAGCGGCTTGCCGTCGTCATCCACCGTGTTGTTGCCTTCGCTCTTTGGGGCGACCATGGAGGCCGTGAAGGCGGTGTACCAGAAGATCTGCTGGGCCACGTTGCCCTGGCTGAGAGCCGGCAGTGACTGGTAGAAGTCGTAGGAGGCTGCGCCTGGAGGTGCATACTTCCTCAGCCATTCATCCCACTTGCGAATGGCATAAACGGCCGCCGGGCCGTTCGCTGCGCCGCCGCGGGACGTCGATGCGCCGACCGGATTGCAGGTGCCGGGCTCCATGCGGATGCCCCACTCATCAACCGGCACACCGTTAGGGGTACCCTTTGAGCCTGCGCCGGCCATGGAAAGCCAGGCGTCCGTCATACGCCAGCCAAGATCCGGGGCACGCTTGCCGTAGTCCATGTGGCCATAGACCCGGATGCCGTCGATTTCCTTCACGTCCTCGGAGAAGAACTGGGCAATGTCCTCATAGGCGGACCAGTTCACCGGCACGCCGAGATCATAACCGTACTTGTCCTTGAAGCGCTTCTTCAGGTCTTCCCGGTCGAACCAATCCTTGCGGAACCAGTAGAGGTTGGCGAACTGCTGGTCAGGCAGCTGGTAGAGCTTGCCGTCCGGGCCGGTCGTGAACGACTTGCCGATGAAGTCCTCCACGTCCAGTCCCGGGTTGGTGACGTCCTTGCCTTCGCCAGCCATCCAGTCCGACAGGTTCACGGCCAGCTGCAAACGGGAGTGCGTGCCGATCAGGTCGGAATCGTTGATATACGCATCATACAGATTGCGCTTGGTCTGCATCTGGGTCTGCACCGCCTGCACGACCTCGCCTTCACCGAGGAGCTGGTGATTGACCTTGATGCCGGTGATTTCTTCAAACGCCTTGGTCAGCGTCTTCGATTCGTACTCATGAGTCGGAATGGTTTCCGACAGCACGTTGATTTCCATGCCCTTGAAGGGCTCTGCGGCCTTGATGAACCATTCCATTTCCTTCATCTGCTCGTCCTTGGAGAGCGCTGAAGGCTGGAATTCGTCGTTGATCCATTTCTTGGCTTCGTCCATTCCGGCAAAGGCCGGACCGGCAAACGCCAGGACGGCGGCCAGTGACGCGGCCGCCAGCAAACGCGTTTTCATGAGCGGAGTCCTCCCGTCTTTTTGGAGCGTTAACCATATCGGCGAAAGCAAACGAAAGTCAAACGAAACTTGATCGGGTGCGAATTGAATGTATTCTGGCCTGAAACCGAGAGTTGGGCTGCCGCCAGGGTCAGTGTGATGGAGCCGATTGCCCCCCGCCAGACAGACATTCTTTCCGCCGCCCGTGCCGCAGGCCGGGTGAATGTGGAAGAACTCGCCCGTCAGTTCGACGTTACGCCCCAGACAATCCGCAAGGATATCAACGAGCTGTGCGATCAAGGCTTGCTGCAGCGCGTTCATGGCGGTGCGGTGGTCACAACCGCGGTCACCAATTTCGGCTATGAGGCCCGCCGGCAACTGGCGCGGGAGGAAAAGCGGTTGATCGGGCTGGAAGCGGCAAAGCTCATTCCGGACGACTGCTCCATTCTCATCAATATCGGGACGACAACCGAGCAGGTTGCGATGGCTCTCCGCGCCAAGCGCAATCTCATGGTCATTACGAATAATATTCACGTAATCAACATTTTAACGGGGCATCCGCAAATCGAGCTGGTGCTGGCCGGAGGCGTGGTCCGCCAAGCGGACGGCGGCATTGTTGGAGACGCCGCAGTTGATTTCATCCGCCAGTTCAAGGTCGACTACGCCATCATCGGCACGTCGGGTATTGATGAGGACGGTTCGCTACTCGATTACGACTACCGCGAAGTGAAGGTGGCCAAGGCGATCATGGAGAATGCCCGGCAGAGCATTCTCGTGGCGGACAGCATGAAGCTTGAGCGCTCTGCGCCGGTCCGCATTGGCCATGTCTCGCAACTTGATGACCTGGTGACGGACCGGGCCCTGCCGGCGCCTTTGGCCAAAATCTGTAACGAAGCCGATGTGCGTGTGAGGATCGCTTCGGGCTCTTGACTGGCGACTTCGCTAATTTTCATTGAATTTCACTTTCCTTCGCTTATCCTGAAAGCGGAGGCTGTTCATGCGTGCGGTTCAGCTCGCCGGCGGGAGAATTTCTTGTACGACCTGTTCATCATCGGAGGGGGGATCAACGGCTGCGGTATCGCCCGTGACGCCGCGGGCCGCGGGCTGTCGGTCATGCTGGCGGAGAAGGCGGATCTCGGCAGCGGCACTTCTTCTGGATCGACCAAGCTCATCCATGGCGGCCTGCGCTACCTTGAGCAGTACGAATTCCGGCTCGTGCGCGAGGCGCTTATGGAGCGCGAGACGCTCATGCAGATGGCGCCACACATCATCTGGCCCATGCGGTTCGTGCTTCCTCACCACAAGGGCCTGCGCCCGCAATGGCTCATCCGGCTCGGCCTGTTTCTGTACGACCACATCGGCGGAAGGAAGCTGCTGCCGGCGTCAAGGAAGATGAGGCTGGAGAACACGCCGGCAGGATCGGTCCTGAAACCTGAATTCAAGACAGCGTTCGAATACTCCGACTGCTGGGTTGACGATGCGCGTTTGGTTGTCCTCAACGCCATGGATGCGCGCGATCGGGACGCCGATATCCGACCGCGTACTGAAGTGATTGCCGCAGAGCGCGAGACTTCCAACTGGATCGTCACGGTCAGGGATGTGGAGACCGGCGAGACCGACGAGGTTCTGGCGCGGGTGCTGGTCAACGCGGCAGGACCCTGGGTCTCGGAGGTCTCGGCAAATCGCCTGCGCCTGAACGCGCGCTCCCAGAGCCGCCTGGTGAAGGGCAGCCATATCGTCGTGCCCAAGCTGTTCGAGCATGACAGTGCCTACATTTTCCAGAATCCGGATGGACGGATCATCTTCGCGATCCCTTATGAGGACGATTTCACCCTCATCGGTACGACCGATGTGGATGTGGGCGATGATCCCGATGCGGCCCGCATCAGCGAAGAGGAAATCTCCTATCTCTGCAAAGCCGCGTCGGAGTATTTCCGCGAGCCTGTTCGGCCATCGGATGTCGTCTGGACCTACTCGGGCATTCGGCCGCTCTTCGATGATGGCGAGGCGACCGCCCAGGAGATCACACGCGACTATGTGCTCGCCGTGGATGATCAGGGTGGAAAGGCACCAGTCCTGAGCATTTTTGGCGGCAAGATTACAACCTACAGGCACCTCGCCGAGGAGGCGCTGGAGAAGCTCGAGAAATGGCTGCCCGGCCTGAGGCCCCCCTGGACGAAGGGCGCGGCGCTTCCGGGCGGCAAGTTCGAGGCGGAGGATATACTGGAGTTTCAGGCCTGGTTTGCGCAGCGCCACCCCGACATAGGAGAGTCTCAGGTAGCGAGATTGCTGCGCACCTATGGCGCGAACGCATCGGGCTGGGACGATGACGAACTGGATATCGAGCTTGCCGCCGGCCTCACCGCCGCCGAAGTCCGCCATCTCATGGAAAATGAATGGGCGCGGACGGCCGAGGATGTTCTCTGGCGGCGCACCAAGCTAGGACTTAGACTGACGGCGGATGAAGCTGAAAGGCTGGACGGCTGGATGAAAGAAAACCGGCCGGTGCAAGCGAAGCGGGAGGCGGTGTGATGGGGAAATTCGTGCTGGCGATCGACCAGGGAACCACATCGTCCCGGGCGATCCTGTTTGATGAAAACTGCGCTATTGCCAGTGTCAGCCAGCAGGAATTCACCCAGCACTTCCCGCAGTCCGGCTGGGTCGAACACGAGCCGCAGGATATCTGGGACACCACCCTGGCCACCTGCCGCGCCGCCATGGATAAGGCCGGCGCCGGCGCTGACGACATCGTCGCGGCCGGGATCACCAATCAGCGGGAGACAACGCTGGTCTGGGACCGCGAAACCGGGGAGCCGGTCCACCGGGCCATCGTCTGGCAAGACCGCCGCACGGCCGGGTTCTGCGCCGCCCTCAAGGAGGCGGGACACGAGGAGCTGTTCACCGCGAAGACAGGACTTCTCCTTGATCCCTACTTTTCCGGAACCAAGGTCGCCTGGATCCTGGACAACGTGGCGGGCGCCAGAGAGGCCGCGGACGCCGGGAAGCTGGCCTTCGGCACGGTCGACACCTTTCTGCTCTGGCGGCTGACCGGCGGCGAGGTTCACGCCACGGACGCAACCAATGCCAGCCGCACGCTGATGTACGACATTCATGCCGGTGAATGGTCCGCCGAGCTGCTTGATCTTCTAAACGTGCCGGCTTCCTTGCTGCCGGAAGTCCGCGACAGCGCGGCTGATTTCGGCCGGACGGTGCCGGAACTGCTGGGCGGCCCGGTCCAGATCGCCGGCATTGCCGGTGACCAGCAGGCGGCGACCGTCGGCCAGGCCTGCTTTAAGCCCGGCATGATGAAGTCGACCTACGGCACGGGCTGCTTTGCCCTGTTGAACACCGGCAGCGAAGCCGTCCGCTCAACCAACCGCCTCCTGACCACCATCGCCTACCAACTGAACGGCAAGACAACCTATGCCCTGGAAGGCTCGATTTTCATCGCCGGAGCCGCGGTGCAGTGGCTGCGGGACGGTCTGGGTATACTGCAGAGCGCCGAGCAATCAGGAGCACTTGCGGAGGAAGCCGACCCGGCACAGGACGTCTATCTCGTTCCAGCCTTCACGGGCCTCGGCGCGCCCTATTGGGATGCGGACTGCCGAGGCGCGCTCTATGGCCTGACCCGTGGCACGGGCCCGAAGGAGATCGCCAAGGCCGCCCTTGAGAGTGTGTGCTACCAGACCCGCGACCTGCTGGAAGCCATGCAGGGTGACTGGACGGGCGCAGGTTCCACGGTCCTGCGGGTCGATGGCGGGATGACGGCGTCCGACTGGACCATGCAGCGGCTAGCCGGCCTGCTGGACGCACCGGTTGACCGCCCGGTCGTCATGGAGACCACCGCTCTGGGCGCCGCCTATCTCGCCGGATATCAGGCGGGGTTCTATCCGCCCCCTGAAGAGTTCGGCAAAACCTGGTCGCTTGATCGCAGGTTCACGCCGGATATGGCGGATGACGAACGGGACCGAAAGTACGCCGGCTGGAAGGATGCTGTCGAGCGCACGCTCAGCCGCTAGCGGTTTTCAGCAATCGGTGCGCAGGGTCTTTTCGCGTTCGTGACGCTCGATCGCCAGTTCGATGAGCCGGGTGATCAGCTCTGAATAGGGCACGCCGCTGGCCGCCCAGAGCCGGGGATACATGCTGATCTTTGTGAAGCCGGGGATGGTGTTGATCTCGTTCACATAGATGCTGCCGTCGGCCTTGAGGAAACAGTCCACCCGGGCGAGGCCTTCGCATTCCAGAGCCTGAAATGTGAGGATAGAGAGCTTCCGGATCTGATCGATGATCTCATCCGGGACATCGGCCGGAATGCTCAGCGCTGCACCGTCCTCGTCGATATACTTCGCATCGTAGGAGTAGAACTCGTGGGTCGGAATGATCTCGCCGACGGTTGAGGCCTGCGGGTCCTCATTGCCCAGCACCGCGCATTCAAGCTCCCGCCCGTCGACAAACTCCTCGATCAGAATCTTCAGATCAAAGGAGAAGGCGTCGCTGACGGCCGCCTCGAACGAGGCTTCGTCCGTGACCTTGTGGACGCCTACGGACGAGCCGAGATTAGCCGGCTTGACGAAGAACGGCAGACCGAGTTCATCCGCCACGGCCTGGAACTGGATTTGATCCCGTTTACGGAAAACCAGGAAGCGGGCGATCGGCAGGCCGGCATCGCGCAGGAGGCGCTTCATCACATCCTTGTCCATGCCCACGGACGAGCCCAGCACGCTGGCGCCGACAAACGGCACACCGGCAAGCTTGAGCAGACCTTGCACTGTCCCGTCCTCGCCCAGTGGACCATGAAGGATCGGGAATATCACCCCGATCTCCGAGCCCGTCCCGCCCGAGGTGAGGTTGGTCAAGGCGCCGCCACTTTCCGGCACCAGGGCAACGCTTTCCTCGTTCGCCCTGTTGAGTGCAATGAGTTTTGGATCTGTCGCGTTGATCAGAAACTCCGACTGGTCCGGCATCAGCCAACGGCCAGACTTGTCGATGCCGATGAGTGTGACGTCGAAGCGTTCCGTGTCGATGGCATCCGCAACGTTCTTGGCTGATTGCAGCGAGACCTCATGCTCGGCCGATTTGCCGCCGAACAGGATGCCGACTTTGATCTTTTGCATGGACATACCCCGCTATAGCACCGATTCGGGATGATCCGGATGTCCCAATCTGCCGCCGGACTCAATCTCTAGAGCGCCTTGGCCATGGCTTTGAAAGGACTCACGAATCCCGCACAGTTCCACTACTGGATGAGGCTCGTTTATCGCGGGCTCAACCCTTCGGCGGAGCGCAGACATGGCCCCACAAGCCGGCACCTATGGCCATCCGCAACTGGCTGATTTTTCACTCGATTCCAGCATCATCCATCTCAATCACGGCTCCTACGGCGCGGTGCCTCTCGTGCTGGCCGCCGAGCAGCAGATGTGGCGTGATCGCATAGAGAGGGATCCCACCACGTTCTTCAGGAGGCAGCTTCCAGGTCTGCTGCGCGAAGCGGCCGCCGCGGCTGCGGATGAGTTCGGCGGCAGGGCCGATGACTGGGTGTTCGTTGAAAACGCCACCCAGGCGGCAAACGCCGCCATCCCTGCGCTGGGCCTGGGAGAGGGCGACCATGTCCTGGCCACGTCAGAGATTTACAATGCCGTTCGCCAGGCGCTCCATCATCACTGCGGCAGGCACGGAGCGCATGTTCAGGAGATTGATCTGCCGCTGCCCGTGAGATCCGATGAGGAGATCATCAGCGCGTTTGAGCGTGCGTTCACGTCTGCGACCAGGGCGGTGTTTCTGGATCATATCACCTCGCGTTCCGCGATCGTCATGCCGGTCGCAGAAATCACCCGCAGGGCGAAAGCGCGCGGCAGTGCGGTGTTCATCGACGGCGCTCATGCTCCCGGGATGATTGGCCTTGAGGTCCCGGGCCTGGGTGCGGACTGGTACACGGGAAATGCCCACAAGTGGCTTTGCGGTCCGCGCGGTTGCGGGATTTTGTGGACGTCCCCCGAGTGGCAAAGGCAGACACATCCGGTGACGATCTCGCACGGCTATGGATCCGGTTATGCGGCCGAGTTCGACTGGGTGGGAACCCGGGACGTCACGCCGTGGCTCTGTCTGCCGCGCGTTCTCCAGTGGCATCGGGAGCAGGGGGGCGGGGAACTGCGCGCCCATCTTCGCAGGCTTGCCCTCAAGATGGGGGAACGCTTGGCGGACCGCTTCGAAACCGGACTGTCTGCGCCGCCCGGGCTGATGGGATCCATGGCCTGTGTCCGCCTGCCGGGCCCGTCTGCCGCTGATGCTCTCAAAGCGCTTGACGACATCTCCGCCGGGGCACAGACCGCCGTTTCGCTGAACCGGATCGCAGGATCCGATTGGCTCCGGGTTTCCGCGGCGATTTACAACGAACTTGAAGACGTTGACCGGCTTATCGGCTTTTTCGACCGGGAAAGCAGCTGAAGAATGTCATGGGGGCAAAAATAAATCGGGGTCCCTGCCCACCGGGGGATCAAAAAGGCAGGAACCCCGATCGTTTCCCGGAAACCGGGAACTCTTTGATGTCTAGAGAGTGGCGCCTCATCGCGGGGGTGCAGTGAAACGCTCTCTGCTTCTGGTCGTGTTTGTGCCCTGACTCTCGCCACGGTTCAATTCCCTTTTTGTGCGCGATTTGAGGATTTTTTTTGTTCGCTACAGCGCATTTTTCATCCATCAATGTATGATTGATGTACCGTTGGGGCGCCGCGTCGCAGGGCTTGCGGAATCTGGGGCTTTTTACCAGTCCACTGTCGCTCTAAAGTCCGCCGGTGTTTCCCGGCAACAAGAGGATGGGCAATGACCGGACCAAATGGCGCAAACAATAAGCCTTTGCAGGCGCGGGTGGAAGGCGGCGGAACACCGCCAATGCCAAAATGGTCATTGAAATCGGAGGCGGGCCGACTGACCGATGTCCTGCTGGGACCGGCGGAAGGGTTCCGCTGGATGGGCCTTGAGAACGCCGAGTACAGCTCCCTCGTCCGCGACACCATCCGGCGGGGCTATACCTTCGACAAGCAAGCCGCCATGAAACAGCACCGGGAGATGATCGACGCCTATGTGGATGCCGGCGTCACATGCCACTTCCTGCCGCTGGACGATGAAAATCCCTATCAGGTCTATGCCCGCGATTCGAGCTTCATGACCGAGTACGGCGCGGTTATCTGCCAGCTGGCCAATCCCCGGCGGCGCGGCGAGTACGCGTCGGTCCTTCGTTTCTATCTGGAGCACGGCATCCCGGTTTACGACATGGTGAGCCATGGCAATTTCGAGGGCGGCGACTTCAACATCATCGGCGAGAAATGCGCCCTCATCGGTTACACCGATCACCGCAGCGAAGAGATCGCGGCCCGCCAGATCGCGGACTGGTTCCGGGCCGAGGGCTGGGAGATCAGGTTTGCACCGATCGACCAGTTCTACGTTCATATCGATCTGATGGTCTGCATGCTGAATGCCGAGTGCGCGGCCGTCTGCCTGGAAACCACCGATGACGAAATCATTGACTGGCTGAAGGCCAGGAAGATCGAGATCATCCCTGCCGGCTTCAAGGAGACGATGGCGCTGGGTTGCAACGTCGTGGCGCTTGGCGAGGACCGGGTGCTGTCGACCGAGGGCGCAAAGGACCTTAACCGCGACATGCGGGCGGCCGGTTTCAAGGTCTACGATCCTGACATGACCATGTTCACGCAGGCTGGCGGCGGGGTCCACTGCATGTGCCAGCCCTTGAATCGCGAGGCGGCCTGACCCTCAGGCACCGCCAACAAGCTCTGACCGGTAACCTGGAAGACCGCGCCCATGCTGCAGACCTCCGATTTGAAAGCGGCCGTGGACGAGGGGATCATTTCCTCCGACCAGGCGGTTCAGCTTGAAGCGTTTGCCCGCCGGCTGGCCGGCTCCACCTCCGGCGAGAGAATGAGCTTTGTTCAGGACACGCGCGATGAGCCGTTCCGGCTGCTGCGCGGTTTCCGGGACGCTTTCATCGCCCTTGGGGTGATCATCTTCTCCTTCGGCGTCACGGGTGTCGCGGCACTGATGGCGAGTGGCGTGAAAGAAGCCGCGGGGCAGTTCCATCTGCTCACCCGCGCAGGGCTCGTTGAGATCCTTTTGCCGGCAGTCCTGCTGGCGGTCGGCTTCGGCATGGCTGAATGGATCACCCGCCATCAGCGCTTGCCGCTGGCCAGCATGTTCCTGTCCCTGATCATCGCTGGATGGTCGGCAGTGCTTGTGCTGCTTCTTTGCGCCGTGGTTGTACCGGACGCCTATGGCCGGCCGGACAATTTTGCCACCGTTCACGTGTTGCCGCTCGTGGTGGGGGGAGTGCTCGGTCTTGTCGGCTTCTACTGGCGCTACAGGCTGCCCTTTGCGCTGTTGCCGCTGGCCGCCTGCATCGTGTTCGCGCTTTACTGGCTGTTGCGGTCAGCCGTCGCCGGAGAAGAGGACGGCACCTTTACTCTTCTGACAATCGGTGGGCTGGGTCTCGGCGTGTTCGCTGCCGCCATGTGGTTCGACATGAAGGATCCGCTCCGGGTCACGCGCTTTTCCGAATGCGCCTTCTGGCTTCATCTGTTTGCCGCGCCGATGATCGTCCATGCCTTGCTGGGCTTCTGGAGCGACTTCAATATCGCCAACGCGGTGGCCCTGGTGATCGCTGTGCTTGTGCTCGCACTCGTGGCCATCGTGCTGGACCGGCGCGCACTGCTGGTTTCCGGCCTCAGCTATTTCGCCATCGCGATCAGCCAGATCGTTGCCCTCGGCGGTTTCTTCGAGGGCGCCCAGGTGGCGATCACGGCCTTTGTCCTGGGCGTTGCGGTGCTCGGCCTCGGCCTCGGCTGGACCCCGGTGCGCCGCGTCATCGTCTCGGCAATCCCCAGAAACTGGCTGACCGACCGTATCCCGCCGGTGGCCACCTCGCACTCCCAGCACGCTTTTCCGCCTTCCTGAATTCCGGGATAGTTTCTGCCCGGGATAACGGTCTGCGACCCTGCAAGGCGCTGATGGCTTGAAATCCAGTCCTCAACGGCACAGTGGAACGGGATCGTGACGCGTCACAAACGAGTACCTGACGTGCTGCCACAACACACTTTCCACATTGCTCAATTGATTGACAGCTTGTGTCAGGGCCTGGTTCGCCCCGTCCGAATTCGGCACATTCTTAAATCGCTCCACGGTCTTCAGCCAGCTCCTTCGCGTTTCATGCAAGTAGTCTGTAAACCGGTTGTAGCGCCTGGCAAACTCGCGTGTCCTGACAAAAACACCGCGCTTCTCCAAGCATTCAAGGCATTGTCTCACGACTGATTCGCGCAGCAGTTTGCTATTGTCCAGTTTAACGGATGTCTCTGCTATCTGTTGTTTCAGGTTATCCCGCCGGACAAGCATGTTGATGTAGGAAATATCCGTCATGCCCAGGGTGCCCCGTGTAAAACTGGAAAAGAAGTCCCGGTTGAGATAGTTGTGGATTTGACGTTCGACATCCGCATGTTCTGCTCGAAGCCGATGCAGATCGTTTGTGTAAGTGCTGATTTCGCTCTCTGCCCGGTCGAGATCTGTGCACTCGGTCGTTGTGGCTTTCAGGTTCAGCTCAGGATCATTCGGCCACTTCGTCTTTTCCAGGTGCGGCAAGCCATTGATGTAGCCGATGTTGATTTTATCGTGTTTCAGGATGTCATAGGAAGTCATGCCCTGGAGCGTTGCGATGCTTGTTCCGAGTCTTTTGTTGACGACAACAATGGACGTGTTCCTCATGCCGTCGACGGTCAGCGTGCGAACGTGATTTGGCTTTACTCCTCTTTGTTGCAGGTGAAATGCATATTGAAGCGCAGAGAAGAGCTGGTCATTGGTCTGCGATTGGTAATGCGCAACGCTGCCATTGGTATTTGCAGACAGATAAGCGATCGCACCGTTCCTGACCGTGTCGGCGCTCGGGTTGTCGGGCAGCGGGTGGTCGAGGAGCTTCAGCATCGGCTTCATTGCCCACGGAAATTGGCTCGCCTGAGATATATTCGCGCTTAGCAGCAGCGCCGAGATGAGACATATTCCTGCATATGCGACCAGGTTAAATTGAGCACTAAAATTACGCGGGATGCGATCCTGACGCGGCGGCGTCAGTTCATCGCCATCGCACTGAGTGGGTTGACGACCGCGGTGACCGGCTGCGTGGACGAAGGCGGCGACGCCTCCACCCCACCCACCCTGCCGCAGCCGTGCCTTTCCGTGGAAGAACAACGGCCGGTCCAAATGACTCCGATCGAGCCCACCGACGTCGAGCCCGAGCCCACGGAAGTTGTGGAGCCTGAACCGACCGAAGTGGAACCGGAGCCCACCGAAGTGGCTGAACCCACGCCTGCCATGATGGGCCGGCCGCGCCCGTGTCTTCGGCGGGTGGCACCCCAACCCCGGCCCCGACCTTGTCTGAACGTCAGGCGAACACCACCGCAGCCTTGCCTCGAGTTTGTGGAGCCGCGCCGGACTCCGCCCCAGCCCTGCTTGGACTTTCCCGTCGAGCCAGGAGAGGACCCATAGTCGGTGGCCGACGACGAAGACCGCGACGCGATCCTA
>JBCCEL010000104.1:0-17003 GCA_039030315.1 Pseudomonadota bacterium
CATCGACATTGCCACAACGGCCACCCCTGAACAGGTCATCGAACTGGCGGCGCAGGCCGGATTGCGGTCGCATCCGACAGGGCTGCAGCATGGCACGGTGACGGTGGTCTCCGGAGCCAGTGCCTACGAAGTGACTACCCTCAGGGTCGATGTCGATACCGATGGACGGCATGCGACGGTGGAGTTCACGGACCAATGGGAAGCGGACGCGCAGCGGCGCGACTTCACGATCAATGCCCTCTTCTGCGACCGTACCGGCAAGATCCATGACTATGTCGATGGGCTGAAGGACCTGGAACACCGGCGCATCCGCTTTGTCGGCGATGCGGAAACGCGAATCCGGGAGGACTACCTCCGCATTCTGCGGTTCTTCCGGTTTCAGGCACGCTTCGGTGATGGCGCTCCTCAGGATGAGGCGCTGGAGGCGTGCATCGCGGCAAAGCAGAAGCTGGCAAGCCTGTCCCGGGAAAGGGTCCGGCAGGAACTTTTGAAACTCCTGGTGGCTCCAATGGCCGTCAGTGTCCTTCACGTGATGGAGCGACACGGGTTTCTTGAACTGATCCTGCCGGCTGGGCGTGCGCTGAGGCGGTTCGAACGACTGGCGCGCCTGGAAGGCTGCAGTGATCTGCAAATCGATCCTGTCCGCCGGCTCGCCGCGCTTTCGCAACCCGCCTCAGGCCGGGCGCTTCAGGAGGCTCTCAAGCTCAGCAACGAAGCGGCAGACAGGCTCGACGCCATCGCAGCCCTGCCTCCAGTGACGCCCCGGTTTCGGGATGCGGAAAGGCAAACATTGCTCTACTGGCACGGATCGCAGGCTGTTATCGATAGGGCGATGCTGGCCTGGGCAGAGAGCGACGACGCCGAAGACGACGACAAGTGGCACGCATTGGTCGCCGCAGCACAGACCTGGTCAAAGCCGGTGTTCCCCGTCCGCGGGAAAGACCTTCTGGAAGCGGGTCTGAAGGAAGGACAGGAGCTGGGGCAATGCCTGCAGGCTCTTGAGGACTGGTGGGTGGCCGGAGGGTTTTCAGCGGACAAGGCGGCGCTGATGAGCCGGCTGGCCGCGATCAGACGTTAATCGAACAGATTCGAACGAGAGGCAGGATATGGAGAAATTCGCAGTTGGCCAGGCGGTGCGGCGGCGCGAGGATGAGCGCTTCCTGACCGGTGGCGGGCAGTATCTTGATGACATTGTGCTTGGCAACATGTGCCACGCCGCGGTGGTGCGGAGCCCGCATGCCCACGCGAAGATCCTTGGCGTCGACACGAGTGATGCACAAGCTGCAGAGGGGGTCGTGGCCGTCTTCTCTGCGGAGGACTACATGAAGGAGGGCTACGGCCCCTTCCCTACCCTCACCGCCATTGATGGTGTGGACGAGCACGGCGTCCGTCATCCTGAACGTCATGCCCTTACAGGCGACGTGGCAAGGTTCGTCGGTGACGCGATTGCGCTGGTCGTGGCAGAAACCCGGCAACAGGCCAAGGATGCGGCCGAATTGGTGATGGTCGAGTTCGAAGACCTGGAGCCAGTCACCGATCTTGCAACCGTACTTGACGAGGAAACACCCGTGATCTGGCCGGACCTGGGCGCCGGCAACCTGTGCTACACATTCTTCAAAGGCGACCTGGCGAAAACCGACGCGGCAATTGAGGCCGCGGCTCACGTTGTGGAGCTGGATCTCGTCAACAACCGCCTGGCCCCCTCTGCCATTGAACCACGCGGCGCCATAGGAGACTGGAACGCTGAAGACGGCCAGCATGTGCTCTACGTCTCAGGCCAGGCGGTTCATGCCCAGAAAGGCCAGATGGCCGCAGCAATCTTCAAGGTCGATCCGGAGAAGATACGCGTAATCGGGCCGGATGTGGGCGGCGGCTTCGGAGCAAAGAACTTCGTCTATCCGGAAAATGTCCTGGTCATGTGGGCGGCCTGGAAACTTGGACGACCGGTCAAATGGGTGGCTGAGCGCGGGGAGAACTTCCTGTCCGAGATCCATGGTCGTGACCACCTGACCAGAACCTCTCTGGCGCTTGATGCCGACGGCAGGTTCACGGCGCTCAAGGTAGAAACCATCGCCAACATGGGGGCTTATCTCTCAAGCTTTGCCACGATCATCCCGACCAGCGCCAGCTGGGTCGTCATGGGCGGGATCTACGATATCCCGACTGTTGCGATGGAGGTGAAGTCCGTCTTCACCAACACCGTACCCGTTGACGCCTATCGCGGCGCCGGCCGGCCCGAAGCCGCCTACATCATCGAACGGCTGGTCGACATGGCCGCAAGACAGACCGGAATCGACCGGCTGGAACTCCGGCGCAAGAACCTGATCCGTTCATTTCCCTACAAGACCGCGCTCGGCATGGAAATCGATTGCGGCGCCTTCGAGCAGAACCTTGACCTTGCCGCGAAAACCATAGGTCTGGCTGACGCGGAGAAGCGGCGGAAACAGGCATCAAGAAACGGGAAGCTGCACGGGTTTGGTGTGGCCACCTACCTGGAAGTAACCCTTGGCAACCCGGTCGATGCCACCGAGGTGCGTTTTGAGGACGACGGCTCCGTCACCCTGCTGGCAGGCACGCAGTCCACCGGCCAGGGCCATGAGACCGCCTACATGCAGATCCTCGAAAGCCGTCTTGGCATACCGCAGGAGAAGGTCAGTTTTGTGCAGGGCGATACGGATCTCGTCGCCAGCGGCGGCGGACACGGCGGCTCGCGGTCCCTGGCCATTGGCGGCACGGCGCTGCATCTGACTGCAGCTGAGATCATTGAGAAGGGTCTCAAGGCGGCGGCGCACGTCTTGGAGGAGAACGAAGATGCCATCAGCTTTGGCGACGGTCTCTTCAGCGCGAGGGGAACGAACAAGTCCATTTCGGTACTGGAGCTCCAGAACGCGCTGCAGGAGATGAACGATCTACCCGATGATATTCCTGCCTCACTGTCCACCAAGGGAAGCTATGAGCGCGAAGCGTTCAACTATCCGAACGGCACTCATATTGCCGAGGTGGAAGTTGATCCGGACACCGGAAAGGTGGATCTCGTCGGCTATGCCGTGACGGATGACTTCGGCCACATCGTCAATCCACTGATTGCGGAGGGTCAGATCATCGGCGGTTCCGTTCAGGGTATTGGTCAGGCGATGCTGGAGGGTGTCGAATATGATCCCGAGAGCGGGCAGTTACTGACGGGCAGTTACATGGATTACTGCATGCCGCGCGCCGATGATCTGCCCGCGATCCAGGTGGGGCTCAACCAGGACGCGCCCACCAAGACCAACCCCATGGGAGTAAAGGGCGCAGGCGAAGCGGGCGCGACCGGGGCGCCGCCGGCCGTGGTCAACGCGGTTTGCGATGCTCTCTCCGAATATGGCATCTCTCATATCGACATGCCGCTGACCTCCGAGAAGGTATGGCGGGCAATCCGGAGCGCTGGCACCTGAATGAGCACATTTGCCGATTACTCCTCTGCATCGAAGGTCTACGACAGCACGCGCAAGGCGGAAGCCTGCGAGATCTGGCTCGGCGCCCTGGCGACATTCGCACCCGTTGCGCTCGCCGATATCCGCCTGCTCGACGGCGGATGCGGCACGGGCAACTATACCGCCGCCCTCTGGCCTCACGTCGCCCGCGTTAATGGCGTGGACTTCAACGAGGGCATGCTGGACCAGGCCGGGGCGAAACTGGGCGAAGCCGTCGCCGGAGATCGTGTGAAGCTCGAGCAGGGCTCCCTGCTCGCCCTGCCCTTCGAGGACCAGACGTTTCACGCCATGATGATCAATCAGGTGCTCCATCATCTGGAGGACGGAACGGATCTTGCCTATAGCGGCCATCGTGCGGCCGTTTCCGAGGCTGCGCGCGTCCTTCAACCAGGCGGCCTGTTGCTGGTCAACGCCTGTTCGCACCGGCAGCTGTCTGACGGCTTCTGGTACAACCGCCTGATCCCTAAGGGCCTGGAGGTCTGCAAGCGCAGGATCGCCCCGACCGCCCTCTTCCGGCAGATGCTCAACGAAGCGGGATTTGAGATCATCGCACGCCATGTGCCGGCCGAAGCGGTTATGCAGGGCGACACGTATTTCCGGCTGGAAGGTGCGCTGGACCCTGACTGGCGGGCAGGAGACTCCATCTGGGCCATGGCGCCGGAAGCGGAAGTCGAGCAAGCTTGTGAGCGGGTCAGGCGACTGATCGAAACGCAAAGCGGGCACGGCTGGCTGGCTGAACAGGACAGCCAGAGGCCGCATGTGGGCCAGCTCACCTTCTGGATCGCCCGGCGGACCAATCAATAGGCTGCGGGCGGACGCGCCGCCTATCTCGGCATGACGTCAAAGGCCACGCAGATGCGGCGTTCCTTCGCCTCAAACGGAATGGTCTGGTGATACATGTATGAGGGAAAGAGGACCATCATACCCTCCTGAGGCTTGATGACCCGGTGGCGGTGGTCGCTCCGGCAGCCGAACTCGGGTGGTGGGCGACCGACCTCAAATCCGCCGGCAACAAGACCGTCGCTGCCGTTGTCATCGGCACTGACTTCTTCGGGAATCCGGACGTAGTAACAACCACTCAAGTGCCCATCAAAATGGATGTGTGCGTCCTGGTTGCCCTGTTTGTCGAGTACGGCCGCCCAGGCAACCAGCTCATATTGCTGCGGTACGGCGCCGATAAAGGGATGGGTCTTGGGCTTGGTGCGGGCGGCATAGTAGGCGTCCACCTCCTTGCGGATCATCGCTTCGAGATCGGCGATGGGACCGGTTTTCGGCCCGAGGATCTGATCCGTAATTTTCAAGGCAGGGTCGTGATAGTGCGGAGAGTCTTCCGGCGGGGTCGACAGGTCAGGGTGGCTGAGAATGGCAATCTCTAGCGATGTGTTGAAGGTGTCGATCGAGCCAAAGCCCTCGGGCGGCTCGATAATCTCCGACGTGACGAACTTCTGAAAATCCATCAGGGCCGCAGCTGCGGAGAAGTTGCCGGCTTCCTCCAGCGCAACGGCACGGAACGAAATGGCCTCGGTATCGCCCGGCGCCAGTTTGAGCCATTTTGATGCGAAGCTTGCCGCCTGCTTTGCCTTGCCGATGGCGAGCAGCGCGGCGCAAATGTTGTGGTGGATATTCAGGTTCTCAGGCTCGAGCTTCAGGAGTTTCTTGTAGACCTCGACGGCTTCCTCGACCCGGTCGGCCTGATGCATATTGACCGCGATAGCGTCGAGCAGTTCCGGCGTGTCGCCGACCGTCTGCCAGACCGGCTCAAGAACTTCCAGCGCGTCCTGAAAATCCTCGATCGCCGTGTATAGAGCCGCAATGGTCAGGTGGGCTTCGACGTTCTCCGGCATGTGCCGGAGCGTATCTCTGCAGATCACGAGATGCCGACGGGCCTCGTCATCCTTGCCAAGCCGGCTCGCCGCCGACGCGGCCAGCATGTGCGCGCGAGGCCAGTTTGGTCTGTTGCTGAGCGCAGCTTCGGCATCCGCGAGCGCCTGCTCGGCATCGCCATGGTTCAGGGATTGTTCGACATTGGCAAGCTCGTTGGACACTGCTTTGCACCGCCTTCATATTTCCGTCGCAATCACTGGCAATCCATGCCGGCATGCGCGGTCGAATTTTACGAATAATATTCGATTAGCAGCGGGAAATCCCGCGAATCAAGTAGGAAAAGCGAGGCAATATCGCCCTCGCTAAGGAGAGCATTCATGGCAATCTTCGGCTCTGTCCCAAATGTCCCTGTTGCGCGGCACGATCGCGTCGCCGGAACCGCTGATGATATTGACTTCGAGATCAAGGGTGCGGAGAGCCAGTTTGTCGAGATCGAGCTCGATCCCGGCGAGAGCGCAGTCGCCGAGGCGGGCAGCCTTATGTTCAAGGACGCCTCGATCACTATGGATACCGTCTTCGGCGACGGTTCGGAGGACGCAAGTGGTTCCGGCGGCGGGCTGTTCGACAAACTCGTCGGCGCAGGCAAGCGCCTGATCACCGGGGAGAGCCTGTTCACAACGGTTTACACCCATCAGGGGCAGGGCAAGGCGCGGGTTTCCTTTGCCGCCCCCTATCCCGGACACATCATACCGATGAAGCTGGATCAGCTGGGTGGCCGCTTGATCTGCCAGAAAGACGCATTTCTTTGTGCGGCGCGCGGGGTCTCTCTCGGCATCTATTTTCAGCAGAAGATCATGACCGGTCTGTTCGGTGGCGAAGGCTTCATCATGCAGACCCTGGACGGGGACGGCTGGGCGTTCGTCCATGCCGGCGGTACTTTGGTCGAACGCGACCTGGCGGTCGGCGAGCAGCTTCATGTAGACACGGGTTGCGTTGCCGCGATGACGCCGACGGTGGACTTCGACCTGGAACGAGCTGGATCGGTCAAATCCATGATTTTCGGCGGTGAAGGGGTGTTTTTTGCCCGGCTGACCGGGCCTGGAAAAGTGTGGATACAGAGCCTTCCGTTCTCGAGGCTGGCCGGGCGCATGTATGCCTCGATGCCGCAAACCGGTGGTCGCAGCACCGGTGAGGGCTCGATTCTCGGCGGCATCGGCGACATGCTGGACGGCGACAGCTATTGAGGCCCACCCCGTTTTGCACCACATTTGCCAGGAATGAACAACGACATCGACACGTCCACCCCGGCTGCCGAAGCTGAAGAGCCGGCACCTGACGAGAAGGCCAAGCCACGTGGCCCTGAGGTCATCGCGGCATTCGTCAAGACGCTGCCGAACAAGCCCGGCGTCTATCGCATGTTCAACGAGGCCGGGGATGTGCTCTACGTGGGCAAGGCGCGCAGCCTGAAGAAGCGTGTGCAGAACTATACGCGCCTCGTCGGCCACGACACGCGCATCGCGCGCATGATCCTGCAGACGGCCTCCATGGAGTTCGTCACGACCGCATCAGAGGCCGAAGCCCTGCTGCTGGAAGCCAATCTGATCAAGAAGCTTCGGCCCCGCTTCAACGTCCTGTTGAGGGATGACAAGTCGTTTCCCTACATCCTGATCAGCAAGGAACACACCGTCGCCCAGATCAGAAAGCACCGGGGCGCAAGAAATCTCAAGGGCGACTATTTTGGCCCGTTCGCATCCGCCGGGGCCGTCAACCGGACGATCAATGCGCTGCAGCGCGCGTTCCTTCTGCGGTCCTGCTCCGACTCGGTCTACGAGAACCGGAACCGGCCCTGCCTGCTCTACCAAATCAAGAGGTGTGCTGCGCCCTGTACCGGCGAGATCACCCAGGAAGGATATGATGAACTGGTGGGCGAAGCGATGGAGTTCCTCGCGGGCCGCAGCCAGAGGGTCAAGGATTCGCTAGCAAAGTCCATGGAAGCGGCGGCCGAGGTGCTGGATTTCGAGCAGGCGGCACGTTACCGGGACCGCATATCAGCGCTCAGCCATGTGCAGTCACATCAGGGCATAAATCCGCAGACGGTCGGAGAAGCAGATGTCTTCGGCATCGCCGATGAGGGCGGGCAGACCTGTATCCAGGTCTTCTTCTTCCGCAGCGGGCAGAACTGGGGCAACCGCGCCTACTACCCCAGAGCGGACAAGAGCCATACCCGCGAGGAGATCCTGGAGGCGTTCCTTGCACAGTTCTATGATGACAAACCGTGTCCGAAGCTGATTCTGCTGCCTTTCGATATCGCGGGACGGGCTCTTCTCGAAGACGCCCTGAGCGTGAAAACCGGAGGACGTGTGCAAGTCAACGTACCTCAGCGCGGCGAAAAGCTCATGCTGGTCAATCACGCAGCATCGAATGCCCGTGAAGCTCTTGGCCGCCGGATGGCGGAATCCTCATCCCAGGCCAAGCTGCTTCAGGGCCTGCAACGGGTTTTCGAACTGGCTGAGCTTCCTCAGCGGATCGAGATCTACGACAACAGCCACATCCAGGGCAGCCATCCGGTCGGCGCCATGGTTGTCGCCGGCCCGGAAGGGCTTCTGAAAAACCAGTACCGCAAGTTCAACATCAAATCGAAAGACATCTCGGCGGGTGACGACTTCGCCATGATGCGCGAAGTGCTGACCCGCCGTTTCTCGCGCCTGCTCAAGGAACAGGGCAGCCGCGAGGAGGCTGGTGACCAGGATCCCGATGCAATTCCCCCCTGGCCTGATCTTGTGCTGATTGATGGCGGCCGGGGCCAGCTTTCAGCCGCTCAGGGCGTGCTGGATGAACTCGGTATCGAGGATGTCGCGCTTGCAGGTGTCGCCAAAGGGCCCGACCGCAATGCAGGCCGGGAGCATTTTCACCTTGGCGGCAAGGCCCCCTTCATGCTGGAGCCGCGTGATCCGCTGCTCTACTACATCCAACGGCTGCGCGATGAAGCGCACCGGTTTGCCATCGGCACGCATCGTGCACGCCGCAAGAAGGCCATTGGCGCAAATCCGCTGGATGAGATATCCGGTATTGGACCGGGACGGAAAAAAGCGTTATTGCGTCATTTTGGGTCAGCGCGCGCAGTTAGCCGGGCCAGCTTCACGGATCTTTCGTCTGTGGAAGGTATATCCAAAGGACTGGCAAAGCAGATATACGAACACTTTCACGAGGGCGCAGAATGACGGACATGGCTGGAAAGGAAGTCTCGCGGCGTTTCACACGCGACTCCAGCCGGCTTGTGACGGCGCTGCCAAACCTTTTGACCTATGGCCGGATCGCGGCCGTACCGGCTCTGGCTGCATGCCTGTTCTATCCCAGCGATCTTGCGCACTGGATCGCACTCGGCATCTATGTCGCCGCCTGTATCACTGATTTCTTTGACGGCTATCTCGCGCGGATCTGGGATCTTCAGTCGTCGCTCGGCAGGATGCTCGACCCGATTGCCGACAAGCTGCTGATATCGGTCGTACTCCTGATGCTTGTTGCGGACGGAACGATCCAGGGCGTCAACATCTGGGCGGCCATCATCATCCTGTGCCGCGAGGTGCTGGTCTCCGGCCTCAGAGAGTTTCTGGCCGAGCTGCAGGTTTCGGTTCCCGTGACCCAGCTCGCCAAATGGAAAACAACGATCCAGATGGTGGCCATCGGATTCCTGATCGCCGGCACTGCGGGCGACAAGATACTCCCGTACAATTCCGAAATCGGCGTCACCGGCCTTTGGGTCGCGGCCATCCTGACCCTCTACACCGGCTACGATTACTTCCGCGCCGGTGTCGGACACATTGTCGAAGACTGAGGTTTGGGCCCCGTGAAGATCCTCTACTTTGCCTGGGTTCGACAGAAAGTGGGCCGCGCCTCCGAAGAGATTGATCCGCCGGCGGAGATTGAAACCATCGGTGAATTGGTGGCGTGGCTGAAGGGCCGCGGCGAAGAATATGCCTACGCCTTCGAGGATGAGGCCGCGATCAGGGCCGCAGTGGACCAGAGCCACCAGACCTTTGATGCGCCGATTGCCGGCGCACGGGAAATCGCCTTCTTCCCGCCCGTGACCGGCGGATAGCTCCTACAAGCTCAGTCCCAGCGCGGCTGACAGCCTCTTGTCGCGTCCATACACGTCCTCACGGAAGTGGACCGAGCCGTCCTTGTTCACCCATGCCGTCAGGTAGGTGATGTGGACCGGGATCGGTTTCTTCAGATTGACGATGCGCTTCTTGCCGGAGGTGATCTGATTCTTCACCCGCGGCAGGGACCAGCCCTGGTCCTGCAACAAGACTTCAGCAAGCTTGGGCGGATCCTGCACCCGGATGCAGCCGTGGCTGAAGACACGTTTTGACTTTGCAAACAGGCTCTTGGCCGGCGTGTCGTGGATATAGACGTTGAACCGGTTCGGGAACATGAACTTGATGCGCCCGAGCGCGTTCTTCTTGCCCGGATCCTGACGGAGCCTGAACGGGAAAGCTGCGCTGGAAACCGAACTCCAGTTCACGGCATAGGGATCAACCTTGGAACCGCCGCGCAGGACATGAATGTTCTGGCGCAGGAGATATCCCGGATCGCGCCGAAGCTTGGGCAGATACTCCTTGCGGGCGATGGAAGACGGCACGTTCCAGTACGGATTGATGACGATGTACTTCATCTTCTTGGAGAACACCGGGGTGGAGTGATAGGTCTTGCCCACCACGGTCAGCGCTGTGTGCACCGTCTTTCCGTTCTTCACGACCTTAAGGAACTGGTCGGCAAGATTGACGAAGATGTAGCGCTCGCCGAGGTCATCCTCCATCCAGCGCCGGCGCTCCATATTCACTTCCATCTGGCGAACGCGCGTTTCGATTGGCGTATTGAGCGACGCCAGGGTCGCCGGGCCGACGACGCCATCCTGATCGATCCCGTGGCGGTACTGGAAGTGCTTGACCGCATCCACGAGCACCGGGTCGTAGGTGTTGCCGGCAGCTTCACTCTCGGCGACCTTGTCCTGCGGAAGATCACCGCCGGAAACCATTCGCGCACGAAGCGCCGGAACGCGCTCCTGTTCCATCCCGGGCTTCAGCACCTCCCCGTCCGGCACGGTTCCCCAGCCGCCCTGCTGCGCCCATTCGCGGTAGCGGGCGAGGCCGGCCCGCAGCCGCGCATAGTTTGGCGTTTGCGGCTTCAGCGTTTCCACGAGGCCGGCAATATTGTCGGTGTTCGCCGCGCGGGCGAGCAGGCCCTCGGGCGTTGGCCCCTTGGGAAAGATAAAGACGTCCTTGTTGACCTTGTTCGGCACCACGGTGCCCGAACCAAGATCGCGGCCATAGTCAATCAGCGCCTTGGACAGAACCAGTTCCAGCGCAGACAGAGTCTCAGCGTCCGAGGCGCTGATCAGATCACGCAGGATATCAGCCCGGTAACTGTTGGGATGCAGTGCTTCGAGATGGGCGTTGTGCAGAAGCTGGATGAGTGTTCTGGCCTTGTCCGCCGCTCCGCTGTCAGTTGTCCAGATCGGCGCAAAGTTGCGTTCGCGGTAGAAATCGTGGACGCGCAACATGCGCTCGTCGTCATCATCGCCGAGGCCGCCGCCCTCCCCGCTCTCGATGCGGGCTTCGATCGCCTGGCGCAGGTCCATTGCCACTGCGCCACCGGCAAACGGCGCAATCAGAAAGAGAGCAAGAAACCAGACGGAAAAACACCGGCTCAGCACACAAATGCGCATAGTCATTCTCCCAAGAACTCGAATCTCCAACGCCTCTCCGAGGCCGATAATACACGGGCGAGTCGCGAAATCCAGCGGCCCGGCAGTTACATACGTTTCAAATCAGCGTCAGTTCCGGTCGCGCTCCCTGACTGTTTGGGGCGGACTCTGTCCATGGGGCGGTATTTGCAGCCCTAGAAGACAGAGCCGTCGCTCTGGATGGTGAGCGGCGGTCCCCCGCTGGGCCGCTTTTCCGCAGCGATGCGCCTGCCCGCTGCCCAGGTGCCCCCTTCCAGCACCTTGGCGAGCGGAAAGTGCTCGGAGGAAAGTCCCAGCAAACCGCGAACCCTTTCTGCCAGTTCGTCAAGCAGTGCGATCGTCAGGGCACGCCATTCAACGATCAATTCGTCGCCCGGCGCGTGCGCACACTCCTGCATCTCCGGATCTTTCAGGCTCAACACGCCCAGATCAATCAGCAATCCTCCGTTACGGTACTCCGCCAGACCCGTCAGACCGTCAATGTTCCGCACCTCAATGCCGGCGTCCTGAAGAGGCTCGATGAGTGAATAGCTGAGCCATTGAGAAAGCTTGTGGAAGGGAACAAGGCCATCTTCGGCAGATATGCCGGAGTGCCGCCAGCAGTCCCCCAGGTTTTGGCCGGCCAGTTCCGAACGCCCAGGCCAGATCGAGCCCAGTCCGTCCAGAACCTTGATCAGAATGTCCCGGGCCTCAATGGCCGGCCCCAATTGCAGAAGCACATCGGCCAGGTTGCCGATGCGTCCTGACCCGCCGAAGAGGTCCGGACGCGACTGCAGGGCTCGCCCCAGGGAGCGCATGAGATCTGCCCGGCCTTCCAAACCAGCGAGTCGATTCTCTGCCGACAGCTGGAACGCCGAAGCGAGATCATCGGTTCTCAGCGTAGACAGAACTTGAGCATCGGCGCGAAAGGGATTGGCGGGGCTACCGGAAAACAGACCCCGCTCGAAGGCATCCAGGCTTGCAATCGCGAGACCTTCTGACCGGGCAAGGACCTGCCCGGATCGATCCTTGTAGGACCAGTGCGGCCCCGAGCCGGCATCGAGAAGGACACTGGTGATCGCCAGATCGAAGGCAATGCGGGCCCTCTCCTTTCTCTCCCACGCTTCTCTATCGGCCATCGCAGCCCAGCGGTCGTTCCCGCGCACGACGAAGTGGCGCCATCTGGCGTGAAACGGAATCTCCAGGTCCGGATAGTTCTGCCGGATCGTGTCAGCGACGTAAGCCGCGCAAGGGTCGAGCCGGTCGCGGTTTAAGGAAAAGTGTGGCAGCGCACCCTCTTCGGCTCGCCGCAGGATTCGGCCGCAACGCGAACGGACCGCTTCCGGTGTCAGGAGCCAGCGGGCCCGGCTTGCCTCGCTCGTATGTTCCGGCTCGCTAATAGTCGTCAAGGGCACGGCCTTGGGTCTTGGTGAGATCCGTGGGCGTCGACACCGTCTCGTTGACGAAATAGCCGGCCGCCTTCTTGGCATCCATCTCGACCTGGGCGTCCGGCGGAATGAGGTCGTCCGGGATCGGCACGCGCTCACCTACAGTGATGCCCTGAGCCGCGAGCGCATCATGTTTCATATCGCTCATGGACAGGAAACGGTCGATATGGGAAATCCCGAGCCAGTGGAAGACATCCGGCATCAGATCCTGGAAGCGCATATCCTGAACGCCGGCCACACATTCGGTCCGCTCAAAATAGGCACCGGCGTGATCGCCTTCAGGATTGCGCTTGCGCGCGTTGTAAACGAGAAACTTGGTGACCTCCCCCAGCGCCCGTCCTTCCTTGCGGTTGTAGACGATAAGCCCGGTACCACCCTCTTGGGCCTGCTTCACGCATTCTTCAATGCCGTGGGTCAGATAGGGCCGGCACGTGCAGATGTCCGAGCCGAAAACGTCAGAGCCGTTGCACTCGTCGTGGACACGGCAAGTCAGGGGTATGGATCGGTCGCCGAATTTTTCCACGTCACCGAACATATAAAGCGTGATGTTGCCGATCGGCGGCAAAAAAACCTTGAGGTCCGAGCGGGTAATCAATTCGGGAAACATGCCCCCTGTGTGTTCGAAAAGTGCGCGGCGCAACTCGCCCTCATCCAGCTCCAAGCGCTTGGCAATCCCTGGAAGATGCCAGACCGGCTCGATCGCGGCCTTTGTAACATTGGCCTCGCCCGTTTCGGTCAGCACGGTGCCGTCCGGAGTAAGCCGTCCTTCTTCCAGGGCGTGGCGGAATTCGGGAAGGTTTATCCTTGCCCGGGTAATCGCAATCGTCGGCTGGATTGCAAGGCCAGCATCAAGCTCCCGAGCAAAAGCTTCGGAGACCATTCCACCAAATGGGTCAATGGAGACGATCTTGTCGGGATCTCCCCATTGCGCGTGAGGACCGATGCTGGCAGACGGCGCCGTATTGGTGAGGTCGGGCCGGTGCACCGGATCCAGTGTGCCGGCAGCAATGGCCAGCGCACGATAGAGCCCGTAGGCGCCGGAATGGGCACCGACTACATTGCGTTTGGACGCATCGTGAAAGCTGCCGATCACCGGCCCCCTCTCGCGTGCCGAGGCCGCACCCCAAATCACCGCCGTCGGCTTTGCGTCGCCGGTGGGCGGATGGGACGTCAATACGATGGGCCGTTGTTCACTCATGGCCATACTCCTCTCCCGCGCACTGAACAGTTTTGGGAAAACCCTCAGTTTGACGAAAAACTGACAGCTGGTCCAGATGAAATGAGTCTATGACGGATGTGTTACGGAACTGTTCAGTTTCGGCACAAGACCGCCTCGCCAACAGCTTATTGAGACCGGGAGAAAAGGAGTTGAGCGGATTCAGGATCTGCAGAGTTGATCTTGCCGGTGGCGGCCGGATCGGCATTTGCCACTTGCCGGGCCTTCACTCACCGCTGGAAGAAGATGTGAGTCAGATCATCGCCTGGAGGCCGGCGATCGTTCTCACACTATTGGAACTGTCGGAGTCGGACTGTCTGGCACAGGACCATTTGAGCGCACTATTGCGGCCGAGCAGTATCGACTGGCAACATTTTCCGGTGCAAGATTTCGGGGTGCTCGAAGGCGCAAGTCTTGCCATGTGGCCGGGCCTCTCCGGGCGTCTTCATGCGATCTTGAACGCAAGGCGAGGCGTGCTTGTTCATTGCCGGGGCGGATTGGGCCGGAGCGGAATGATTGCCCTCAGGCTCATGGTAGAGCGTGGCGAGGATCCGGAAAGTGCTTTTGAGCGCCTGCGGAAGGCAAGGCCCGGGGCGGTGGAGACCGACGCACAACTCGGCTGGTCAACCCGGGGCAAGATGCGATCGCTGGGTGGAGCCTGATCTCAAGAGCGCTTCCCGGGAACCCGCACGGAGACCCTGGCCCAACGGTATGAGGACGCTGGCCTGTGAGCTAAAGATGCTTCAGGTGCATTTCCGGCACGAACGTCTGATCGTCCATCGGCGGGCGGACATAGCCCTCCTGCGGGGGGCGGTCTTCAAGCACAATCGGCTCCGGTGTCAGATCTTCGTATGGCATCATCGACAGGAAATGGCTGATGCAATTCAGGCGGGCGTGCTTCTTCACGTCCGAACTCACCACAAACCAGGGCGCCTGCTTGATGTCTGTGTGAGCGAACATGGCATCCTTGGCCCGTGAATAGTCGACCCAGCGCTTGCGGCTCTCCAGATCCATGGGGCTGAGCTTCCAGCGTTTGGTCGGGTCGGTCAGACGCCTCTGGAACCGGCGTTCCTGTTCCTCATCGCTTACGGAGAACCAGTACTTGATCACCTGGATTCCTGAGCGCACCAGCATCCGCTCAAATTCCGGGCAACTGCGCAGGAACTCACTGTACTCATCCTCGTCGCAGAATCCCATGACACGCTCAACGCCCGCGCGGTTATACCAGGAGCGATCGAAGATCACGATTTCACCTGCTGCCGGCAGATGCGCCACGTAGCGCTGGAAGTACCACTGGGTCTTCTCGCGCTCCGTCGGCGCCGGCAGGGCAACCACCTGGCAGATGCGCGGATTGAGTGCCTCGGTGATACGCTTGATTGTCCCACCCTTGCCGGCCGCGTCGCGGCCCTCGAAGATGACAATTGCCCGGTGGCCCGTGTGCTTGACCCATTCCTGCAACTTGACCAACTCGATCTGCTGCCTGGCGAGAACCTGCTCATAGGCCTCATTGGAAACCTTCTGGCCACTGCCGTTAAGGCCGTTCTTCGCTGACTTCGACTTACCGTTGCTATTCTTGCGCGCCATTCCTCAACCCTCCCAGGACAATCGGCCCGGCCGGGGATCACGCTACGCACCGGGCATTTGCTATGCTTGGCGCCGCGGCTCGGTGATTTTTGCTGTTCTTGCTGCAACGCTGCGGGGAAAGCATAGCACAAATAATCTTGTATCGCAGGATCAGGCTTGTCCGGATGGTTACCCTCTCAGGAAACGGGACCGTCAAAATAGGGCAGCCGTTCAACACGGGGTGCATGGGTTCCAGCGGCACGCAGCGACTGTGCATGGTCGGCAATCTCTCCCAGCGTGGCAAACCAGATGTTCCGTTCCGCCAGGACTTTCGTCAGCCACTGTTCCACAAGGCGCCAGCGGGCGAGACGGCCCGTCAGAAACGGATGGACGATGAGCATGAAGAAGCCTCCGGCCTCGTACTGCGCTTCGAACTCTTCCCAGAAGCCCGCGAGACCAGCCGACGGGCTCCGGACGGGCATCATGTAGCCGATCTCATCGTAATGGGCGAAAGGCGGCCAGTCGTCGGTGCCCCAGTGCACCGGCATCTCCCACAGCTCACCGGCATCGGTCTTCATAAGGTAGGGGATGTCGTCGGCCATCAGCGATGAGTCATAGGCAAATCCGTGTTCGACCAGAAGATCGATCGTTGTGTTGGTGACATTGTAGACGGGCGCCCGGTAGCCGCGCGGTTTCTTCCCGCAGATCTTCTGATGACTGTCGAGCGCCTTCTCGAACCATTCCCTTTGCGCATCATCGGTCGTTACCGGATCCTCATGGATGTAGCCGTGATGACCGATCTCGTGGCCACCTTTGAGGATCTGCTCGATCGTTTGGGGATAGTGCTCGAGGCACCAGCCGGGAACGAAGAAGGACTGTTTGAGGCCCAGCCGTTCATAGGTGTCCAGGATGCGCGGGATAGCCACCGTTGGGCCGTAACGGCCCATGGAGATTGGGTAGAGACGCTTGTAGCTGTCTTCGGGCCGGGCAACATGGATCAGGCTGTCGGCATCCATGTCGAAGGTGATCGCACAAGCACATTGGGCACCATCGGGCCAGGGAATCGGGTTCTGGATCATGCGCTAGTCTCCCAGGACATGTGCACTGTCCTTCGTCCAGCTGAGATAGACCGTGTCGGACGACTTGAGGTCGATCCTTGCAAGTTCGCGTTCCTGGACCTGCGCCTTGAACTCCGTCCCGTCGGCACTCTCCAGGAATAGCGTGACGACCGAGCCGACAAACTCCTCGGAGATCAGGGAACAGGGAACCACGTTGTCCGCCTTCGGTTTCTTCGGCGACACGTGGACGTAGTCGGCGGCAACGGAGAAGCTCACTCCGGCACCCGCTTTCGTGTTCTCCCCCGCCGGAACCTTGAAGGCACCGCTCTGTGCTTCCACGTTGGCCACGCCGGTGCGAACGCTCTTCACAACGCCCGTCAGTATGTTGTTGCGGCCGACAAACTCCGCAACAAAACGGGTGGCGGGCGTCCGGTAGATGTCCTTCGGGGCGCCCATCTGCGCAATCTCGCCATCACCCATGATGACCACCCGGTCCGCCATGGCAAAGGCTTCTGACTGGGAATGGGTGACGTAGACAAAGGTGATGCCAAGTTCCCGCTGCAACCGGGTCAGCACACCCTGCATCCGGATGACGAGGTGGGCATCCAGCGCCGAAAGCGGCTCATCCAGGAGAAGGATTTCCGGTTCCGTGACGAGTGCCCGGGCGAGCGCGACACGCTGCCTCTGGCCGCCGGA
>JBCCEL010000105.1:0-17002 GCA_039030315.1 Pseudomonadota bacterium
ACAACAACGTCCGCGACGAAGCTGGACTCATCGCGGAAGCCGAGCAGGGTCGGGCGCTGGGTATGGACGGAAAGACGCTCATTCATCCAGGCCAGGTGGCCCCGTGTAACGAGATTTTCTCGCCGGCCGAAGATGAGGTCAACTGGGCGGAAAAAGTGATCGCCGCTTTCAAACAGCCGGAGAATGCCGGCAAGGGCGTGATCACGGTCGAAGGTGTCATGGTTGAGCGCCTGCACGAGGAAATGGCGCGCCGGACGGCGGCCATCGCCGAAGCTATCAGGAACCAGGAGCAAGCTGCGGCATGAGCAAAACCAATCCGGGCCGGTTTTTTGAGGACTTTGCAGTTGGTGAGACGATTGTTCATGCAACGCCCCGGACCGTCACCGCGGGCGATGTGTCTCTCTACACCGCGCTCTATGGCAGCCGGTTTGCCGTTCAGTCGTCCGAAGCATTCGCCCGGTCGATCGGTTATGAACAGGCGCCGGTCGACGACTTGCTGGTGTTCCACATCGTTTTCGGCAAGACGGTGCCTGATGTTTCCCTAAACGCGGTTGCCAACCTTGGATATGCAGAGTGCCGGTTTCTGCAGCCTGTTCTTCCCGGCGACACTCTGTCCACCCGGTCGGACGTGATCGGCGCGAAGGAAAACTCCAACGGGAAGACCGGCGTTGTCTATGTGCGTTCGACCGGGCGCAATCAGCGCGATGAAATCGTGCTGCAGTATGTACGCTGGGTCATGGTGCGCAAGCGCGATGAGAATTCGCCGGCGCCGGAACCGGTGGTCCCGGAACTGCAGGGCTCGGTGCCCGTCGCAGAGATCGGAAACGGATGCCCCGTGATCGGGGCTTCAGCCTGGAACACGGATCTGAGCGGGTCGGTCCACCGGTTCAGCGACTACCAGGCAGGGGAGCGCATAGACCATGTGGACGGTATGACGGTTGAGGAATCCGATCATATGCTCGCCACGAGGCTCTACCAGAACACTGCCAAGGTGCATTTCAACCAGTTTACCGAGGGTCAGGGGCGGTTCGGCCGGCGTCTGATCTATGGCGGTCATGTCATATCCCTGGCGCGTGCCTTGACTTTCAATGGCCTTGGCAATGCTTTTCACATCGCGGCGATCAACGGCGGGCGCCATGTGGCGCCCCTGTTTGCCGGGGGAACCGTGTTTGCCTGGACGGAGATCATCGAGGCGGCTGAGATACCGGGTCGCAGTGACGTCGGTGCGCTGCGACTTAGATCCTATGCAACGAACGACCGGCCGTGCGCGGATTTTCCTGGTCCGGCGGAAAAGGGCTACGACGAAGGAGTGATTCTGGAGCTGGACTATTGGGCGCTTATGCCGAGGTAGCCGCGGCTGCCGTGCAATCAGGCGTGAATTGTGTGCGCCGCGATACTTGCCTATGATGACCGCATATGCCGCGAGACGAGAAAAAAATGACAGACTCCGAAATTCCCCGCGAGCGGCCGCTTTCGCCGCACCTCCAGATCTATACCCCCATGCTGACGATGATGATGTCGATCGTGCATCGGATGACAGGGGCTGCACTCTATTTCGGCACTGTGCTCGTGGTCTGGTGGCTGGTGGCGGCGGCGGCCGGTGGCTCTTACTTTGAGCAGGTCAACGGCTTCTTCGCCTCCTGGTTCGGCCAACTGATCCTTTTCGGTTACACATGGGCCGCGATCCACCACATGCTGGGCGGTCTGAAGCATCTGGTCTGGGATACAGGCCGTGGCTTCGAGTTGCCCACAACTGAACTCATGGCGCGCCTTTCGCTCGGCGCGTCGATTGTCTTGACGATCCTGCTGTGGATCGTTGCATACGGGATGAAGTGACATGAGTCTGCGCACTCCCCTTTCCAGGGTCCGCGGACTCGGGTCCGCAAAGGACGGCACCGAGCACTGGTGGCATCAGAGGCTGACGGCCATCGCCAACGTGCCGCTTGTGATCGGGTTCGCGGTGGTTCTTCTCAACGCGGTGGGCAAGCCGCATGCAGAAGTGGCCGCCCTACTGGGGTCCCCTTTCGTGGTGATCCTGCTGCTTTTGACCGTCGGTTCGATCACCTGGCACATGCGGCTCGGCATGCAGGTGATTATCGAGGACTATCTGCACAATGAGGGTGTGAAGATCGCCGCGTTGATCGCGAACACATTCTTCTGCGTATGTATGGCCGTGGCCGGTGGCTACGCGATATTAAAACTTGGATTTGCATCCTGAGGTCGTGATGGCAACGAACGGAAAAGCGAACGGCTCGAGCGGCAATGGCGCATTTGGCGTAAATGGCCGAGCCTACAACATCATTGATCATGAATACGATGTGGTTGTCGTCGGAGCCGGCGGCGCGGGCCTGCGGGCGACGCTAGGTGCTGCGCAGGCCGGCTTGCGGACGGCTTGTGTCTCAAAGGTCTTTCCCACCCGCTCACACACGGTGGCGGCGCAGGGCGGCGTAGCCGCATCCCTTGGCAACATGGGGCCTGACGACTGGCGCTGGCACATGTTCGATACCGTGAAGGGCTCCGACTGGCTCGGCGACCAGGATGCTATCGAGTATCTCTGCCGCAATGCGCCGGAAGCTGTTTACGAGTTGGAACATTTCGGCGTGCCGTTCTCACGGACCGAGGACGGCAAGATTTACCAGAGGCCGTTCGGCGGGATGACCACCGAGTACGGCGAGGGGCCGGCGGCCCAGCGCACCTGCGCAGCGGCGGACCGTACCGGACATGCGATGCTCCATACTCTTTACGGCCAGTCGCTGCGCTATTCGGCCGAGTTCTTCATCGAGTATTTTGCTCTCGACCTGATCATGGAGGAGGGGGCGTGCCGGGGCATCATGGCCTTGTGCCTGGAGGACGGGACGATCCACCGATTCAAGGCTCATCAGACGGTGCTGGCTACCGGCGGCTACGGACGTGCCTATTTCTCCTGCACCTCCGCGCATACATGTACCGGTGACGGTAATGCCATGGTGCTGCGCGCTGGCTTGCCTCTGGAAGACATGGAGTTCGTGCAGTTCCATCCCACCGGCATCTACGGCGCGGGCTGTCTGATTACGGAAGGCTCACGTGGCGAGGGCGGCTACCTGACGAATTCGGAAGGCGAGCGCTTCATGGAGCGCTATGCGCCGTCCGCCAAGGATCTGGCGTCGCGCGATGTGGTTTCGCGCTCCATGACGGTCGAGATTCGCGAAGGCCGCGGAGTCGGCAAGGAGAAGGATCATATCTATCTTCATCTCGACCATCTCGATCCGGATCTTCTGGCTGAACGGCTTCCGGGAATCTCCGAATCCGCACGGATCTTTGCCGGGGTGGATGTCACCAGGCAGCCGATCCCCGTGCTGCCGACCGTGCATTACAACATGGGCGGTATCCCGACGAACTATCATGGTGAGGTGATCGCCGGAGACGAGAAGGATCCGCACAAGACCGTGCGTGGTCTCATGGCGATTGGCGAAGCGGCCTGCGTCTCGGTTCACGGGGCCAATCGGCTGGGCTCCAACTCTCTGATAGACCTGGTGGTGTTCGGGAGGGCCGCAGGGCTCAGATGCGGCGAGGTCGTGGAACCGAACCAACCTCACGCGGACTGGACGAGCGGTGCCGGCGAGGATGCTATCGCCAGGCTGGACAAGTTCCGGTACTCCGAAGGCGACACGCCAACGGCCCAGCTCCGGTTGAACATGCAGAAGACCATGCAGACGAACTGTGCTGTCTTCCGCACCGGCGAGATCCTGGACGAAGGCCACGAACTCGTCCACGAGGTCTGGGGTGGGCTGGACGATATAGCAGTGACGGATCGCTCGCTAATCTGGAACAGCGATCTGGTGGAAACGCTGGAGTACAACAACCTGATTTCACAGGCCGCAGTGACCATGGATTCTGCGCAGAACCGGCAGGAAAGCCGCGGTGCGCATGCCCGGGAGGATTTCCCGGACCGGGACGACAAGGAATGGATGAAGCACACCCTGGCCTGGGCCGATGAGGATGCCCGCAAGGTGATTCTCGGCTACCGTCCGGTGCACGATTTCACCATGACCAATGACATCAGCTACATCAAGCCAAAGGCCAGAGTGTACTGATGGCCCGGAAATCCTGCTTTGCAATCGTGGCGCTCACGGCTCTGTCCGTCTTCGCAACCGGGGTTCAGGCAGAGGACCCATACACGGTGTTGCGGGCAGAATGTGCGGCGAAGCTGAACGGTTCGGCGGAAAGCTGTGACTGCATCGCCAAGAAGGCCCGGGCTGAACTAAGCGACAAGGAGCTGTCCATGGTCGTTGTTGCGGTGAAGGGTGACCGGGATGGCATAGCGAAGGTTCAGGGCACGCTGAACGCAAACGAGATGATGAACGCGATGACTTTCATGAGCGGGGCTCCGGCCGCGTGCGGCATCGGATAGCGGATCAGGAGAGGCTTTCGGGGCCCGGGGGGCCACACCAATGGACCTGAAGGTAGAACAACAGTGCGCAAGCTCACAAAACTTACAGTCTTGGGACTCCTCACTGCCGGCCCCGTGGCCGCGGCGACGGCGGAAGACCACTATGAGTATCTGCACAAGAAGTGTGGCCCGAGCCTGAAAATGAAGGAAAGCGGCTGCGACTGCATCATCAAGGCTGCAAGGCGGGACCTGAGCGCCGATGAACTCGAAATGGTCGTGCTCTACGTCAAGCAGGATAAACCGGGCATAAAGAAAAAGCAGGGCGAACTCACCGGCAACCAGACGCTCAAGGCAAGGAAGTTTGTCGAAGAAGCACCGCGGGCTTGCCGGGGAAAATAGAAAAAACGGAAAGCTGAGGCAGCATGGTTCAACTCACCCTTCCCAAGAACAGTCAGGTCAAGGCCGGCAAGAGCTGGCCCGCGCAAAGCGGGAGCACCACGCGTTCGTTTCAGATCTACCGGTACAATCCGGACAATGGGGACAACCCGCAGGTGGACACTTATGAGGTTGACACTGAAAATTGCGGCCCGATGGTTCTGGATGCGCTGATCAAGATCAAGAACGAGATCGATCCGACGCTCACTTTCCGCCGCTCATGTCGGGAGGGCATTTGTGGCTCGTGTGCCATGAACATTGACGGCACGAACACGCTTGCCTGCCTCAAGGGTCTGGATGAGATCAAAGGGCAGGTGAAGATATATCCGTTGCCGCATATGCCTGTGGTGAAGGATCTGGTGCCGGACATGACGCGGTTCTATACGCAGCACCGCTCGATCGAACCGTGGCTGAAGACGGAGACCACCGAGCCGCGCAAGGAATGGCTGCAGTCCCATGACGACCGCGAGAAGCTGGATGGTCTTTATGAGTGTATCCTGTGCGCCTGCTGTTCGACCTCATGCCCGAGCTATTGGTGGAACGGTGACCGGTATCTTGGTCCCGCCATTCTGCTCCAGGCCTATCGCTGGCTCATCGACAGCCGCGATGAGGCCACCGGCGAGCGCCTGGACAATCTGGAAGATCCCTTCCGCCTCTACCGCTGCCATACCATCATGAACTGCGCCAAGGCCTGCCCGAAGGGTCTCAACCCGGCAAAGGCCATTGCCGAGGTCAAGAAAATGATGATTGAGCGCAGGATGTGAGGATCGCATGAAACTGCGTGAGGGCGACAGCTGGATGCCGGCAGACGAGTATGGCCGGTCACTGAAGCAGGGTATCGGCGTGAACCTGCTGGTGCGCGATGTCGCCGCGGCGGTCAAGTTTCAGCAGCATGTACTGAACGCGGAAATTGTGTATGCCGACCCCGATTTCGCCGTCGTCAAGGCGGGGAGCTCGGAATGGATGCTCCATGCGGATCACACCTACCGCGATCATGAAATGACAGGCGTGATCCAGGACGTGGAGGTTCGCGGCGCAGGCGCCGAACTTCGCCTCTATGGCCGCGACCCGGATGAAGCCGAGGCAGCAGCCCGCAGCGGTGGCTGGACCGTTCTGTCGGGCGCCGTAGACAAGCCGCATGGGCAGCGGGAAGCTCATATCGTCGACGACGACGGTTACGTCTGGGTGCCCGGCATCCCCGTTTGAGCAACGTTGCCGCGTAGCCCTTCACCTGCGTGTCCGCTGCCCTTAAGTTTGGTGCAGGTAACCGAAACATTGGCAGCCGGGTGACAAGCAGGACTGGCTGTGACTTAAGAACCGTCAATGACTGTCAGCAACGCCATCCGATTTCGTCTTACGCCCGAAGCTGCAGAGCGGTTGCTGCAACGCAAGCGCATTGCCGGTGCGAAGGTTGCAGGCCGCTCCGTGCGGCGCTCGGTGGAACGGTTCTACGACACACCGGGACTGAGTTTCTTCAAATCGGGAGTTGCCTATTCCGTCCAGGAAGGGGGCGATGCTGACCGGCATGCTTTGCAGCAGATCGGAACAGCGCCCGAATGGATAAGGCCTGTCCGCCGCCAGTGCCTGCAGTTGGACCTGCTGGAGGCAGAGGCAAACCCTTCGGCGCAGAACGGATCCGGTTCCATCTATCAGCATGTGTTCACCCTTCGGCAGGAGCGGCATGAGCTGAAACTCAAGGCGAAAGGCTGCGTTCTTTTCCTGTACATCATGCGGGGGCAGATCGAGACTGAGGACCGTAACGGTCAAGTGCTTCTGGAGGACTTCTGCGAGGCGGAACTTTCGCACAAGGCAGAGGCCGGTCTGGCTCTCCACGATGTGTCTCTCCGCCTGTTGCAGGTCTATGATGTCCGCCTCCAGCCGCAATCGCTTGTGGCGAGAGGTTTTGCGCTGTCCGGCGATGCGTCAGGGCTGAAACATGCCAAGGCGGAACCGACAGTTCTGGATCGCGGGATGACTGTCGGCGACGGCCTACAGGCTGCGTGCCGGAACATAATGGGTCATCTGCTCCAGAACGAAGCAGCCGCCCTCAGCGGGCAGCCCAATGGAATCCATCAGACCCGGGTGGCGATCAGGCGCTTCCGCGCGGCGCTGCGCGCCTTCAAGAAGGCGCTGCCTTATGAAGGCCGCAAGGCCTATAATGGCGAGCTGCGTTGGATCCAGCAGAGCACGGGCCCGGCCCGGGACTGGCATGTCTTCCTGGACGAGACCCTGAAACTTGTAGGCCCTGCTGATATCGGGGCTGGAGAGATCGCACGCCTCAAGACGAGGGCCAAGTCGCGGCGGCGCGAACATAGTCTCGAGGCTGCTGAAGTTCTCGTCAGCCGGCGCTACACGCGCCTGCTGCTAAGGTTCGGTCGTTGGTTGAGGAAGCTGGAGCAGAGTGGGGGTGATGCTCTGGCTCGACCGATCGAGCCCTTTGCCCGGAAAGCAATTGCCAAGGCCCACCGTGATCTGCTCGCCGGGATTGCCGCTGTCAGGGAAGGTGTGCTTGAGGACATGCACAAGGTGCGGATCGACGCCAAGAAAGCGCGCTATGCGGTGGAGTTCTTTCAGTCCCTGTTCGATCCGGAGAGCACGCAAGCCTATCTAGATCTGGTGAAACAGATGCAGGACAAGCTCGGGGAGGCGAATGATGCGCGCACCGCCCGGGCCCTGATTGCCGAACTCGACCTGGAGGACTTCAACCCGGAAACGGCCGGGACGTTCCTTACCTGGGCGGAAAACAGGATCGAGGATCGGTTGCACATGGCCGGTCCGGGTCTTGAGGCCCTGAAAAACCAGCCTTTGCAGTTGGAACGCAACGAGACCCCCATTGGCGGCGAGGACACGCTTCAGCACCGCTATCCGCTGGCGGGCGAGCCGGAGACCGGGCCGCACTAACACAGCCGTGATTGGTGGTGATCATCGTTGCCACATAATGTGCCTCACGGAAAATTCTGCAGGACACGGAACAATGCTGATCAAGACCATCCACAACTGGGAACTGCCAGAAGCACAGGCGACGCCGGAGGACGTCTTCTGGAACCGGAGGCAGGTGCTCACAGGCATGGGGCTTGGTGCGGCCACGATCGGCGCCTCCTATTTCGGTGGCCTCGGCGGTGCGCTAGCCGCTCAGGATCCGACCCTTGATCTCTATCCGGCCAAGCGCAATGAAGCCTACAAGCTCGACCGCGCCATCACCGAAGAGAAACTCAATCTGGAGTACAACAATTTCTATGAGTTCGGCTCGACCAAGCGCATCGCCGAGGCTGCCCAGGCACTGCCGATCCGCCCCTGGGAGATCCGCATAGACGGTGAAGTCGAAAAGGAATTCACCATCGGCATTGACGAGCTGATCCGCAAGGTCGGGATCGAGGAACGGCTCTACCGGCACCGCTGCGTGGAGGCATGGTCCATGACGGTGCCTTGGTCCGGGTTTGCCATGTCAAAGCTGGTGGAGGTCGCAAAGCCGACGTCAGCGGCCAAGTTCATCATGATGGAGACGTTTCACAACCCGGAATTTGCGCCAGGCCAGAAGCCTCCGCTGTTTTCCTGGAGCAGAAGCCTGCCCTGGCCCTATGTGGAAGGGGTGACCATGGAGGAGGCGGCGAACGATCTCTCCTTCCTCGTTACCGGCGCCTACGGCAAACCGGTCGCCAAGCAGATGGGCGCGCCCCTAAGGCTAGCCCTTCCATGGAAGTACGGGTTCAAGTCGATTAAGTCGATCGTGAGGTTCAGCTTCACCAAGGAACAGCCGGTCAGTTTCTGGGAGAAGATACTGCCAAATGAGTATGGGTTCTGGGCCAATGTGAACCCGGCTGTGCCGCATCCCCGTTGGAGCCAGGCATCCGAGCGCATTCTGGGCACCAACAAGCGTGTCCCGACGCTGCGTTACAACGGTTACGAAGAGCAGGTTGCGCATCTCTACAAAGACATGAACCTGCCCGACACCAAGCTTTATCGCTGAGCGAGAACAGTTCCCCGGAAAACCCGTAAGCCGGACCCTGGCAGGGGTCCGGCTCGGGTGGGGCGCCCTTTTGGGGCTAATGCGGCCAGGAGTGAGGGGACTGGCCGCAACCGGCGGCGCGTCATAGGGGAGGGAGTAGCACCGCGGTATGACCAGATACTGCTCAAGTGCGCGCAGTCGCGCTAGAGGCTGGAGGTCATATGAGCCATGCGTCTGCTGCATGGCTTCTGAAAAAGCGTTTGATTGCAGCCAGTTCAGCTAAATTCAGGACTTGTCTGATGCTGCGGAAATCTTGCGCGGCTTCTTGGGAAGACGGTCACCAAGGGAGTATTCGCGCCTTTCGATGCGCACGCCGGGAAAAATGATGACCTGAGCGGATGACAGTTTCCGCCCTTTGCGCTTCACCCGTCCGGTCTCTACCGGGAAGACGATGATTTCAGCTTGCTCCTCGGATTGCATCCTTCGTGCACCCCAATGCCAACTGTTTTGTTGCTCGAGCATTACAGCGACATCAGGGTTAAAAAACGGCTAAAATCTGTAGAATGCGTGGAGGCTAGGGGTCGATGCTCACCAATTCCTCGTCCAGCAGGTGGCATCGGCCTGATTTGTCTTCCACCTCTACGATCCAGAGATCAGGATCCATGGTCTTTTCTTTGCCGAGCCACGCGTCGATCTCGGGTTCGGGTGCTGCCGACTTGCGCAGCTCCCATTGACGCCAAATGCTCGTTGCATCGATACCTGGCAGGGCGGGGGCGTAAAAGTCTACCGATCCGTCAAGCCGGTTGATCTTCAGGTATACGGCCCCGGCGCTTTCGTCGCCGCGGTTCGTGATCGCGGCAAAAGCACCGGCCTGGTTGACGCGCTTCAGATAGCTTGAGACCCAAAGCGCAGATTTCAGGCGCATGGACGTCCTCTAGGAACCCTTGAGGCTTGTGAGGCCTGTGACCTTGCGCAGCTCAATCAGCAGCTCGCCGGACGGCTCGCCCGTTGGAATCAGTGCTCTGTCGCGCTGGAAGTCGCGGATTGCGTCTTCGGTTTTCTGTCCCATCTTGCCGTCTACCGGACCTGGATCGTAACCCAGCTCCGACAGCCCGGTCTGGATCAGCCCGACCGTAGTCTGCGAGACAGCGCTGGCCTTGGGCTTGGTGGTGATCTTGATGGCGTCTCTGAGCTGGCGGTTATACTGGATGTGTTCCAGGACAGCCTGGCGCAGGTCGCCCTTTCCGGCGATGCCATTCTCCCGGGCATAGGCCCGGATTGCCGTCTCGGTAGCGGGACCGGAGACGCCATCAACCTTGCTGGCGTAGAGTCCTTGGTCCTTCAGCGTCTTCTGGATGAGTTCCACGTCCGCGTTGAACTTGGGATGGACGGATGAAGTGACCGTTCCGCCGTTTCTCAGAAAATCCCCAATGGAACCGACCGTGTCAGACCGATCATCCTGTTTGGCTAGCACGTGCATGGGGAGGCGGTCAGGAACCTGACCGTCCAGCGCGTTCCAGCTGACCGCCACGCCGATGGCCAGCGTCAGCAGGCTTGCAGAGATCGGAATGAAGGCCTTTTTTCGCTGCTCGCCGATAATATCGTCCATGGATCTCGGTGTCCGGGTCGAAGTGCGGTGGATGGGCGCCGGTTTCGGCGGCGCATACTGGTCAACCGCGATTCTAGCTCCGGTATCGTTAACGAGGCCTTAGTAACTCCAACTCAGTTCCCGTTCGGGGACCCGGAATCATTCAAACTTTAGACAAATTTGGTTTTCGCGATTTAGCCGGCCGAAATCCGGCGCTGGTAGATCTTCCTCCATACTCACGAAAGGGCAAATCGATGGGGATTCTTAGAACAGCGTTTTGGGTATCGGCGGTGATCATTCTGCTGCCTGCCGGAAATGACAATACGCCGGGCGGCGGAAAGCCGGTCGAAGCGGCAAAGGTTACGGCGCAGGAAATGGTGACAGCCGCCAGTTCGACGGCAGGAGACGTTTCTGAGTTCTGCTCGCGTCAGCCCGGGGTTTGCGAAACCGGTAGCGCCATGCTGCAGTTGTTCGAAGCCAAGGCCAAGAACGGTGTGCGTCTCATCTATCACTGGGCATCGGACGCCAATCTGGTCGCGCCCGCGACCGCGGGCGCATCGGGCAATGCAGGGGATCTAGTGGCGGGAAGCGATCTCGACCACCTGATCGATGAGGTGTCATTGAAGACCGCCAACGTCAACAAGCCGCGCGGTGCCGGGAACACGCTCAAGCTTGAGGACGTTCTCCCGGACTGGTCGGACCCGAAATCCCGTTCAAACTCGTAAGCACGCCCGCAACACGCCGCGACTGCTAACCCTCTTTCTGATTGAGCCTGCATGACGGGCTCTTGCGTTGCCGCCGTGGGGCGTTGTCCTGCCCTTTCACCGCCCCACGGCGCGCATCCTTTTCTCGCTCGACACTCTGCGCTGCAGTCTCTAAGACCTCCGGCATCCATTCCAGGTCAGATGCCGTATTCCAGACCATGCGCGACTATAGTGAAATCGTTGATGACTTTTCCTTCCTCGATGACTGGGAGGACCGCTACCGCTATGTCATCGAACTTGGTCGCGAACTTGCCGAATTGGACGATGCTGAGCGCAATGAGCGAACGAAGGTGAATGGCTGCGCCAGTCAGGTCTGGTTGGTGACTTCGGTCGGGGGGCAGTCCGGAGCACCGGTCCTGACCTTCCGCGGCGACAGCGATGCTCTCATCGTCAAGGGGCTCATCGCCATTCTGATTTCCATCTATTCAGGCCGGCCCGCAGCCGAGATTGCGGGCACCGACGCCTATGCGATGCTGGAAGAGATCGATCTGCAGCAAAACCTCTCTCAGCAACGCTCCAACGGCCTGCGCTCCATGGTCAACCGCATTCATGCGGACGCGAACGCAGCGGTGGCCGCAACGGTTTGACGCTGATGCCGGTTTTGTTGGCCAGGCCGCTCGAAGGTTGCTCAAGAGATGACCTGGGCGCTATTCACCAGGGAACATTGCGGGACGGAAGCCCTCTGACAGTGTTCCGGACAGGCGAGGCGGGCTTGCGCTGCCTGAGGCCTGATCGTCGTAGTGGCGGGCAAGAGCGGAAAGGGCGAGTCGCAGTACAAGCTTGCCGGAGCGCTTCGGCCAGGCAAATTTGTTCTCGGTTTCCTCAACGCCATGCAGAAAGCAGCAGACCTCGATCAAGGGATCCGCAAGCTCTGGTCCCACTGCCGAGACAGCAGCGTTGAAGCGGCTGCGGGCAGCGAGATTGCTCTCTGCCGCTGATTGCTCGTGATTCATGCGAGAGCCGTGACGCCGGCGCCGGCCGGCCGGACCGCTGGCCAGCGACCAGGAAGCTGTAGTTTTGGGCTGCAATTGGGCAAACGTGAAGTCCCGGCGAAGCCGCTCACCCGCCTGGAACTGCGCTTCGGTCAGGAGAGGAGCCCCGGACTTGTCCTTTCTGCTGCGCAGCCAGTAGAGCGGGCTCTCTGCTTTGTTGACGGTGACCGTTTCGAGATTTCCATCGGCACTGTGAACATGCTCGATGCTGCAATCCTGATGCTGTGCGAAAAACGCGTCCGCCGTTGCTTCCCGGCGCGTGAGCCACGCTCTTCCAGCATCGGTCAGTCTGGCTGAGCCGTCACGTTCGAGGCGGACAAAGTCCGATGACCGCATGGCCAGCACGTGCGAAACGTCCAGCCTGAGAGCAGGTTTGTCCGGTGGGGACTGTTTGCAGAACACACCCCACTCCCGATTGTCGATCTGCCTTAGCACTGCGCCCGGCTCGACCAGACGGGAAACCGCAAGCCTGATGCGCTTTCGTTCGTTGTGCATTTCTGATCCCCGGTAGTTTCGGACAATCTATAGAGAAAAAATTCCAATGTCAACTGATTTTTGCGAAATGCGTGATATTTTGCAAAATGCGTGGTATATGGTAGCTTTAAGTCAGATATATTGCGGAATAAGAGATGGAAACGCGTATACGGGAAATCAGACGGGAGAAGGGCTGGACGCTGCAGGACCTGGCCGAACGTATCGGTACAACTGCCCAGACCGTTCAGCGCCTCGAAACGCAGAACATGACAGTGTCCACGGACTGGCTCGAGAAGTTTGGCGAGGCTTTCGGGGTCGATCCAGTTTCCCTGTTTGGCGAGCCCGGGCGGAGCGCCGGCAAGATCAGGGGGGTCATCTCCGGAGATGGGACGATTTCAGCGCCGTCCGGACAGCATCGCGATACTATTCTCATAGACCCGGCAATTTGTCGGAATCCGCTCGTTTTCTGGGCGCAGGAACCTGTCGGTACCTTTCGTGCGGGCGCCTACATTGCGGTTGAAATGCTGGAGGGCCGGAACATCGATAATGCCTTGGGACTGGATGCCGTGGTCGCCTTTGCCGAAGAAGATCTGGTCTTCGGCCGCATTATCCGGGGAGAGGCCGGCAGATTCACGGTCGTTCCGCCGATGCAGAAAGCGGATATCTGGTATGACCGCCAGGTCGTGTGGGCGGGCAAGCCAGTGGCTGTTCTCGAACTGATCTAAACTCAGGCGCAGATAGTCTGCTGTTCGGCCATTTCCGTTGCCGGAACGAAGAGGTCGAGCCCGAGGATCATCTGCAGCTTGCCGTCGGCTGTGCCGAGTGGCAGCCGCAGCCAGAACTGTACAAGATGGTCGTGGCCGGCAGCGGGAGCGCGGACGACGCCCTGGGCTGGTGAAAGGGTTTCTGCGACCTGGTTGTAAATTCCGCTCCAGTAGACCGGTTGCGCTTCCGGTTCCAGCTCATGAACTGGAATGCCGGTGATCTCACGGCCATAGACTTCCCGCAGCTTTGTTCCCGCAAGGCGCACTGTGAACGCTGCCGGCGGTGCAGCCGGCTCCACCAGCGAGACGTTCGGAAGCAGCCTCGGAAAATCCGCAGGACTGATGTCGGCGCGCGCGGGGAGAGGGTTCTTGCCCCGCTTTTCCTGCCAATAGTCGTACAACTGCCGCTGCTCTGCCGTCACGAGTTGGGAACGGAATGCAGCGGTTGTTGGCACCTTCACCGGCTCGCGTCCTTCCGAATCACCTGTCATTGGCCCCGACATGCTTATGAATCCGGACGTAAGCGGATGCAAGCCCCGGCGGGAAAACAGGCTCTGCGGGTCATCCGGGCGCAGGCAGATTGGATCTAGCAGATACGCGGTCAGCCCGCGCCGGGAATCTCGCGAGTGAGCGGCGGCTTCAGCCCGGGTTACTGGCGCTTGCGGCGTCCGCCCTTCTGGCCCAGTCCCATCTTCTTGGCCAGCTCAGATCTGGCGGCGGCATAGCTTGGCGCCACCATCGGATAGTCGGCCGGTAATCCCCATTTCTCGCGGTATTCTTCCGGCGAAAGATCATAATGGGTCCGCAGGTGCCGCTTGAGCGACTTGAACTTCTTGCCGTCTTCAAGGCAGATCAGATAGTCCGGCGTGATGGACTTCTTGATGGAAACCGCCGGCGTCGGGGCCTCCTTCTCGGCTTCGGGCTGAGTCTGCGTGGCGGAGACCGCGCCGACAACATCGGAAATCAGCTGCGGCAATTCGCTCGCCGGTACAACGTTGTGGCTGACATAGGCGGCCACGATCTCGGCCGACAATTCAATAAGCTCAGGATTTACGCCGCTATTCTCATGTTCCATGTGATCGCTATCCTCTTGAGTCACCAAATCCGACAGAATGCGGGAAGATCCGCACACCACCTCTCAATCCGCAGTTCAACTGCGATTCAGCTTCGTTCCCCAACGGCCTCTCAAAGCACTGGCGACGCAGCTTACGCTTGAGCGAATAGCTGTACATCGTTCCCCCGAAGCTTTTTCTACTTATCATTGATGGTAAAAAAATTCAATATTCCGCAACAAAAATGTTCAGTCCTAGGATCGATGCGTTTATCGCGATGTTTCCATCTGAGATTGGCATGCAATTTTGTCATCATGGCGACAGGAATCGGTGCAAACCAAGCAATTTATTTCAGCTGAAATAGTATGTCTATTGGTCGTGATCGGGGAAGTTTGTCAAGAAACGGTTGTCACCGGCCTTGGGCCGCGGAACTCGCGCCCAATGCAGATTGACCGGGAAGATAACCCAAGTGCAATGCAAAGTTTGACTTGGCACGAGCAAGGGCGGGCACGGTTTCGACGGTGATTGTCGAAGAGAGACCAAGTTCTCCATAACCCGCGGCCTTTAAACAGATTTCGCGAACGGGATCCGCAGGTTCCGGCGGAAGGCTTTGGCCACAGGTTCAGGGGCCGGATGTCCCCTCGATGCCTGCGCCATCGCCGCAATCCCTGGCCTTTGCTGTTGCCAGAATTGGGGCGGGGTGAAACAGTTGCACCGGAAGCCGCGCGCTGGCGCGGCGAAGGATTGCGGATTGTTACTGCTGTGAGCGAGACCTACGATTACATCATTGTCGGAGCAGGTTCGGCAGGTTGTCCTGTTGCTGCCCGGCTCTCGGAGCGTCCGGGCAACAAGGTGCTTCTGCTTGAAGCGGGTCCGGCGGACCGGAACCTCTGGATCCATATCCCCATTGGGTACTACCGCAACATGACCTCGCCGCTTTCATGGGGCTACCAGACCGAGCCAGATGAAGGCATTGGCGGACGCAGCATACTGTGGCCGCGCGGAAAGGTGCTCGGCGGTTCCAGTTCGATCAATGGGCTCGTCTACATCCGGGGACAGAAGGAAGATTATGATCACTGGCGCCAGTTGGGAAACGCCGGCTGGGGCTATGAAGATGTGCTTCCATTCTTCAGAAAGTCGGAAGACCAGGAGCGGGGTGAAGATGCGCTTCACGGAACCGGAGGCCCATTGAAGGTGTCAGATATCCGCGATGAGCGCGAAATCTGCGATGCGTTTATTGCCGCGGCTCAGGAGGCGGGTATTCCAGCGAACAACGATTTTAACGGCCCGGTACAGGAAGGAGTTGGAAATTTCCAAACAACCTCCCGCAATGGAAGGCGATGCTCCAGCGCTGTTGGGTATCTCAATCCTGCCCGCAACCGCCCAAATCTGCGCATTGAAACGGATGCATTGGCGCAGAAGCTGGACTTTGACGGCAAGAGGGTGTCGGCAGTGCGGTATCTCCAGAACGGGGAGGAAAAAACTGCCAGGGTCAGGGGCGAAGTGGTGCTGGCCGGCGGCGCCATCAACTCACCGCAACTCCTGCAGTTGTCAGGTATCGGCCCGGCACAACATCTGACGGGATTTGGCATCGGAGTGCTGCACGACAGTCCGGGGGTTGGCCGGGATCTGCAGGACCACTATCAGGCCCGGGCGGTATACGAGCTGAACCGACCCATTTCGGTGAATGACGATGTCAACAATCTGGTTAGGCGCGCCTGGATCGGATTGCAATACGCATTGTTCCGGCGCGGGCCCATGACCTTCAGTGCGGGCCATGTCGGGGTTTTTACGAGGGTCCTGCCGCAATCAGCCACGCCGGATGCTCAGGTTCATTTCATCCCCTTCAGCGCGACGAAGCTCGGGGGCGAACTGCATCCCTATCCCGGGGTCACCATTTCGGTCTGCCAGTTGCGGCCGGAGAGCCGCGGTGAGGTGATGATCAGGAGCGCCGATCCGGCGGAACATCCGCGCATCTCGCCCAACTACCTGTCCACCGAATATGACCGCCAAATCATGGTTGAAGGGCTGAAGATGGTCCGGCGTATTGCCCAGGCGCCGGCGTTCGCAAGATATGTCGCGATGGAGCGGGAGCCGGGAGACGAGAACGCCTCGGACGCGGCTCTCCTGGACTACGCCCGGGAAAAGGGGAACACGATATTCCATCCGACCTCGACCTGCCGCATGGGCAATGACCGTCGAGCGGTCGTGGATGACAGGCTGCGGGTGCACGGTGTGGAGGGGGTGCGAGTGGCGGACTGCTCGATCATGCCCACCGTGGTTTCCGGAAATACCAATGCCCCGGCCATCATGATTGGCGAAAAATGCGCGCACATGATGCTTGAGGATGCCCATTGAGGCTGGCGTAAATTTCAGGGAAAGAAAAATGACTGTAGCTACAAATATGCGCAGCGGCGGACGGATTCTGGTGGATCAGCTGATCGTGCATGGCGCAACGCACGTTTTCTGTGTGCCGGGGGAAAGTTATCTGGCGGCGCTGGATGCGTTCGCGGATGTGCAGGATCGGATTCAGCTCATCACCTGCCGTCACGAGGCGTCAGCGGCCAATATGGCCGAGGCCCACGGCAAGCTCACCGGCCGGCCGGGCATATGTTTCG
>JBCCEL010000106.1:0-16867 GCA_039030315.1 Pseudomonadota bacterium
GTTGAAAACGGGCTCGTGCCGGTGCAGATGGAGACTTGGCAAGGCTTCATCTTCCTCAACTTCAATGCTGAAGGGCCTGGACTAGGCGAGCACCTGGGGGATCTGCCGGAAAGAATGGCAACACACAAACTGGCTGACATGCGATGCACCTGGAAGATCACGCTGGATGTAGCATGCAACTGGAAACTTCTGCTTGAGAACGCAATGGAAACCTACCACACCGGTACGGTTCATCGGGACAGTGTTGGCGCCCAAACTTCGAGAACCCTGCCAACCCGGGGCAACTGGATCTGCATTCAGGTCCTCAGCCGAAGATCGATTGCGACTCTGCCTGGAGCGCCTCCTCCGTTCGACCCCATAGCCGGACTGGATGATGACGCCCGCCAGGGAACATACTTCACGGTCATCCATCCCACCTGCCAGTTTGCCGTGGCGCAGGACTGCATGTGGTGGCTTAACGTGCTTCCTGTTGCACATGATCACTCCGTGCTTGAAGTGGGCGGCTGCTTTCCAGAAAATACAATTGAAACTGTAGATTTCCAGCGGAGAGCTGAACCATACTATGAGCGCTGGGAAACTGTTGCCCGGGAGGATGTTGACATTCTCGAGCGTCAGCAGAAAGCACTCTCCTCCGTCCTCCATCGGCCCGGACCGCTGTCAGGCCGTGATGATCAGGTTCAGGCCCTCGGACTCTGGGTGCTGGCGCGATTGCCGAAGGATGTGTTTTGACCACGGTCCCTTCCGCGGACTAAACTTTGCCGGCAACCAAGGAGGTGGAGTTCCATGCGGAACCTGAGGTTCGGAATTGTCGTCGTACTTTTGAGTGGGCTGGGAGCGATCGCCGGTACATTCGCGGCCAACGCTGACACCAGGGACGTTTTGAACAACCTGTTCTCAGAGTTGAAACTCGCCAAGAATGAGCGCGCGGCGATCGCCATTGAGGGCCGCATCTGGCAAACCTGGTACATGTCGGGCGATCGCGACATCGACTTGCTGATGCGGCAGGGACGGATTGCGCTTGGCGAACGCAATATGCGCGAAGCGCTCGACGTTGCCGATGAAGTGGTGAAGAGGAAGCCCGGATATTCTGAGGGTTGGAACTTCCGTGCAACGGCGCTTTACGTAGCCGGCAAGTTGGATGCCTCACTCGAGGACGTTGCCAGGACACTGGCCCTGGAGCCGAGGCATTTCGGCGCCCTGTCCGGTACAGCGCTGATCATGCTGCAGAAAGGGGAAAATGCAGCGGCACTGACGGCAATAAAGAAAGCTCTGGAAATCCATCCTTACTTGCGCGGCGCCTCGGATATTATTCGCCAGGCCGGCGGTGCGGAGATCGGCGATCCGATATAGTTCAGCGTACGGGGGCCCGTTGCCGAGCCGCAATTGGTACAAAAATTGTCGCTATTGCTTACGTGGCCCCGTTATAGAGCTTGGAAATCCTCGCGAATCCCTTGGATTCGTGCCACTTACCGCGTTATGGGTGTGGTAACGGATGTGTGGTAGCATCCCGGTGAGTTCAGTTCCCGGTTCGCGGTATGATGCGAGGTGGCGATGACGCCGTTTTTTGTTCAAATCAAGACCGAACTGGGCAAAGCGTACGAGGTTGCAACGGCACTTGCGGATTCTGAGATCGCGTCGGAAATACATTCGACGGCTGGGGATTGGGATCTGCTGGTGAAGTTTTATTTGGGCGATGGGGAGGACATCGGCCACTTCATCAACGAGAAGGTGCATTCAGTGCCGGGCATCCAGAACACACATACGATCATTACTTACCGGGCATTTTGAGTGGGTGTGGTCGGCAACGTTCGAAATCGTTCGCGGAGACGCGACATGACAATGGCAACCAGAATTGGGAGAATTTGATGATTGCTATGTTGAAGACCGCCAGACTGCTCGGCGCAGCAGCTGTGATCGGCCTCGGCACAACCTATGCGGCGCTGGCGGAGAAGTGGGACATGCCGCTCGCTTACTCGGCAACGAATTACCATTCGGAAAACGCAGCGCAATTCGCCAAGGAAGTGACCGACGCGACCGGCGGCAAGCTGGAAATCGTTACACATGCCAGCGGGTCCCTTTTCAAGGGCGGTGAGATCTTTCGCGCCGTGCGGACGGGCCAGGCGCCCATCGGCGAGCGGCTCATTTCGGCATTGGGTAACGAAGACCCGATTTTTGAGATCGACGCCCTTCCCTTCCTGGCCACCTCCTTCGGCGACGCCAAGAAGCTCTACGAGGCTTCCAAGCCGGCCATGGAGGAGATCCTCAAGCTTAAGGGCGTGAAGCTGCTGTACGCCGTGCCGTGGCCGCCGCAGGGCCTTTACGTGAACAAGGAAGTCAACTCGGCTTCCGACATGAAGGGTCTGAAGTTCCGCGCTTACAACGCCGCGACCTCGCGGCTTGCCCAGCTGATGGGTGCCGTGCCGACGAAGATCGAGGCGGCCGAACTCAGCCAGGCCTTCGCAACCGGCGTTGCCGAGAGCATGATCTCGTCAGGCTCGACCGGTTATGACCGCAAGATCTGGGAGCACGTAAAGTACTGGTACGACACGCAAGCCTGGCTTCCCAAGAACATGGTGATCGTAAATATCGAGGCCTGGGAAGCTCTTGATGATGCCACGCGCAAGACCGTTGAAGAAAAGGCAAAGGCCGCAGAAGACCGCGGCTGGGCAAAGGCTTCCGAACTTGCGGACTGGTACAAGGAACAGCTGACCAAGAACGGAATGGTCGTTGGTCCGGCAGGTGAGAACCTGGCCGGCGACTTCCGCAAGATCGGCGAAACGATGATGAAGGAATGGCTTGAGCGCGCCGGCGCAAAGGGCAAATCCGTCATTGACTCTTACCAGAAGATGTAAGATCGCCTTCTCGTGATTGATTGCCGGGGCCTTCGGGCCCCGGTTTTCTACCTGCCCCCCTCAACATCTTGCCGGATAGGCGGACCGCTTGATGTCTTCCATTTTCACCGCGGTAGACCGCGGTCTTAACCGGTTCTATTTCTATTGCGGTGTGATCGCCGCCTGCTTTCTCGTCATTCTCGGCCTGCTCATCATCACCTCGATCGTCAGTCGGCTCCTTGGCATCTTCATCCCCGGTCTGAACTCCTATGCCGGCTACTCCATGGCGGCGTCGGCCTACTTCGCTCTGGCCTATACCTTCCGGGAAGGCGGGCACATCCGAGTGGTCATGCTCAGGAACGCGCTCACGGGAAAAGCCCGGTTCGCGCTCGAACTGTGGTGTCTCAGCATTGCGAGCTTCTTTGCCTGTTATCTGGCCTGGTTTCTTATCCGGATGACCTGGTTCTCATACAAGTTCGAGGAAAAGAGCGAAGGTGCGGACGCCACGCTGTTGTGGATGCCGCAAAGCCTCATGGCCTTCGGTGCAGCCGTGATGGCCATAACCGTCGTGCATGCTCTGATCAAAACAATTGCGACCGGAACTCCGGATCTCGCCGAAGGGGCAAAGATCGAATAACCCATGGCTGAAATTGGCTTCACACTGATATTCCTCTCCGTTCTCTTCCTCTTTCTGGGATCGGGCATCTGGATCGCCCTGTCGCTGATCGGCGTCGCCACGGTCGGCATGGAGCTGTTCACCAGCCGGCCGGTCGGCGATGCCATGGCGACCACGATCTGGTCGGCATCCTCCTCCTGGACGCTGGCGGCCCTGCCGCTCTTTATCTGGATGGGCGAGATCCTTTTCAGAACCAAGCTGTCAGAGAATCTCTTCAAGGGCCTGCAGCCCTGGATGCAGCATCTGCCGGGCGGACTGCTGCATGTGAATATCGCCGGCTCGGCCCTTTTTGCCGCGATTTCCGGATCCTCCGCCGCAACGGTGGCGACCGTCGGGAAGATGTCCATTCCCGAACTGCGCCGCCGGAAATATCCTGAAAACATGATCATCGGTACACTGGCTGGCGCCGGCACGCTCGGTCTTCTGATCCCGCCATCGATCACCCTGATCATCTACGGCGTGACCGTCAACGAGAGCATCGCCAAGCTGTTCATCGCGGGCGTCATCCCGGGCATTGTGCTCGCTCTCATGTTCATGAGCTATGTGATTGTCTGGTCGCTGGTCAAAGGGGGCTCGTCGGAAGAAGCGGATCCCAACACGACCTGGGGCGACCGTCTGACCGCCCTTCTCCAGCTGCTCCCGGTCATCTGCCTTATCGGCGCTGTCATGGGCGCGATCTACTCGGGCCTTGCAACCGCGACCGAAGCGGCGGTCCTTGGCGTCGTCGGCGCCCTGATCATGAGCCTCGCGCAACGCTCGCTGAGCTGGGACAGTTTCAAAGAGAGCCTGCTGGGCGCAACCCGGACCTCGTCCATGATCGCGTTCATCCTCGCCGGCTCTGCCTTCCTGACGCTCGCCATGGGCTTTACAGGCATCCCCCGGGCCCTGGCAGAGTGGATCGCCACCATGCAGCTGTCGGCCTGGCAGCTCATCCTCATCCTCACGATCTTTTATGTGATTCTGGGGTGTTTCCTCGACGGCATTTCCTCGATTGTCCTGACCATGGCGGTTGTGGAACCGATCGTGCGGCAGGCCGGATTTGACATGATCTGGTTCGGTGTCTTCCTGATGATCGTCGTCGAAATCGCCCAGATCACGCCGCCCATCGGGTTCAACCTGTTCGTGCTGCAAGGCATGACCGGCCGGGATATGGACATGATTGCGAGAGCTGCCGCTCCGATGTTCCTGATCATGCTGCTCGCGGTGGTCGTGCTTTCGACCTTCCCGGGCCTGGCGACCTGGCTCCCAGCCAACATGTGATGCCCAATCCCCTGCCCTGGCTTGGGGCTAACGGTACGCGCATACTTCCCATCAGCCTGTTTGTCGGCCTCGCCTGGGCCGATCTTGCTGCTCTCCTGCGTCCGGCCCTGACCCCGACCGTGTTCATCATGCTGGTGATGCTGATCATCAGGGTGGATATCCACAAGGCCCGACAGCACGCTTCCCGGCCCCTTCTGCCTGTGCTCGGTCTGATCTGGACGCTGCTCGCAATGCCGCTCCTGTTCGGGCTTGGAATTGCCTTCGCAGGATCGATGCTATCCAACGGGCTGGTGCTGGCGCTTGTGTTCTGGGCGTCGTCGCCCCCCCTGTTTTCCACTCCCGCTCTGGCCTATCTACTGCGGCTCGACCCGGCGCTGGCGCTGGGCTTTCTGCTCGCAGCCGTCGCTGCACATCCCATTGTGACGCCGTTCTTCACCGCGCTACTGACAGACGGAGCGACGACAATCTCCGCAAGCGAACTGGCCTGGCGGCTATCGCTTCTCGTGGGCGGGGCAACGCTCATCGCAATCGGCGTACGACGCTGGGCCGGTTTTGAGCGCATAACCGGGTTCAGCTCCAGCTTCGACGGCCTGAACGTGATCTGCATGGTGATCTTCGCCATCGCTCTTATGGACGGCATTGGCGCGCGACTGCTGGCGGATCCACTTTACGCGCTCGGATTCATTGCCTTTGTGATGGCGCTGAGCCTGACCAGCATAGCGGTGACGACGGCTCTCTTCTGGAAAGCCGGACGCAGCTTTGCCTCAACCATCGGATTTTCGGCCGGCGGCCGGAACATCGCGTTGGCAATCGGAGCTCTCGGCACGAGCGTGCCGCAAGACACATGGCTGTTCTTCGCTGTCCTGCAGTTTCCGATCTATTGCCTGCCAGGCATGCTCAAACCGGTCTACGATCGGCTGTTGGCCGACACTCAAGCCTAACCCTTCTTTCCCGCTTTTTTCTTTTTGGTGGCGGGCTTTTCCGGCTCGTCGTCCTTCACGCCATACTCGTCGGCGCGCGCGACCAGCTTCTTCGACCGGATGAGATGAGGCCGATCGAACATCTCTCCATCCAGGCCGACGACGCCTACATTGCCTGCCTTACCGAACGCATCAATGATGGCCTTTGCCTTGTCGACCTGGGATTTCGACGGTGTGAAGGCATCGTTGATGATCGGGACCTGGGCCGGATGGATCGCCATCTTCGAGGTGAACCCATCCCGTAGCGCTTCGCGGCAATCCTGTCTGAACCCATCATGATCCTTGTAGTTCACGTAGACAGTATCAATGGCGTCAATCCGCGCAGCATGGGCGGCATAAAGACAGAGACTGCGCGCAAGGATGTAGGGATCGAGGAACCGGCCATCATCGCCCCTGTTGGCCGTAGCGCCCATGTCGGCACTCAAATCTTCCGCTCCCCAGCCCATCCCGATCAGGCGCGGCGTTGCTCCGCCATAGGTGCTCAGCCCAAACATGGAGCGAGCCGTCTCCGTTGCGACGACAATGAGCTTTACGGTCCCCGTCGTCATCGCCATCTCGCTCTCCTTGGAGACGAGCATTTCCGATATCTTCTTGGCATCCTCGCCAGACCGGCTCTTGGGCAGGACGATGCCCGCCGGCTTGCCCGGCATGATCGCATCGAGATCGCGAAAGGCCTCGCCGTCGCCGAGCGGGTTCACGCGGACAAACGGCCTCGGGCAGGCCTTGCGCATATCGGGCGTCAAAGCTTCAAGGGCGTCGCATACGACAGATCGCGCTCGCGCTCGCTCTGACGGCGCCACGGAGTCTTCAAGGTCCAGAATGACCGCGTCCGCATCGGTGTCGAACGCCTTGACGATCTTGTCCTCGTCGTCGCCCGGGACAAACAGATAGGATCGCATGACCCCTCCCCCGGCTCAGGCGGGCTTCTTGCGCATGAAGGCCTGGCGCCGGCAGATTGCCACCAGATCGTCATGCTGGTTGAAACCGCGGTGCTCAAACTCAACAATGCCTGCATCAGGACGGGATTTGCTTTCGCGCTTGGCCATGACCTCTGTTTCACCGTGCAGCGTGTCGCCATGGAACATAGGCTTTGGGAAGCGGACATCCGTCATGCCGAGATTGCCGATCGTGGTGCCCAGCGTTGTGTCGCCCACCGAAATCCCGATCAGCAAACCGAGCGTGAAGATGCTGTTCACCAGCGGCTGCCCCCACCCGGTCTCCGTCTCGCAGAAGTGCCGGTCAATGTGCAATGGCTGCGGGTTCAGGGTGAGATTGGACATAAGCATATTGTCCATCTCCGTGATGGTGCGGCGCAGTACATGCTGTTGCACATGGCCGATCTCGAATTCATCAAAATAGAGCCCACTCAAGCTCTGACCCTCCCAAATTGCCGAGCCTGAATTATTTCGGTTTGACGCTGATTCTTGAAGCATCATGCGCCCGTGGACGGCAATCTCAACCGGGAGTCCGCATTCCGAGATTCACATGATGTTCTGCAACCTGACCGGGAATTCGATTCTCTGCGAGTCGCAATACGAGTCCGTATTCCCTTAACGACCCGCCTCCAATCACTCATAATCTGATTCCGCGCACCTCTCTAACATATTGAAAATGTTCACCCATATGGGTGATGTCACTGGCTTTCAGATCATTAAGGTTTCATTAAGCAGGCTATTCATAGGACTCGCATAGGGCGAAATGAGAGAGGATGCGACCATGTTCGGGAGAGTTACTGATATGACCCGCTGTCTGGTCATCGAAACCAGCGGCGAAGATCGCAACCGCACCGTGGATCTCCTTCAGGATCTGGGATTCGATGTCGCCGGATCTCGAACGATGGATGAAGCCATCGGCGCCATTGAGGCATCCGTGCCGGAGGTAATCCTCGTTGAACAGCACGGAGACGCCAGAGAAACATCTGCGACACTCATGCGTCTGCGCGCGGCGGCCCGCCGCCGGGGCAAGGATCCCCTTATTCTGATGTGCTCGGAAACGGCCGATCCCGCCGCAATCGGCGCCGCCATCGTCCACGGCGCCTCTGAGTGTCTCATCAAACCCTTCGATGGCGCCATTCTGCAAAACAAGCTCAAACAATGTGGTTTGGTTTAACTCCGTTCCCCCGCTAACATGGCGGCATGGATGAACTGAGCAGCGAAGATCTCACGTATTTCGAAGTACGGCTGAAACAGATGCGCGAGGAGATTCTCGCACTGATGCAATCAGGCGGGGAAGAAACGGCGCCGGTTCAGCTTGACCAGACCAGTGTTGGGCGTCTGTCGCGCATGGACGCGCTGCAGCGTCAGGCCATGGCGCAGGAAACCGAGCGCAGGCGGCACAACGACCTGAGGCGTATTGAGGCAGCCTTGAAGCGCATGAGCGAGGGAGAATACGGCTATTGCGTGAATTCCGGCGAGCCTATACCCCGGGCCCGGCTCGAACTTGACCCGGCCGCGGCAACAACGGTCCGGCAGTCTGATTGATTGGCGCTCCCGTATCACCGAATGTCGCTCAACTTACATGCAGCTGTGAGAGTGCACGGTAGACAGCGCAACTTCGTTCAACTCTGCTGCATTACCTTCAGGAGGCTAAGTCTTTGAGCGCTGGTGTGAAGTCCGTCTGGGCCCTTTTCATCGGGGTGGCTGTGCTGGCCCTCGGAAACGGTCTGCAGAACACGCTGCTCGGCGTCCGCGCGACCGACGCAGAGTTCGGCACGACCGTGACCGGCCTGGTCATGGCCGGATACTTCGTGGGAACGCTTGTCGGATCGCTGATCACGCCGACGCTCATTCAGCAGGTCGGGCACATCCGGGTCTTTGCCGCCTTCGCCTCGATCGTCTCCACCAGCGCCCTGCTTCACGCGGTCTTCGTCGATCCCTATGCCTGGTTTGCCTTCCGCGCCATCACGGGTTTCTGCATCGCCGGGCTCTATATCGTGTCGGAGAGCTGGGTGAATTCAGCCTCCACGAACGAGACCCGGGGAAAGTTCCTCTCCGCCTACATGCTGATCATTTTTGCTGCGATGGGTGTCGGTCAGCTTCTTTTGAACGTCCCGGACCACAACGGATTTATCCTTTTCATCGTCGTGTCCGCTTTGATGTCCGTGGCGTTGGTGCCGATGTCTCTGGCGCGGACGCCGGCGCCGGAAATCGATAACCCACGCCCGGTGACCATTGCACAGATCTACGCGCTGTCTCCTTTGGCGGTAACTGCCTGCTTCTTCAACGGTCTTGGCCAGAGCGCTTTCTTCAGCCTGGGGGCTGTTTATGGCCAGGCATCCGGCCTTTCAGTAGGACAGGTGTCCATTCTGATGGCTCTGCCTATGCTGGGTGTCATTGCCTCGCAATTCCCGGTGGGCATGGTGTCCGACAGTTTCGACCGCCGGCGGGTCATGACCGTGATCGCCGCATTGACGGCCGGATTCGCCTTTCTAGGCTTCTTCTCGACCGATTGGCCCTACCGCTATCAGGTAGCTCTGTTCGGCATCTTCGGCGCTCTGTCCCTGCCGCTCTACTCTCTGGCCCTTGCCCACGCCAACGACTACCTTGAGAGCGATCAGATGCTTGGCGCCGCCGGAAAGCTGGTGCTGCTGTTCGGCGTTGGAGCGATCGCCGGTCCCGTCATCGCGGGCCAGCTGATGGAGCTCTTGGGCGCGCAGGCGTTCTTTCTGTTCCTCGGGCTGGTCTACGGTTTGATCGCGGTCTTCGCGCTCTACCGGATGACAAGGCGTCCATCGCTGCCCCTTGAGGAGCAGGGCGACTTCGTTCTGGTCTCACAGCAGACGACACCGATTGCGGCCACGGCCATCGCCATCGAAACGACGGAAGGCCTTGAAGATGATAGCGCGCGCGCGCCCTAATCAACACCTAACTTTTATGGTTAACCACGACTTAAGCATACCGTGACAGGATGTACCCAAGTAGGCGCGGTGCGGACCGCACGGCGCAGCGTGGTGTTCAAGTAAAGTTACGGGTGTTTCATGTCTGTTGAGTCACTGGACCCTTATGAAATCTCCTGCCTGGAGGTCGGTATAGAGCATACCCAGGCAGAAAACCGCATCGACGCGGGTCTCTCCATCATCAAGCTGCTCCAGGCGACATATCTGTCCCCTGAAGAACGGCAGATACTGTCCAATCTGCTCCTCAAACTTACCGTAGACCCGGTGAAGTTCGTTCGCGAACGCATGGTGGAGGAACTTAGAGACTTGCCGGGCCTGGCTGAGGACCTGGTCTTTTCAATCATCGCCGACGATGACGAACTGGCCCTGCCCTTCCTGGCTCAGACCAGATCCCTGAACGCAAAGATGATGACGGCAATCGCAAAGGTCGGAGACGCAGGGCGCAAGCTGGTCATTGCCGCGCGCGGCGACTGCGCTTTATCGGCCGCCGAGCACCTCATTCAGACCGGTACGCCGGACATCATCGCAGAACTGCTGGAGAACTTTGCCGTTCCGCTGACCGCGGAACATTATGAGCTGATCATCTCCCGACACGGCACCGACAAGGACATCAGCGACCGGCTGGGACGACGTCCGGATCTGCCGGCGCGTCACAAGGTGATGATGGCGCGGGCGGTGTCCGACGAACTCCGGTCATCCCTCGACAGCGGTGATGTCGCCGGAACAATCCGGACGCAGCGAGCCATCGACGCGGCAGAAGAAGAAGCCATCCTCAAGATTTCCGCCACGCTCGCACCGGTGGAACAGTCGAACATGATGAGCTACCTCTGCGACCTGCAGCAGCTGACACCGTCGATTGTCGTTCGGGCGGCCTGTATTGGCGAAATGCCGTTCCTGGAAAGCGCGCTGTCTCTGCTATCAGGCCTTTCCCGTTCGCGTGTGCGCAATCTCATGTACGGGCAAGGTGCGCTCTCGATCCGCGCCGTTCATGCCCGCGCAAAGCTACCAAAGGTCCTGTTCAATCCGCTGCGGCTCGCCGCCGACGCGGAGAGGGAACGGGATGCAGCAGGACTGCCAAAATCTGCCGACCATCACGGCAAGCAGATGGTTGAAGCAGCGATCACGCATTACGAGAGCTTTACCCCGGAGCAACGCCGCGAAATCCTGCAGCTTCTTGAAACCTATGGATCGCCCAAGACACGCGAACTGGCATCGCACTTGCTTGGTGAAGAGGACATAGGCATCAAGTCGGCCCTGGCCGCTTAGGCCTTCACGAGTTTACCGCTCTACTTACACACAGCACCTCTAGGCCTCTGCCTCCCGGCAGAGGTCTTTTTTCTTGCGGAGAGGTGGGCACGCGCATCGAAAATGCGTAGGCGCGAAAAATAATACAATAATTACAGATATTTACGTGAAAATCAGAACCGCTCTCGCATAGAGTGGTGCAGGCAGAAACACGAGTGCCGGGGACATGCCCCGGCACTCGGTACTCACCTGGACCAACGGATCCAGTACGCTACTTACTGATGATCAAACTAAGCCGCGCGGCTTAAAATTCCCTAAATCGGGGCAGAAAAATCGGGCCGCGAGCTTCCCGATCTGAAACAGATTTGTCTGTATACGTGCCAATGCGGCAAGGCAGGCGGGACGTGTTCAATATCGGAACTGTTCGGAGAGAACCCGCTCCTCCAGGCTGTGTCCCTCGTCAAACAGCAAACGGACTGTTTGGGACTGGTCCTCACAGATCCGGACCTCCGTCACATTCCGGAACTCGTCATGGTCCGCAACGGCACTCACCGGCCGCTTGTCGCCCTCAAGAACCGTGATCGTGACTTTCGCATGACAGGGCAGAATCGCGCCCCGCCACCGCCTTGGTCGGAACGCGCTGATCGGGGTCAGCGCAAGCAGCGGCGAATTGATCGGCAAAATGGGTCCGTGGGCCGACAAATTGTAGGCGGTGGAGCCAGCCGGAGTGGACAGAAGGATGCCATCGCAGATCAGCTCATCAAGCCGTGTGCGCTCATCAATAGCGATCTGCAGCTTTGCCGCCTGGTAGGTTTGGCGCAGCAGAGAAACTTCGTTAAACGCCAGGGAAACGTGCTCGTCACCATTGGCCCCGGTCGCCCGCATCTCCAGAGGATGAACTTCCGTCAGCCCTGCTCGCCCAAGCCGTCGCATCAGGTTCTCAGGGGAGAACTCGTTCATCAAAAAGCCGACCGAGCCGCGGTTCATGCCGTAGATCGCCTTGCCGGACGAGACAAAGCTGTGCATGGCCTGCAGCATGAAGCCGTCCCCCCCAAAGGCAACGATGACATCGGCCTCTTCGGCCGCAACTGCATCAAAGCGCCTGGAGAACTCCTCCAGAGCCTCCTGCGCCTCCGGCGCATCGCTGGCAATGAACGAAATAGCTTGCGCGGTCATCGCGGGGCCACTCTCGTAGAAAACGGGCGGATGACCTCATGCCACAGCTTGAAGACGTGGCCTAGAAAATTCCGGACGGGGCCTTAACCGCCCCGTCCGGTCTATGAAAACTGCGGTCAGGAGCTAGAGTTCTTCCTGCTTCCGGTATTCGTCAATGGCGCTGGAAAGCTCTTTGTACTCAGCGCAGCCTGTGCCGCAGATCTTGCCGAGCTTTTTAAGCATCACCTCTGCTTTCGCCAGATCGTCCTTCTGCAGATAGGCTTCCCCGAGATACTCGTGAACTCCTTTGTGCTTCGGATTGCGCTCAAGCGCCGCCAGGTAGTAGCGCATGCCGACATCAATCAGGCCGAGTTTGCGGTGGGAGAACCCGAGAAGGTTCAGCACGTTGGCATCGTCAGGTCGCTCCAGGCCGTTCAGCGTGGTGATGGCCGTGCGATACTCGCCCGCCTTGATCTGCGCCATGGCTAGCGTCAGGTGGGGGAAGGCTACTGGAGGGGCCTGCGGAACGAGGCCCGGCTCAAGCGAACTGCTGGAGCCGAAATTCTGTTTGCGTCTGGGCCGTTTACCACGTCTGGTCTTCTTCTTCGTGCGGACCTTCTTCTTCACCTTCTTCTTGGTGGAGGGCGCCGGCTCATTCGCCGTCGCAGCGTGTGCGGTGCCGGCTTTATAAGGCCCGGGGGCAACTCCAAGGGCCATGGCAGCGACGATCGCAGCAGCAGGCAACGATAAAGACGTCAGAACAGGTTTGCGTTTCATCATGTGCTCCGTTTGCTCATTGGCGCAACAGTTGGCAGCCAAATGAGTATGAATTGCGACCGGCAAGACCACATAATAAGGGTTACGCCGGCCACCTTCCAGTGGATTGGTCGGAGACTTGAAACAATTTGATCGCGCGAACCAGTGGGATCAACTTTGCGTAAACAGCGAATAAAAGCGCGATCAGCGGTCGGACTGGATGCGTTTGCGGGCTGCGCTCTTGATGGCCAGCGCTTCGACCTTGCGGAACTTCATGCCCTCACCCTTCTCGTTCTGGCTGAAGTACCAGTCGCCTTCGATGGTAATCTCACCGCACATCGGTTTGCCCTCGGTCCAGTTCGACCAGGCAACACACAGCGCGTTCTCTTCCACCCACCAGCGTCCACGGTCCTGGCGACTGAACGCCCGGCCGCGCAACTTTCCATCAGTGCTGCCGGTGATCAACATGTCGTAGCCGGCAACCTTTGCCGCATAGTTCCCCGGGAAGAGCTCCTTGATCTGCTCAGCCTCCAGCTTCGGTGTTCCTTCCAAAGCATCTTCTGTCGCGTTAGCCGGAGAAAGTGAAACAGCAGCTGCTGCCAGTGCAGCAAGGGCCAGGGTTCTCATCGAGGAGGTCGTCCTTGTTCTCTTTGCGCATACAAACGTATCGGCCCTGAAACTCGGTGATCATGGTTAAGATAAAGTGTGCGCGGCCGCCGCAATTCGCCCCTCGCAATCAACAAATTCTGCAGACCTGTGACCTGGCGTGATGATCTGGACCGGCAAGAAAAAACCGCCCGGGAAGTTCCCGGGCGGTGTTTTCAGAAACGGGCCGTACCTGCGGATGGCTATTCCGCGGCGCCGGCCACCTCTTCGGCGGCGTCCGGCTCCGGAAGCGCCTCGGCAGCTGCCGCTTCGGCTGCTTTTTCCTGCTCTTCAAGGATTAGATTGTCACGGCGGTCGGCCACAGTCTTGAACTTGGTGAGCATGCCGCCGGTACCAGCCGGAATAAGACGGCCGACAATCACATTCTCCTTCAGCCCTTCAAGCGTATCCACCTTGCCGTTCACGGACGCCTCGGTGAGGACGCGGGTGGTTTCCTGGAAGGACGCTGCGGAGACGAAGGACCGCGTCTGGAGCGAGGCCTTGGTGATACCCAGAAGGACCGGAGAACCGGTAGCCGGAGCCTGGCCGTCTGCCTCAAGGCGCTCGTTCATTTCCTTGAAGTCGATCCGGTCCATCTGCTCGCCCTTGAGACAGGTCGAGTCGCCGGGATCTTCCACTTCCACCTTCTGCAGCATCTGACGGACAATCACCTCAATGTGCTTGTCGTTGATACCCACACCCTGCAGCCGGTAAACGTCCTGGATCTCGTTCACGAGATACGTCGCGAGTTCCTCGACGCCGTTAATGGCCAGGATGTCGTGCGGAGCCGGGTGGCCATCGAGCAGGTATTCGCCCTTTTCGATGTGGTCCCCCTCCTGAACCGGAAGATGCTTGCCTTTCGGGATCAGGTATTCCGACGGCTCCAGACTCTCATCCTCCGGAACGATGCGGATGCGCCGCTTGTTCTTGTAGTCCCGGCCGAATTCTACGCGCCCCGAGATCTCGGCAATGATCGCATGGTCCTTGGGACGGCGCGCTTCGAAGAGTTCCGCGACACGCGGCAGACCGCCTGTGATGTCCCTCGTCTTGGCGCTTTCCGTCGGGATGCGGGCAAGAACGTCACCAGCTTTGATATCGGCACCAGGATCCACAGAGAGAACCGCATCAACCGAAAGAAGGTAGCGGGCTTCACCGCCGCGGGCGAGCTTCATGACCTCGCCCTTGGCGTCCTTTACAACCACTGCCGGCTTCAGATCGCTGCCACGTGGGCTCGACCGCCAGTCCGTAATCACACGGTTGGTGATCCCCGTGGCCTCATCGGCCACCTCACTGACCGAAACCCCTTCCACGAGATCCTCGAACTCGACCGTGCCGTCCACTTCGGACATGACCGGACGGGTATAGGGATCCCAATCGGCAAGACGCGTGCTGCGCTTGATGGTGTCGCCGTCGTCCACATAGAGGCGGGAACCGTAAGAGATCTTGTGGGATGCACGCTCGTTGCCGTTCTCGTCGAGAACGACCACCACGTTGTTGCGCCCCATGGCGATCAGCCGTCCCGAAGAGTCCTTCACCACGTTGCGGTTGCGGATCTCGATCTTGCCGTCGTGAGCGCTTTCCACGTACGATTCATCGAGCACCTGGGCGGTACCCCCGATGTGGAACGTCCGCATGGTCAGCTGAGTACCCGGCTCACCGATCGACTGGGCCGCGATGACGCCAACCGCCTCGCCGAAGTTCACCGGGGTCCCGCGAGCAAGGTCGCGGCCATAGCACTTGCCGCAAACCCCAATGCCGCTTTCGCAGGTCAGGACCGAACGGATCTTGATCTCACCGACGCCGCTGTTGTCGATCGCATCCACGTGCTCCTCGGAGATCTCGTCGTTGCGGGCAACAATAAGCTCACCAGTGGTTGGGTCGTGGATGTCCTCGGCAGCGGTGCGGCCGAGAACCCGTTGGCCCAGTGAGACAAGCACTTCACCGGACTCAACAACTGCGCGCGAAGAGATGCCGTTCTCAGTGCCGCAATCCTCTTCGGTGATGATGCAGTCCTGAGCAACGTCCACAAGCCGGCGGGTCAGGTAGCCGGAGTTCGCAGTCTTCAGGGCGGTGTCGGCCAGCCCCTTTCGGGCGCCGTGGGTGGAGTTGAAGTACTCCAGCACGGAAAGGCCTTCCTTGAAGTTCGAGATGATCGGCGTTTCGATGATCTCGCCGGACGGTTTGGCCATCAGGCCGCGCATGCCGGACAGCTGCTTCATCTGCGCCGGCGATCCACGGGCCCCTGAATGGGCCATCATGTAGATCGAGTTGATCGGCATCTGACGGCCGCTTTCATCGTCCACCTGAACGGCGGAGATCTTGGCCATCATCTCATCGGCAACCTTGTCGGTGCACTTGGCCCAGGCGTCGACAACCTTGTTGTACTTCTCACCCTGGGTGATTAGGCCGTCGACATACTGCTGCTCGTACTCACGCACCAGCTCGCGGGTTTCATCGACCAGCTTCTCCTTGGTTTCCGGGATGACCATGTCATCCTTGCCGAAGGAAATGCCGGCCTTGAAGGCGTTGGTGAAGCCGAGGCCCATGACCTTGTCACAGAAGATCACCGTGTCCTTCTGGCCGCAGTGCCGGTAGACGTGGTCAATCATGCCGGAAATCTCACGCTTGGTGAGGAGCTTGTTGACCACCTCGTAGGTCACATTGGGACGTTTGGGCAGAAGAGCCCCGATCTTCATGCGACCGGGAGTCGTCTCATACACGCGCGAGACCGGCTTGCCCTCCTCATCATGATCGATGAAGCGGCCCTTGATCTTGGTGTGCAGGGTTACCGCGCCTGATTCAAGCGCATGCTCGATCTCCGAGGGATCCGAGAAAACCATCCCCTCGCCCGGCTCGCCGTCATACATCATCGAGAGATAGTAGAGGCCGAGAACGATGTCCTGCGAAGGCACAATGATCGGCTGGCCATTGGCGGGGTGCAGGATGTTGTTGGTGGACATCATCAGCACGCGGGCTTCCAGCTGCGCTTCCAGCGACAGCGGAACGTGGACAGCCATCTGGTCGCCGTCAAAGTCCGCGTTGAACGCGGCGCAGACGAGCGGGTGCAGCTGGATCGCCTTGCCCTCGATCAGGACCGGCTCAAAGGCCTGGATGCCGAGGCGGTGAAGGGTCGGCGCACGGTTCAGAAGGACCGGGTGCTCGCGGATGACCTCGTCCAGGATATCCCAGACTTCAGGTTTCTCCTTTTCCACCAGCTTCTTGGCCTGCTTGACCGTTGATGCCAGACCCTTGGCATCAAGGCGGGAGTAGATGACTGCCTTGAACAGCTCAAGCGCCATCTTCTTCGGCAGACCGCACTGATGGAGCATCAGCTCCGGGCCCACCACGATGACCGAGCGGCCGGAATAGTCAACGCGCTTACCCAGCAGGTTCTGACGGAACCGGCCCTGCTTGCCCTTCAGCA
>JBCCEL010000107.1:0-16826 GCA_039030315.1 Pseudomonadota bacterium
CGGCGCATTTGCGATGAGCGCTCCTTCTGCATCGAAAACGGCGCAGGAGAAATCGAGCCGCTCCTTGATGTTCACCGAATAGGAGGTGTTCTGCAGGGTCACGCCCATCTGCTCGGCAATGGACATGAAGAGATTGTTGAAGACCTCGAGCATCACCGGGTCGGCCTTGGTGCCGATGGCCGCGGTGCGGGCAAGCGCCTCGGTGCGCCGCATCACGAGATGCCGCTTGGACGTGATTTCCGCGCTCCAGCCGGGCTCCACAATGTTCGTTCCGGTAGGCTCGACAATGATTGCAGGACCCTTCACCGTCTGGCCCGGCTGCATCTTGTCGCGGTCGAAAACGCTGACATCGTGCCATTCGCCGCCGGAATAGAACCGGGCATCGGAAACCGCTTCGGCGGCCGCATCGGACAGCGCTTCGTCCTGCTCTTCGGCCGTGGCGCCGCCACCGACGGATTCCACCGTCATGGCCTCGACGATCACGACCTTTTCCGGCGCGGTGAAGCCGAACTGCTTGCGGTGGGCGTCCTCGAAGGCATCGCGCATATCGCCAACAGGTCCGAACGGGATCAGCAGCGAGGTGTCCGTGCCGTCATAACGCAGGTGGACATGCACGTGAGTCCGGCTGTCGGCTTCCGCGATACCCTGGCGTTCCAAATCGGCGGTGTTGATCGCGGCGAGATCCTTGACCGCATGAGCGACCTCATCGGCCGTTTCATGGCTCAACGGCTTCTCCACCGTGCGGTCGCGGCTGGTGCGCACATCGGCAAGGCCCATGCCGTAGGCAGACAGGATTCCGGCCAGCGGGTGGATGAGAACGGTCTTCATGCCGAGCGTGTCGGCGATCATGCAGGCATGCTGACCGCCGGCTCCGCCGAAGCATGTCAGCGCATATTCCGTCACATCATAGCCGCGCTGCACGGAGATCTTCTTGATGGCGTTGGCCATGTTCTCAACGGCGATGCGCAGAAAGCCTTCGGCAACATCTTCAGCGGGCCGGCCATCGCCGATCTCGCCGGCAAGTTCCCTGAACGCTGCGCCCACCGCATCTGAGTCGAGCCTCTTGTCCTGCTCCGGCCCGAAAATGGCCGGGAAGAGGTCTGGCTGCAGTTTGCCGAGCATGACATTGGCATCGGTCACCGCCAGCGGTCCGCCGCGCCGGTAACACTTCGGACCCGGATTTGCCCCGGCCGAATCCGGACCGACCCGGAATCTGGCGCCGTCAAAATGCAGGATTGAGCCGCCGCCGGCCGCAACCGTGTGGATGCGCATCATGGGCGCGCGCATGCGGACTCCGGCCACTTCTGTCTCAAATGCCCGTTCGAACTCACCGTCATAATGGGAGACGTCTGTCGAGGTTCCGCCCATGTCGAAGCCGATGATCTTCTCAAAACCGGCCATGCGGGAGGTTTCGACAGCGCCGACAACGCCGCCGGCGGGACCGGAGAGAATGGCGTCCTTGCCCTGGAACTGGTCCGCCGCGGTGAGCCCGCCTGAGGACTGCATGAACATGAGGCGTGTTGCGTCGGCGCCGCCCAGTTCACCGGCCACCTGCTCGACATAGCGTCGCAGGATCGGCGAGAGATAGGCATCGACAACGGTCGTATCGCCGCGCCCGACCAGCTTCATGAGCGGTGAAACCTCGTGGCTCACCGAAATTTGAGTGAAGCCGATGTCGCGTGCGATCTCGGCCACAGCGCTCTCATGGTCCTGGAAACGGTAGGCATGCATGAAGACGATTGCCACCGCGCGGATGCCATCATCATACGCTGCCTGCAATCCTTCGCGAGCCGTGGCAGGATCAAGATCCAGCTCCACTGTGCCGTCGGCCAGAACCCGTTCGGGCACCTCCACCACGCGCTCATAAAGCAGCTCCGGCTTGATGATATGGCGGGCGAAAATATCGGGGCGCGCCTGGTAACCGATCTCCAGCGCATCGCGGAATCCCTTGCTTATCGCCAGCAAGGTGCGGTCGCCCTTGCGCTCCAGCAGCGCGTTCGTCGCGACCGTCGTGCCCATCTTGACGGAGCTGATCTGCTCCGCCGGTATCGCCTCTCCCGCATCCACATTGATCAGGTCGCGGATGCCCTGGATGGCTGCATCCTTGTAGGCTTCCGGGTTCTCTGAAAGCAGTTTGTGCGGAATGATTTCCCCTGCCGGGGTCCGAGCGACGATATCCGTGAACGTGCCGCCACGATCTATCCAGAAATCCCATTTACCATGTTTGTTCATGGAGGCCTGCCAGTTCTGAAGGGGGATGGAAAAGAAGGTACGTTTTGACCTATGTTAAGGGCGCGCTTCGCGCAAGGGGTTAGGACGGGTCTCAGTTAAATCAACGGGATCGGGTATGCGGATTACATTGAAACAGTTTGCACTCGCGGCCGCGCTGGGCTCGTCCGCTGTGCTGTCAGGCTGCTACGACACAGGCGACCAGGCGCTTCTGGACGAGCTTCTGGAAGAGAAGGACGTCGCCGTCGACACGGCCAAGAAGGCACAGGAAGAGATCGAGCAGCTCAAAGCCGAGGTCCAGGCGCTGAAAACGGCTCAGGCCGACAAGGACCGGGTCGTCGAGGAGGCGCGCAAGGAAGTTCGCGACGCCAAAAAGGATCTGGAATGGCTGGAATCACGCCTGAAGGATGAGGAGACGGCGCGGCGCAAGGTTGAGGAAGAACTTGAGCAGCTGAAGAACCGTCAGCCTCCGGCAGCGGAAGATAGCAGCGGCTCAGAAACCACAACACCCGGAACGGAACCGGAGCCCGGGGCGGAGGCAACGCCCAGCGCGGAGGCAAACCCCGAGCCCGAAAAAGAGCTGACCGAAGAAGAAAAGCAGAAGCTGGCCGAGGAAGAGGCCAAGCAGAAAGCCGAAGCGGAAGCTGCCAAGGCGGCCGAAGAGGAAGAAGAGCGCAAGCGCGCCATCGCCGAAGCCGCCCAGCGCAAGAAGGCGGCTGCGGCAGCCCGCAAGCGCGCGGCCGCACTCGCAGAGGCAAAGAAAAAGAAAACCGAACGGTCCTCTGCGCGAACGCGCCGTCTGGACGAGGAATACCGCCGCAAGGAAGCAGAGCGCGCGGCCAACCCGACACCGCCTGCCCGTTCGAACACAAACGATCGTTCCAGCACGGACCGCTAGGCAGTCCGGGCCAGATTGCCGGCCAGGACATTTCCACGTTTGAGAAGGAACAGCCATGGACTACGTCCAGCTGGGCCGAACCGGCCTAAAGGTCTCACGGCTGTGCCTTGGATGCATGAGCTATGGTGATCCGTCCCGCGGCAACCATTCCTGGGTCCTGCCGGAGGCGGACGCAAAACCGTTCTATCGCCAGGCCATCGAGGCGGGGATCAATTTCTTCGACACCTCCGACTACTATTCCATCGGCGCCAGCGAGGAGCTTCTCGGACGCGTGCTGAAGGAACACATGCGGCGCGAGGAAGCCGTGGTGGCCACCAAGGTGGGGCTGGACATGGAAGCGGGTCCCAATGGCACCGGGCTCTCGCGCAAGCACATCCTTGAGGGCATCGACGCATCCCTGAAACGCCTCGGCACAGACTACGTGGACTTGTACTACATCCACCGCCTCGACGGGATCACGCCGATGGAGGAGGTGCTGGAGGCACTCGACCATGTGGTGCGGCAGGGCAAGGCGCTCTATCTCGGGTCTTCCTCGGTCTGGACCTGGCAGTTCGTCAAGATGCGCGAGTTCCAGAAGGCCAACGGCCTTGCCCGCTTTTCCGTCATGCAGAATTTCTACAATCTCGCCTATCGCGAGGAAGAACGCGAGATGATCCCGTACTGCAAGGCGGAAGGGGTGGCGCTGGTGCCCTGGTCGCCCGTGGCCAGAGGGTTCCTTGCCGGCAACAAGCCGCAGGACGGCAAGGCCACCAACCGGGGAGAGAAGGACCAGTTGTCCGCCGGCTATTTCGGCACAAGGCAGGATTACCGTGTTCTGGCACGGGTCCAGAAAGTGGCCGCGAAGCTCGGCGTGAAACCTGCGCAGGTTGCCCTTGCCTGGGTCCTGTCCAAGGTGGACTGCCCGATCGTCGGCGCCACCAAGCCGCATCATCTGGATGATGCCGTGGCTGCGCTGGACATCGAGCTGACGCCCGCCATGCTGAACACCCTTGAAAGCGTCTATGCGCCAAGGTCGGTGATGGGTCACGCCTGATGACGATCACGGTCCCGTTCATTTTCGGACTGGGCAGCCGTTATTCCTACCTGGCCGCCACGCAGCTTGAGGCCATCGAGCAGCGCACGGGGTGTACGTTTGACTGGCTGCCGCTGCAGTCGGCTGAGCTCATCCGCCGCGCCAACGGCGGATCAAGCCCCTTCGAAGGCGAAAAGCCGTCCGGCCAGTATGACTGGGCGTTCCGCGCACGCGATGCTAAAGACTGGGCCGACTTCTACGGAGTGCCCTACACGGAGCCAGCCGATCCGCGCCACGACACGGCCGACATGGCCAAGGCCTGCTGGGCGGCGCACGAGCACGGCAAGCTGAAGCAGATGTGCATGGCCGTGTTCGAGGCCAAGTTCGTCTCTGGCGAGCAGGTTTCAAGACAAACACTGGAGACCCTGGCAGACGGGATAGGTCTGAACGGCGCGGCGCTGATCGAGCGCATTGATGCGCCCGAGGTTATCGCTTGCCACGATGAAGTCATGGACCAAGCGCTGGACGACGGGGTGTTCGGCGTGCCGGCTTTTCTGGTGAACGGAAAGATGTTCTGGGGAAATGACCGTCTGCCCCTGGTGGAGCACGCACTCGCGCAGGCAACGGCTTGATCGCGGCGCGCTACCAGCCTGCCGCCGCACTCATCGCGGCCTATCTGACTACCCTTCTGCTCGCTGTCTGGCTCATTTCCCTTCCGGTACATGTCGTTTGGCTTTCCCTCATACTGGGCGCCGGTCTCGTCCTGCTCAGCCTGATCGATATGCGCGAGGGGGTGCTGCCGGACTGGCTCACCCTGCCTCTGCTCGCCGCCGGGCTGTTCGTCAGCTGGTGGTTCGCTTTTGGTCCTCCGCTGTGGCATGTCCTCGGCGCAATTGGCGGGGGCGTCACAATTGTCGCCATAAACTTGGGCTACCGGAAAGTCCGCAAGGTAGACGGCATTGGCTACGGCGACGCCAAGCTTCTGGCGGCTTCCGGCGCCTGGCTCGGGTTGCTGGCACTACCCACAGTCCTCCTGTGGGCTTGTGCCACCGGCCTCTTTCAGGTTCTGTTGATGGCGCGCACCGGCACCGAGGTGTCCGGCCGGACGGCCCTCGCCTTCGGGCCGCACCTGGCCTTCGGCACCTGGTTGACGTGGTTGTTCGGTGCGGTCGGCCTGGATTGAGCGGGCGGGCGCGCCCGTCGCAGAAGAACAAGAACGAGTGTGGATTGATGAAGACGCTATTTTCCGGGTTCATGGAGTTTCCGGCCCAACGGGAACATCAGAAAGAGGATCGGATCCGCCGCAGTCAGGCCGGATTCTCCCTGCTTGAGCTCTTGGTGGTGATCGGCATTCTGGCCCTGCTCGCAACGTTGGTTGGCCCCCGGCTGATCGGCTACTTCAGCAAGGCCAAGAGCCAGACGGCGCAGATCCAGATCAGCAATATCGGCAGCGCGGTCGAGCTCTATTTCCTCGACATCGGACGCTATCCGCCCCAGGAGCCGGGCCTTGCCGCCCTTGTCAGCCAGCCATCCGGTGTCAGCAAATGGAGCGGTCCGTATCTGAAGAAGAAGGATGGCCTGACCGATCCCTGGGGCCGGCCCTACCTCTACCGCTTCCCCGGTGAGAACGGCGAATTCGACATCTACACGCTCGGACGTGACGGTCAGCAGGGCGGCGAAGGCGAGGACGGCGACGTCACCAACTGGTGATCGGACGCCTTACTCTTGCTCGGCCAGCTTGATGGTTCTGAGAGTGACCGACCATTCGCGTTTGCCGTCCCGGTGCGGCCACAGGACAGTCAGCTCCACCCAGTGCGGGCGCTTGAGAGGCACGGACGCATTGGGGTCCGGGGCGGCATAAGGCGTCACTTCAATCTCCCAACGATAGCGCTCGTTGAAGCGGCCTTCGCGGGTGCCTTCCGTGATCGCATCGAGGATGCCCATGGTGTCGAGTTTGGACTCGGCCAGACGCACTGCCTCGATCCGGGCGGCGCTTTCATGAGCCCCGCGATTTCCCAGGGCCATGGCCCGGAACACGCCGGTCAGCACCACGGCAAGGATGGCGAAGGCGATCATCACCTCAACAAGAGTGAAGCCACGCTCTGTTGACGGTCCGGACATCAGTTGACCTGGTGGACCTTGACCTGTCCGGTGAGCCAGCCAACCGATATCCGGTAGCTGCCGGCCCGGCCGGAGCGCAGCAGGACGGCACCGCCGGAGGATCTGCCGTCCGGGTGAAACCGAACGCTGGCGATGGACTCTGTGAAGACTTCCGACTCGGCGGTTTCAAGGACCGCCTCCACACCTTCAGGGATATCGGCGGGCTGGCGGGAGGCATCGCTCCAGTAGAGACGACGGGACAGGTCTATCGTGAAGCGGGCGTCCATGTTGCGCGAGATGGCATGAGTCCGCGCCGTGCGCATTTGCGCGGCCATGGTCAGGGCCACGCGGCGCAGATCCGCCGAGCCGCTTCCGGGCCGGCCCAGCACCAGCACGCTGCCCGCCACGATCGCGATGACGGCGACGACCAGGACCAGCTCAAGGAGGGTGAAGCCCTGTTCCGATCGGCGCGCCGTGTTCCGGACGCCCCTCATAGCGCCAGCTCGTTGACGCTGAGGATGGCGTTCATCACGGTGATGATGAGGCTGCCGACACCCAGCCCGATGAGCAGCGTCAGGAGTGGGGTGAGCAGGGTCATCATGCGCTCGACCTGGGTTTCGGCCTGCTGCTCGAAGATGCCCGCCATGTGCAGGAGCATATGGTCCAGGCGGCCGGTTTCCTCACCGACCGAGATCAGCTGCGGAACCAGATCCGGCAGCAGTTTCGCGTTGCGGATGGCCGCGTGCAGCGAACCGCCCTGGCGCAGTTCCTCCGCAGCACCTTCCAGCATGCCGGCAACTGCCGAATTGCCGGTTGCTGTGCGCACATGCTGTATCGCCGGCAGCAGGGTTACGCCGGCCCTCAGGAGCGTGCCGAGCATCCGGCCCAGGCGGGCGCTTTCGCGCTTCTGGGTCAGCGGGCCTATAAGAGGTGCGCGCAGGCTCCAGCGATGCGCCCAGGTCCTGAAGCCCTCGGAGCGGACAACGGCAATGGCGCCCACAGCCAGCAAACCCAGGCCGATCAGCACCAGTGGCCAATACTCGACCACGGCGTCGCGAATCCCGACAATCAAGGCCAGCGAGGCTGGCAGCTCAGCGCCTGTGTCTTCAAACAGGGGCACGAGGTTTGGAACCAGGACGGCGATGATCACGCCGATGGCCACCATAGCCACGAGGCCGAGAACGGCCGGATAGACTAGCGCGGACTTGATCCGTGCTGCCGTCCTCACCCGGCGCTCCAGGTAGTCTGCAAGCTCAGTGAAAACATGCTTCAAGTGACCGGCGGCTTCCCCCGCCTGAACAATGCCGGTGTAGAAGGCGGGGAAGATTTTCGGGTACTCCTTCAAGGCATCGGACAACGACGCGCCGTTCATCACACTGGACAGCACGGCATCGCAAACCTTCCTGAGCTTTGCGCCCGGCGCCTGGCCGGCCACCACCCGGAGCACCTGGTCAATCGGCAGCTCGGCCTCCACCAGGGTTGCGCATTCCCGCGTAAAACGGGCCAGATCCTGCTGCGAGATGCCGCCGCCGGAGGTGAGTTCGATGTCCCACCAGTTCTCGCCCGACCCTTTTCCTCTCTGGGACACCGCGAGAGGGATGAGACCCTGTCCGTCGAGCAGCCGCTCGGCGGCCTCCGCGCTCGGCGCATCGAGTTCGCCGGTCTTCAGGTCGCCGCTTTCGCTGTAGGCGCGGTACACGAAAACCGGCATGTCACATCATCCGTGAGACGCGCAGCACTTCATCGATTGTCGTCTCACCCCTCAGAGCCTTTTCCACACCGCAGGTGTAAAGCGTGCGCATGCCTTCGGAAATCGCCGCCAGCTCGATCTCGCGCTCGCTGGCGTTCGAGAGAACGAGGCTGCAGATCTTCTCCGTCAGCTTCAGCAGTTCGAAAATTGTGGTTCTGCCGGCATAACCGCTGCCCTGACAGGCATCGCAGCCGACGGGCCGGCAGAGCTTCGGGCTCACGTTCATGGTGATGTTGGGCGCATTCCGGGTGATCTTTTCCAGGTACTCCGCCGGGGGACTCACCGGTTCGGCACACTGCGGACAAAGGGTGCGCACCAGCCGCTGCGCCAGTATCCCGGTGACGGTGGAGGCAGCGAGGTAGTCCTCAACGCCCATGTCCAGAAGGCGGGTGATACTGGCGGCGGCGCTATTGGTGTGCAGTGTGGAGAAGACCAGATGGCCGGTCAGCGAGGCCTGAATGGCAATCTGGACGGTCTCCAGATCACGGATCTCACCGATCATGACGATGTCGGGATCCTGGCGCAGGATCGAGCGCAGGGCCCGCGCGAAGTCGAGCCCGATGGAGGGTTTGACCTGCATCTGGTTCATGCCGGCGAGATGGTATTCGACCGGATCCTCGACCGTGAAGATTTTGCGTTCCGTGCTGTTGAGAGACCGCAGGCTGGTGTAGAGCGTGGTGGTCTTGCCACTGCCCGTCGGTCCGGTCACCAGGATGATGCCGTGCGGCTGGGCGAGCTGGGCCTTGAACTCAGCCAGCACATCGCCCTCGAATCCGAGGCTCGCAAAGTCAAGCTCGACCCGCCCCCGGTCGAGGATGCGCATGACAACGCTCTCGCCGAACAGGGTCGGCGTGGTGCTGACGCGCAGATCGATCTCCATCCCGCGCACGGCAATCTTGAACCTGCCGTCCTGCGGCAGCCGGCGCTCGGCAATATTGAGCTTGGCCATGATCTTGACGCGCGAGGTGATTGCGGCCCGCATGGTCGGCTGCAGGACGCGCGACACGGTCAGAACGCCGTCCACCCTGAAGCGCACGGTCACACTGTCTTCAAGGGGCTCGATGTGGATGTCGGACGCGCGGCGCTCCACCGCTTCGGCGATGAGCTGGTTCACCAGGCGGACAATGGGCGCCTCGCTGGCAATATCGCGCAGGCGTTCGACATCGTCGTCCAGCGCATCACCGAGCGCGCCGCCATCTTCGCCGCCACCCCCCTCACCTGCCTCGGCATCGTAGAGCGCCTTCACCGCCTGCTCGAACTCGGCTGGCGTCATGATCTTGCGCACCACCTCGCGCTCGACGAGATAGGAAATGGCGCGAACGCCCTCAAGGTTGAACGGATCGGTGACCGCCAGCGTCAGCTCGGCATCGGTGGCGGCGAGCGGAAGCAGGCCGTTGGCTCTCAGGAAGGGTGCCTGCAACTCGTCCGCCAATACCGGCTCCAGGGGGATATCGGCCGGCAGTGCCCGCGCGATCCGCAGATGTTCGGCAAGAGCATTGGTGAGATCGGCTTCGGAGACCAGCCCGAGGCGCACCAGGACCGTGTCGAACCGCTCTCCTGTACGCTCTTCTGCTCGCAGCGCCCGGTCCAGTGCGCTTTCATCAAGCAGGCCGCTGGCCAGGAGCGTCTCCCCCAGCTCGCGAGCAAGAGAGCTGCCTTCTACGACTTGGTCCATCGTGCACACGGAGTTTGTGGATCTGTCACCGGATATGACCCGCCCGGAATCGGGCAGAAATATAGCGAATGTTTGGCCATCTTGGAGTATTGGTGTGGCATCGGGAATTCAATTTTGCCATTTTTTGGTGTCATTGAACAGCAGCGGCAGACGCGGGATCGCGACAGGTATGGGGCTGCTTGCAGCCGGAGAGGAAATGGCAACGTACTCAGTTTCTGACGGCCAACTGTTCGGGCCGTCCAGCTTCATCGGCCGATTCCTGCGCTGGTGGTGGGCGGAGCTGCGTGCCTGTGTTCCTCAAAGACTGCTTGCCCCGCGCTCCGGGAAGCACAATGAACTGGCGCTCATCGTGCACAAAGGCGGCACCAGGCTGGTCCAGACCGGGCGCTCCGGCAAGGTTCGCGCCGATCTTGCTCTCGACGATGACACCGCCGGTTCGAGCAAAGTCCAGGCCCTGGCGAAGCGCTTCTCCAATGCCAAGAGCCGGACCGAGCGGGCGGGCCTGCGCCTGCCTGAAGGCGGCTGCTTCTCGCGAACCTTTGTCGTCAGTCCGGAGGCAGAGGCGGACATCCGGCAGATTGCCGCGATGGAACTTGCCCGCAAGACCCCTTTCAAACCCGCGGAGATCTACTGGGACTGTCTGACCGAACCCAACAGAACCGCCGAAGGAAAGCTGACGGTGCGGCAATACGTGGTCAAGCGGGATCATGCCCACAAGGCTTTCGCCCCACTGGAAAAGCTCGGGGTACCGCTCTCCTTCGTTGACGTTTGCGCAGGTGATGACGCCCGACCGCTCGGTCTCAATCTCCTGACCGGCCACCAGACTGAAGAGCGCCCGCGCGCCCAGCGCTCGCTCCTGAAATTCGCAGCCGTGGCCTGCTGCGCCGCACTTGCCGCCGCGGTCTACCTTGAGCTCGACCGGAAGCAGCGGGCGCTCAACGAACTCAATGCGAGAACAGACGTCAGCCGGAAGCAGGCACTCGCGGTTAGGAAAAAGCTCGAATCGAGCAGCGGAACAAACCGTACGGTAATCTCCCTCAGGCGGAGAAAGACTGAAACCGTGCCGCTGATCAGGACATGGAGTGAGCTGACGAGGGTGCTTCCGGATACCGCCTTCATAGAGGAAGTTCGGGTCGAACCCGACAAGATCACCATTGGCGGACTGGCTGAATCGGCCGCGGAACTGATCGGCTTGATCGAAGGCTCTCCGCTCTTCTCCGGCGCAAGGTTTGCCTCCCAAACTCTCACCGATTCCCAGTCGGACAAGGAACGGTTCAACATCACCTTCAAACTTGAAGAAAAAGACCGGCTGGCGCTGGCCGGTCAGCAGGAGCAGGCGCGGCAATGACCGCGGTCCTTGCGACAGCCGGACAGCGGCTGGCCGCACTCGGCCTGCTCGCCCTTGTTCTCGCGCTCGCCTGGGTCGAACTGATCTCGCCGCTCTGGGCTCGCAACGCCTCGCTGGCCGAGGAGATCGAGGATGGCCGCAAGCTCCTCGCCCGCTACGAGCGCATTGCCGTGAACAGAGGGCGTGTCGATGATCTCCTGCAGGAAATATCCGTCGAACCCGACCTGACCGAGTTCCTGACCGGCGAAAGCGAGGCCGTCGCCGTTGCCGGGCTCCAGGACAAGCTGCGCACCCTGGCCAGGGAGAACCGGGCAAAGCTGCTGAGCGCAAGTCCACTCAAGACAAGGACGGAAGACGGATTGCAGCTGGCCGGCTTGCGGCTGCACCTTTCAGGCCGGCTGAAAAATATTCACAAACTTATCTTTGAAATCGAAAGCGGAAACCCCCGATTGTTCATCTTTCGAGCGAACGTTCGCCGCATTCCTGGCAGAAAAAGCAGCAAAGATCCCGGACCGACCAGGTTGGAAGTTCGAATGGACACATACGGCGTTCTTTGGCCCGGGGGCTCATGACGGTGCGGCAGACTGTTCTATATTCCGCAGCACCTGCCGCTGCTTTTGCACTGGCCGCTGGTGTATTCGGTGTGGCTGGCTATGCCTCGTTCTCCCAGGAGATCGATATCAGCCCGATCGCGACCGAGCAGTCTCCGTGGTCGCCGTCGCGGCCGGACGGATTCGATCTGACGTTCAAGGCGCCGCCAATCAGCGATTTCAACGAGATTCTTCAGCGGCCGGTTTTCAACAAGGATCGTAAACCCTACAAGAAGCCTCCTCCGCCTCCTCCGGAGCCGGAACCGGTCAAGCAGGAACCGGAGCCCGAGCCGGAATCACCGGTGAAACTGGCGCTCGACGGGATCGTGATATTTGCGGGCGAAAAGATGGCCCTGATCCGCAAGGAAGCCGATCCGGACAGTACGCCGGTGGCGGAAGGCGAGACGTTTGCGGGCTGGACGCTGGTGGAACTGAACGGCAACGAGGCCGTTCTGAAAAAGAATGGGAAGACTAGGGGACTCACTCTCTATCCAAAGTGACCCCGGTGTGTAATGGTGCGGTTTGGGGGTGGTCTGCGCAGGCTCTGCGCCCGACCTTAGAGGCTGCCATCGTTTGGGTGTAGTGTGGTGCCAGTGAGTTCTGGCCTCGAGGGGGTCGTTAGTTGAGATCCTTAGGTAAAGCGTTGGCGTACTTGGCTGTCGCCGGAACCCTGTTGACCGCAGGATGCCAGGGTCTGTCTCCCGAGGCCGAGCTGGATCTATTGGATTCCAGGATTCACACCGATCCGGTTCCGGAAAAGTCGATCGGCCGCGGAAAGGCCTCGGTCGGTTCGGTCGAGCCTACGCCGAGGAACAAGGGCGTTTACAGCCCCGGATCGGACAACTACCTCAACCGCGGCGCCCTGTACCGCGAGGCCTTCACACCGTCGGGCGAGCCCGGCGCGACGCTCAACCTTGTGAATGTGTCCATCGGGGCTGCCGCAAAGGTGGTTCTTGGAGACATTCTCGGCCGGAACTATGTCGTCGATCCCAAGGTCAAGGGAACGATCACGGTCCAGACCTCGCAGCCGGTCGAAAAGAGCCAGCTCATCGATATCTTCGAATCCGCGCTCAGTGCAAACGGCGCCGCCATCGTGGAATCAAACGGACTGACAAAGGTCGTGCCCGCGGCAACCGCGCTGCAGTCGGGCCCCTCGATCAGTATCGGAACAACCCAACAGGGCGGCGACAGTCTTGGCACGGGCACGCAGATCGTTCCGCTGCGCTACGTCTCGGCCGCCGAGATGGAGCGCATCCTGGAGCCACTGGCCCCGCCGGGCTCGATCGTGCGGGCCGATGTGCAGCGCAATATCATCGTCCTCAGCGGAACCGCCTCTGCCCGCAAGAACATGCTCGACACGATCGCCATTTTCGATGTCGACTGGATGCGCGGCATGTCGTTCGCGCTGGTGCCGGTCAAGACCGAAGACCCCGACGCCATGGCGCTGGAGCTCGACGCCGTGTTCGCGACCGGGCCGGAGAAGCCGCTGGACGGGATTGTTCAGTTCATACCCAACAAGCGCCTGAGATCCGTCCTGGTTATTTCGGCTGAACGCAAGTATCTGCGCCGCGCGGTGGCCTGGATCAAGAAGCTCGACCGGGCCGCCCACAGCAACGAAAAGAAGATGGTGGTCTACAACATCAAGAACCGCCAGGCCGAGGAGCTGGCGGTGCTGATCGAGCAGATCTTCACCAACCGCCGGCCCGGCAGGAACCAGACGGGCTCGGAGGTCGCGCCCACGGAAACGCCGCAGGCCGTGGGAACGCCGAGATCGCCGACGACGGGCGGAATTCTCGGTGACACCATCAATCCAACAAGGCCTTCTACACCGACTGCCGGGACAGGCGCACAGAACCCGCAACCACAGCAGACGGAGGAACGGCAGGCCGCCAGCGAGGCCGGAGCCGCCATTGCCGGCCGGGAGCCGCGTATCCGCATCGTTCCGGATTCTGCCAACAATGCCATCCTGGTCTACGCCGCACCCAACGATCACGACCGTATCAAGCGGATCATCGGACATCTGGACGTGACACCGCACCAGGTTCTGCTGGAAGCGACGATTGCCGAGGTGACACTCACCGACCAGCTCAAGTTCGGTCTGAAATGGTTCTTCAATGCACAAGGCAACCGCTTCACCCTGACCGACGTCGCCACCGGGGCCGTCGCGCCGACCTTCCCGGGCTTTTCCTACTTCTTCTCCTCGCCGCGGATCCGCGTCGCCCTTGATGCGCTCAACAAGGTCACGGACGTGAACGTCATCTCCTCGCCGTCGCTGATGGTTCTGGACAACCGGAAAGCCATTCTGCAGATCGGCGATCAGGTGCCGATCACGACAAGCACGGCAACTGGCGTCATCACGCCGAACGCCCCTATTGTGAATACAGTGGAATATCGCGACACAGGCGTCATACTCACCGTCACGCCGCGCATCGCCGAGGGCGGACGTGTAAATCTTGAGATCGAGCAGGAGGTCAGCAACGTGGTGGCGACCACCACCTCCCAGATCTCCTCGCCGACCATCCAGCAGCGGCGCATCAAGACCACGGTGGTCGTCAATGACGGCTCCAGCCTTGCGCTGGGCGGCCTCATCCAGGACCGGACCGACAACAACAAGACACAATTGCCGGTGCTCGGCGATATCCCGATCCTCGGCAACGTCTTCAAGCAACGCGACGACACGGACCGGCGCACCGAGCTTCTCATTGTCATCACGCCACGGGTGGTGCGCGACCAGGTCGAGGCGCGCAAGGTCACGGACGAGTTCCGGCGCCAGATGAACGTCCGCATCCCGCGCAACAGGGCCGGCAAGCGCAATCTCGAGCAGCAGTTCAAACGGGTCTGGCAATGAGCCCGCGCGCCCTGTTTGCAGGGCGGTCCGGAGGATTCGTCCTGATCGTTGTCCTGTGGGGCGCTGCTCTTCTGGCGGTTATTGCACTGACCTTCACCCAGAACACACGCCTTGAGGCGAAGGCTGCGCACAATATCGTCTCCAACGCCCAGGCCCGCAGCCTTGCGGAAGCAGCGGTGCAGATCGGTCTCAAGGACGGCATCGCGACCCTGTTCCAGCGAAAGCAGTCCCGGGCGGCGCGCATCCGGACGGACGGGACGCCGTTCGCCTGCACCCTGCCCGGCGGCGCGCTGGCACAGATCCAGATCTGGGACGAAGGCGGCAAGATCGATCTGAACACGGCCCGCGGGCCACTGCTCGAACGTGCCTTCCAGGGCACCGGCCTGGCGCTGGCCCAGGCTAGACGCCTGGCACACGCCGTCATCGACTACCGGGACGCCAACACCGCCCGTGTCTCCGGCGGACCGGAGGAAACGGGCTACGGTCAGGCCGGAAAGCCTTACGGTTCCAAGGACTGGCTGTTCGAGAGCATATTCGAACTCGCCCAGGTGCCCGGCATGAGCCCCGCAATATTCGACAGGCTTGCCCCGTACCTCACGGTGCATTCCGGCAGTCAGGGTGTAGACAGGCGCGCTGCCCCGCTGCCCCTGCTTGCGCTGCTCTCCGGCGAGGACAGGGGCGCTGACCGCTCAGCCTACGAGCTGCCTCAGCAGTTTACCGCGCGCTCCCGGCAGGCGGCCTTCACGATGCGGGCGGCCGTGCACATGCCGGGCGGCGGCCGGTTCGTCCGTCTGGCGGCCATCCGGCCAGTCGAGACTTACAGATACAGGTACGAATTTGCATCCTGGCGGCGCGGCCCAAGCCTGGAAAGAGATCTTGCCGGCGTGTCCGCCACCACACTCCAGCCGTGCTGAGCCGCCACCTCAGTCCGGCATACCCGGCGCGAAGCGGTTTTGAACGTGACGCATAAAGGTTCCTGAAGCTAACCGCTCGTGCCGTCCTCGGGCTTGACCCGAGGACCCAGGGCAACTTTGAGAAAGGCGGTTTTTCTCGCGATGCTTCAGCGTGCCGGGAGATAGCAGCGTCCGACAGGGACTGTCGCTCTGGACCCTCGGGGCAAGCCCGAGGGCGACACTTTTGAGTTGGCTATACTCTTCAACAGGGTTCAGAAGGCCGGGCAACCTGCATCACCGGGACAGCCTCAGGAGGATGGCGCCGGAGAGGGTCATTGCGGTTGAAAGCACCTTGATGAGGTTCAGCCGTTCCTTGAGGAACACCACACCGATCAGCAGGGCGAAAACGATGCTGGTTTCCCTGAGCGCGGTCACCAGGGCGATCGGTGCCTGGGTGAACGCCCAGATCGCCAGAGCATAGGCCGCAAAGGACGCGCCGCCGCCGCCGAGTGCCAGACGCCACTCCCCGGCAACGGATCTCCGGACGGTGCCCGGATGAAGACGCTCGATAATCGCACCAAACAGCACGGCGTTCAGGATGGTCAGCCAGGCGTAAAAACCGAGCGCGGTTTCCGCAACCCGCGCGCCCAGCCCGTCGACCAGCGAATAGGAGGCAATGAAACAACCGGTTCCCAGCGCCAGCAGCGCGGCGCGGCGGTTTAGCAAGCCCTCACTGTTGCGCACGAAGATGAGCGAGATGATGCCGCAGCCGATGATCAGCACGGCGGCAAGCTCGCCCCAGCTCAGCGCCACACCCAGGAACGCGATCGAGACAAGCGCCACCAGCAGCGGCGCCGAGCCGCGGGCGAGCGGATAGACCTGGGTGAAGTCACCGACCCGATAAGCCCCGAGCAGGAAGAACTGGTAGCCGGTGTGAAGGACGGCGCCGGCAATGATGTAGGGCCAGCTTTCGGGCCGCGGCATATCAATGAAGGGGAAGAGACATATCGCGGCCGGAACATGGCCAAGAACCACCGAGGCCATGGAGATATGCTTCTCCGCCGAGCCCTTGACGAGCGCATTCCAAGTCGCGTGCAGCAAGGCGGCCAGCAGCACCGCCAGAAAGACGATTGTGTCCATGCATCCTCTCAAGCTGAAATCCTTCGCTTCATTCCACGGGACGCGTTCCGGCGCAACCGCCTCCTCTCGGCAAACTCCCGGGACTGTGATTGGCCCGAACGGGCATTACCTGACTATGCTGAACACATGTCTCGTATGCTCATCGCTATGTTGCTGGTCTTCGGGCTCGCCCTGCCCGCAGGCGTGCAGGCCGGGGATGGCCATCCCCTGAAGCTCCTTCCCGCCCAGGCCGCCGTGATCGGCGATCGGGTGCCTCCCGCGATACTGGACGGACGTCCTGTGGTCGTCACGTTCTTTGCGTCATGGTGTCCGCCTTGCACCGATGAGTTCAAGGCCTTGAACG
>JBCCEL010000108.1:0-16762 GCA_039030315.1 Pseudomonadota bacterium
ACGAGCTTCCTCTTTTCGATAAGGTACATCGAAACCGCCCGCCGAGTCAGTACCGGCAGGTCGTCGAGGGCATCGACAAAGGCGTTGTAGTCTGTCTTCGAGGCGAGCGTGGTCTCCGGATTTGCTGCCCTTTCTCTGACCTGCTCGACATCCGCATCTGCCGCGGAGGTTTCAATGATCTTCCTTTCCCGGTCCTGCCTGCGCAACTGATCGATCGAGAGATTGCGGACAATCCTGAAGATATAGGGGAACGGATTGTCCACACCCGCCGCGTCGGCTTGGCGGCTGAACCGCATGAACGCATCCTGGACGATGTCTTCGGCCAGCATGCGGCAGCCGACGATGGAATGGGAGAGGCTGACCAGTTCCTCCCGGCTCCGCCGGTAGAGCGCTTCGGTATCTGCGGTGTCTGTATGCGCCATACTATCCGGCCTGCCGCGCCTTTTGCCCGGGATTCAATGCCTTGGAAGCCATCAGAGATCGGCCGCGCACTTGCATGGTGATTGATCTCCAGAATACCTGATAATAAAACTCAGGTATCGATAGCAGAGCACCGACGGCGGAGCAAGCAAGAGGCATAACGGACGTTAGGGGCGCCATACTGCGACCGTTTGAGGCCTGCACGGGATGCTGAATCCACGGCACCCCCAACCGCGGATCTCTATAAACGTCATCGCAAAGATCTCTTCGAACTGGCGGGTAAACGACCAGTTTAAAATTCGATTATCGCTCGGGTACACGCATACTGAATGCATGCAATTAGTCTTTGGGCGGCAAGATTTCTCCGGCAGTCGGGCCCAAGCCAGCCGGCGGCGACGCAAGCCATCCTGGACACGCCTTGCCACAATGTGGGCCGAAACTGCTGCGAAACATTTCCCGGTTCAGCCATCGCAGATGAGGTTGGGAATGAACTGCCTGCTTAAAGCAATCGTCTTCGGAGTCTTGATCGGTCTTGCCATGTCTGGCGCGTACGCCGCCCCGGCCTCCGGCAAGCTCCAGTCCGTGCTGAAGAAGTACGAGCGGACCGGGGAGACACGGCGGTGTCTGTCCCGGCACAGCTTCGGCAGCATCCGGGCCATTGACGACAGGCATCTCCTGATCCGCGTCTCGCCGCGCACAAGCTATCTCAGCAAATTGCCCCACCGTTGCTTCGGCCTGCGTTTTCATGAAGGCATCGCCTACAAGCCGGCGGCCGGGCAGGTCTGCCGCACAGACACCTTCTACGTCCTCGACGGCACCAGTTCCCACGGCTCAGCCTGCGGCTTCGGCCCCTTCGAAAAACTGCGCCGCAAGTCGCGGAAATCGAAATAGCGCGAGCCCCGGCCTTCTCAGCGAAAGCCCGCATTCCAATGTGGCCGGTTGCGAATTGTAAGTCTGCCGTGGCCGAGTTTCGAAGGTTGGCGCAGGTGAGGTGCTTAAAACAACAGTTCTGATTGCATCAAACTGGCATCCGGTACCTGATCGCATTGCGATCATGTTGCTTATCGCTCACGGCGGGAATCGCATGTTGCAAAAGCGCCTTGCGGGTCGCACTTGCCCATCTCGTTTACCCCTGCTACCCATTAACCTGACAAAAAAAGTCAGATTTAGCCATAGGGCCTTTGATCTGACTTGCCCCAACGATTGGGTCAGGTGGAGTGAGTAGCCGTTCGGACAACACCACGCTGGAGATGTTTCTGGAGTTGCGGGGCGATCTCGTGACCTATGCCAGTTCCATCACCGGCTGCCGCTCGCACGCCGAGGACGTTGTTCAGGATGCCTTTCTCCGGTTTCGCGAGGCGACACGGAGCGGGACGCCGAAGTCCCCGGTTTCCTATCTTTACCGGGTGGTCCGCAACCTGGCGATTGACCGCTTGCGAGGGCGCCAGAGGGAAGGCGAGGCTGTAGCTGCCGCCGCGCTGGCCGGCCACCCCGCTTCCCAGACACCTGAGGACATTTCCCTCTACCGTGACCAGTTGCGTCTTCTGACGATCGCCCTGGCCGAACTGGACGAGCGTACCCGGCGGGCGGTGGTAATGCACCGTGTCGAGGGGGCCAAGCTGCGAGAGATCGGAGATGCCCTTGGTGTTTCAACCTCGCTCGCCCATTCGCTTGTCGTGAGCGGAATGGAGCATTGCCGCCGCACGCTGGAACGCGACTGATCCGCCTGGCTGTCCCGTCTTTTCTGAAATTTCCCGCATCCCACACGTCTTCTATGCAACTTCCGCAAGTGTTGTGGAGTCGCGCGAATATTGGCATGGCTCGTCAGGCAACGGAGAGTGGACGCAAAAGGCCAATGGCTCAGTTTGAGGGCAAAGACGCAAAGGAGGTGATCGCGCGCGAAGCGATGCACTGGTGCATTGCTCTCCAGGAAGACCCTGACGATGCGCAGCTCAAAGCGCGTTTTCAAGGCTGGCTCGCCCAGTCTCCGGATCACGCCCGCGCCTGGGAAGAGGTCAACCGCATATCCGGGCTCATGGCTGAGACGGAACTTACCCGCGAGAGACGCGCAATTCCCCCGCCGCCCGCACGCCAGCCCCAGGCACGACCCCAGGCACGAGGCCGCTGGTCCCGGATCGCGATCACGGGCTCTCTTGCTGCAGCTGCCTGTCTGCTGATCCTGTTTCTCCCCGGGCTCCTCGCCAGCTTGGATGCGGATCACCAGACCGGCACGGCGGAACTCCGCCGCATCGTGCTGGACGACAAATCCGTCGTCGAGCTCGCGCCGGACAGCGCCATCAAGGTTGACTACTCGGCGCAGGAACGGCGCATCACTCTGCTCTTCGGCCAGGCGTTCTTCGATGTTGAGAGCCTGACGGACAGGCCCTTCAAGGTTGTCACCGGCGAACTTGAAACGACTGTGCTCGGGACCGAGTTCGAAGTGCGCCGCTATGCGAACAGCGGTCTTGTCGCGGTGCGCGAGGGCAGAGTTGCGGTGGCCGGCACGTCCGGTTCCGCGGTGAAGCCAACGCAGCTAGACGCCGGTGAACTGCTGCGACTGGGCGCGAACGAGAACGCTGCGCCTGCCGAAATCGACCCTGCCCGCGTTGCCGCCTGGCGGGAGGGCAAGCTGATCGTGAAGAACCGGCCTGTCGGGGAAATCATCGAAACGCTTGGCCGTTACCACGCCGGCGTTATCGTTCGTGCGGCTCCGGGTCTCGACCGTCTTCGCCTGACAGGCATCTACGATGTTCGCGACCCCGAGCAGGTGCTGCGCGCCGTCGCGCTTGCCCACGGCCTGACCGTCCGCCGCATTACCCCCTGGGTGCTGACCCTCAGCCGCATCTGAAATCCAATCCAAATCGGCACCTGGAAAAATTTTCGGGAACTTTCTGGAAAATTCAAAACGCCGCTCGTCTTCTCCGCAAGAGAGATTGGTTCAAACACCCGGCCGGCCGGATGCGGCCGCAACGGGAGCGAGTCTGGCGGGAGACTGGTATGGGGTACGCAAGAGGCACCACGGCAGGTGATCAAGGGGGCCGGAGGGCGGGGCCGGCTTCGACATTTCGGGCAAATCTGCTGGCGACAGTCTGCATTCTTGCATGGACGGCGACGCTGAACGCGCAATCGGCCACGGGACGCGCCCTTGATGATGCCAGCGCGTACCTTTCCCGCTCTCATTCCACCGCTTTCGGGCAAGGCACCGGTCAGCGCCCTGTGTTCGACATTCCTCCCCAGTCGCTCGCCGATGCGTTGGTCGAGTTCGGTGAACAGACAGGTCTGCAGGTTTCGCTGAACCCCGAGCTCGTCCGGGGCCGGACCACTCAAGGCATCCGGGGGCAGGCCAGTCCGCCCGAAGCCCTGGAACGGCTTCTGGGAAACAGCGGGCTTTCGAGCAGCATCACCGGCCGCACCGTGGTGGTCGCCCAGGCGGCCCCGGACGGCATTTCGGGTGACGGAGAGATCGAGCTGCGCACCATCACGGTTACCGGCGAGCGCGTGGAACGCAGCGTTTTCGAAACGCCGTCTTCGGTGGTTGTCGTGACCGGCGAAGAACTCGAGGACAGTCCTTCCGATAACCGGGTCGAAGACGTTCTGGAGGACATACCGAACGTGGTGGTGTTGGGCACCTCGAACGATGCGCCCGTCATCCGCGGGCAGGACACGGCCGGCCCGCTCTCGGGCGGCAGCCAGTTCTTCACCGGCAGCCTGCCGCGCGCGACCATCATCGTCGATGGCCGTCCGATCAGCTTCAATGAGTATGTGTTCGGCACTACATCCGTGTGGGATGTGGACACGATGGAAGTGTTCCGCGGCCCCCAGACCACGTCACAGGGTGTGAATTCGATCGCGGGCGCGTTCCACATAAGGACCAGAGACCCGGTGTTCAGACCGGAAATGGCGGCCCGGGCGCAATACGGAAACTTCGATGCCGTCAACGCATCGCTGATGTTCAACACTCCGCTTGTGCCGAACGAACTGGCGATCAGGGCGACCGCCGATTTCAACATTCGCGACACCTATGTCCGCTACGCGACGCCCGGACAGACCATCCTTGGCCAGGCGAATGACCTAAAGAATTTCACCGGCCGCGTGAAACTGCTGTGGGAACCGGCCGCGCTGGAAGGGCTCTCCGCGAAGCTGACCTTCTCCTATGCAGACACCGCCGGACCTCAGACCGAGAATGTCGACCAGCCGTTCAGACGCTTGCAACGGACAACCAATAACGATCCCGCCGTCTTCGAGAACCAGACTTTCGCGCTGGTCCAGGACACCAAGTACAGCTTTTCCGATGCGCTGATTTTCAAGAACAGATTTCAGTGGAGCGACTATGACATTGACCGGTTGCGCGCCATCCCGGCCAACGGAATCGGCGGCCTGAGCGGCATGGACATAGCCAACGAGACCATCCTGAACCTCAACCTGCTTGATGGCCGACTGACGGGCGTGCTGGGGCTTCATGTGCGCGAAATCAGGGAGGATTTCGTGTTCAACCTGCGGGGCGACACATCCTTCAACGACAAGAAGAACAGTCTGGGCGCGTTCGGTGAACTGACCTACAAGGTAACGGACAAGCTCGATGTCACCGCCGGTCTGAGATACCAGCGTGACGAACAGCGCCGCCGCGGTATCGCATTCGCCAACTCGCCCATCCCGTTCATCATGGGCAGCCCGCAGAACTATCAGCGAACCTTCGATGCGATCCTGCCGAAGTTTGCGATCGGTTACAATGTAAACGACGAGTTGCGCGTCGGGGCCGTGGTCTCGAAGGGCTTCAATCCGGGCGGCGTCGGTTTCAGTTTCAACACTGTCTTCACCGGAACCCCCGGGACCCCGTTCTTCAATTTTGAGGACGAGACGCTCTGGAACTACGAACTCTACCTCAGGGGCCGGTTTCTGGACGGCCGTCTGACGACACAGGCAAATGCCTTCTACACGGATTTCAAGGACCATCAGATCTCAACCGTGACACTGTTGCCGAACAACCTGTTCGACTCCGTGGTCGTGAATGCCGAGGACGCGGAGAGTTACGGGCTTGAAGCTTCGGCGAACTTTCAGGCGACCGATACGTTCAGGGTCTTCGGTTCCATCGGTCTGCTGAAGACCAAGATCAAGAAATTCACCGCCAGCACGGCGGGGCTGCAGGGCAATGAATTCCGCGGCGCGCCCGACTTCACGGGCACCGCGGGCTTCGACTGGGAGTTTGTCGAGAACCTGACCTACGGGGCCAAGGTCCGCTACAATGACGGCTATTTCAGCGATAATGAGAACACGGCTGCCACCAAGATCGATGCCTTCGCCGTCGTTGACATGAAGCTGACCTACAAGCCCAACGAGCGCGTGACCGCATTTGCCTTCGTCAACAATCTGCTGAACGACATTTACCCGGTCAACGCGTTTGTCTCAGGGGGCGGACTGGTTGCCCCCGTCGGCATGCCGCGGGAATTCGGCGTCGGAGCATCTATCAAGCTGCCTTGACCGCAGTTCATCGATGTTGCGCTGGCGTGAGATGCGCAACTCTCCTGTTCTTCTGCACCTCGGAATTGCACGCATCCGGGGAGGGCGGCCGGGCGGGTGGCAAAATACCTCCCAAAAAAAATCATATTTCCAGACCGGGCCTGATAGACTGGACGGACTTGCATGTCGGCCTTGAGGGCAGGTCGGTCAGAAATCCTGCGTCCATCGCTCGGGTTCGGTGTTCCACGGCAGTGGTTCTGGCTGGCTCTGTTGCGTTGCGCGAGACGGAACGATGTTCAGACTGACGCCAAAGCGCTGGCTGCTCGCCATTGTCTCCAGCTTCATCCTCCACCTGGTGGCAGTCACCGTGCTGTACAGCCGGCCTACCGAGACCGGTGATGAACGTGCGGCCGGAGGCGCGCAGCAGGTTTCCGTTGCCCTGTCTCCTGCGGACTTCTTCCCCTCGTCCTCCGCCGATGAAGCGGACACCCCGCAAACCGCGGAGGAAACCGAGGAGCTCGAAACCACGCCTGACGCTGAGCCGGAGGAATCGGAGGCTGCGGAAACCGCAGGAGAGAGCCGCGAGCCTGAGGCAGAGAAAACCAGTGAGCGGGAAGAGACAGATACGGCAGATGCGCCGGAAGTGTCCGAGCCTGATGCTCCGGAAAGCGCTGATGCCGCCGAGACACAAACTGAGGAAACTACTGAGATTGCCGACACCGAGACGGTCGAAGACCCGTCGGTGACGGAGACGCAAGCCGCAAACTCGCAAGAGGTCGCAGGGGCGGAAGTCTCAAGCGAAGCGACCGCTTCGGAAGCAACCAAACCTGTCGCTGCGCAATCAAGTCGACCTGTGGAGCAGGTCTCCAAATCTGTCGAACCCTCAATACCTGCACCCACCCGGCCGCACTCCGCAGGCGAAGTGGTCAGACAGGGTGAAAAATCTGCGCTGACGGCCGCAAGTGTGGCGCCTGCTGAGAGCCCTGATGTGACGGAGGCCCGTCCGGCAGGAACTGCCCAGACCCGTCCTGCCGGATCCGCCGCCGCCGTTCCGGCCAAGGCAAGCGCGGAAGCAAGAAAGTCGGCGGCTCAGGCATCGGTACAGTCTGACCGCGCAGGCGCACCGGCGCGTGTGAGCGATGTTGCATCAGCACAGGCCGACACGAGCGCCGCCGAGTTCAACACGCCAGATACTCCTGCGCAAGATGCCGGTGTATCCGTCGCTGCTTCCAGCCAGACTGATGCGCCTGAAGCCACCACTCCTGCCGGAAGTGTTGCTGAAACGCGGAGTGACAGTGTTGCTGACGGCAAACAGGCTTCACACGCGACCGTCGATGAGACGGAGGCGGAAGCCGCAACGGTTCCAGGAGCTGAAGCGCCGGAGCCATCAGCCGATCCGGCGCAATCGACGAATACCGCGGTCACATCTGAAGCTGCCGGCTCGGCCGCGGCGACCGAGGTCAAAACTGTCCAAGCAAGCACAGAAAGCCCGGCACAGGAGAGCCAGGCCGTATCGGCTACGGCCACGGAAACCGCCGTACCCCGGTCTGACGTGGTCTCCGAGCTGGCTTCCACACAACCGGTGAAAACGGTGGCGGAGGCAAAATCTGATGCGCCCGTTGCCGAAGCGGTGGAGAAGAACGACCAGCCCAAGCCTACGGCCAAGCCAAAAGCCAGCAAGAAAGAGCGCCTCAAGAAGCCAAATGCGGCAGCCAGGAAGAAGCAGAAGCGCAAGGTCAAGGCCGGAACGGATACCCGGCGGAAAACGGCAAAGAAGAAGGCTGCCGCGAAAGGCAAAAAAAAGAAGGGGGCAAAAAAACGCAAGAAGCGCGCTGCCAGTGCGGCATCCTCCTCGCGCAGCGGGCGTAAGCGCAAGAAGGCTGGAGATGGGGGGCGCTCCAACCGGGCGGCCGGCCGCGCAAAGCTCAGGAGCTACCTCGGCCGCGTGCAGTCCAAGGTACGCCGCCAGAAACGCTACCCAGCGGCAGCGAAGCGGAAGAAGAAGGGCGGCACCGTCGTGGTGGCTTTCACGCTCACGCGCGGCGGCGGCGTGACCGGCCTGCGTCTGAAACGGCGATCGGGAAATGCGGCGCTCGATCGCGAAGTGCTGGCAATGGTTCGCCGGGCCTCGCCTTTTCCGCCGATCCCGCGCGAGGTCGGAAGATCGCGGATTTCCGTTTCCATTCCCGTGCGCTTCACCAGCAGGTAGCCGTTCAAGACCTGCCTCCAGCCACATCACATGCACTCCAGTGTGTCCGAAATGACACCCCCTCAGACAATCTGGCTGGATGGCTTGCCGTGCTGGCAGATCGCAAATATGCTAATCCTGAGTTTTTTATTCAGGTTTATTTCGGTTACCCCTGCGGGTAGCTGGTTCCCGAATCCGGGGTCCAAGTTGGGTGCGATGAGTACAGGGCGGAACAGGCTTGCTATCGAACTGTTCGACCAACACCGTTCGGAGTTGGAGCTTTACGCGGCACGCATCGTGGGCTGTCCGTCGCGCGCCGAAGACATCGTGCAGGATGCGTTCTTCAGGCTCATCAACGGCGGCGCGACCCAGTTCGACAAACCCGTTGCCTATGTCTTCCGGGTGGTTCGCAATCTGGCAATTGATGTGCTTCGCCGCGAACAGCGAGAGGCCAGGATCTTTCGGCCCGATGCGGAAACCGGCGACATAGAGCGTGTTCAGGACACCGCAAAATCCCCTGATGCAAAGCTAGTCGATCGGGATGAATTGCAGGTCATTACCCAGGCGATCGCCGGACTTCCCGAACGCACCCGGCATGCGTTGACGATGCACGTGGATGAGGAACTCGGCCTTCGCGAAATCGCTGGCCGGCTCGGCGTTTCGGTAGGTACGGCCCATGCCTTGGTCAGGGACGGCACCCTGACCTGCAGGGATGCTCTGAAGCGCTCCCGCAGCTGAATTTCTGAACTTTATAGGCTCTCCAGCGTCCATTCTGTATACGGTTGGACGGGTCTTGCCAGGATGATTCGTTCTATCTGAGAGAGAATTGGATTGCGGTAATGAATGACCGTGAGCGCAGCCGCGCGGACACTGCTGTTGATTGGCAGATCCGCCTTCAGGACGAGCCGGACAACGCCGAGCTCCGTGCGTCCTTCAGTGCCTGGCTGCGGGCTGACCCGGAGAATGAGCGGGCATGGCTTGAAATCCAGGAGACCCGGGACGCCATTAGCGCTGCTGTTCGCCGCTCCGGAAGAGATCCCGCACAGGCGGATATCTCTCCCGCGCAGATCAAGCCCCGCCGCTCTCCTCCGATTTGGGCCATGGGCGGCGCGCTGGCAACTGTCCTCGCGCTCGCTGTTTTTCTGGCGCCCGAAATCCAGATCCTGCTGGAGGCCGATCACAGGACGGCCACCGGTCAAACCAGCCGTGTGCCCTTGAGTGACGGCAGCACCGTGGTTCTTGGGGCCGACAGCGCGATCAGCCTGGAGTTCACGGACGAGCAGCGCGGTGTGCGGCTTCTGGGGGGGAGTGCATATTTTGCCGTGACGCCCGACGCCGGCCGGCCATTTCATGTGGACTTCGGGACTGACCGGACGACTGTGGTTGGTACCGCGTTTGAAGTTCGGATGTCGTCTGACGGCAGTTCCGTCGCGGTCGAGGAAGGCCGGGTGCGGGTTACGACAGGCCTGGCAAACCCATCGGCGGAGCAGAGCGAAAACGGAGTATCAGCGGGTCAGTCCATCCGCCTTTCCGATAAGCACCAACCGGAGGTCCAGTCGATAGAGCCCCGGAGTGTCGCGACATGGCGCCGAGGCAAGCTGATCGTCAAGGACCGCCCCGCCGGAGATGTCATCGACGAATTGGCGCGCTATCACACGGGCCTTCTTCTTGCCGGCAGCGGCCGATTCAGATCCCGCCGCATTTCCGGGGTGTTCGATCTCTCCAGGCCCTACGACGCAATCCTGACCGCCGCGCGCACCGCCGGAGCCGATGTCTACTCTGCCTCGGAGTGGGCCCTGACGGTAAGGGATCGCTAGGGGCGATCCGGCCTCATCCATCTTTTTTTGAACACCAACTCTGTCTGCTCGTTGAGTCCTATGACCGGCTGCGATGCGGCGCGGCCGGGCAAGCGCAATATGGCGCGAAAAAAGCAACGCCGGGTAACGGCGCGGGCGATCGGGAGTTGGGACAATGGGGTCAGGCAGGAAAAATCAGACGGGCAGGGCGTTTGAGGCTTTGCGGCACGGTCCGGCAATCTCGTGCGCAACCGCACCGGCAGCACTGTTTGTGGCCGCGGTTCTCTTGGTGACGCCGTCAAAGGCCGCACTGACACGTGATGCGGTCTTCAAGACCACGCCTGTGGGATTGGTCAGTCCGGCGGTAGCCGCGTCGCAGCAAAAGAGTTTCGATATTCCTCCGCAGAAGCTGGATGAGGCGCTGGTCGCGTTCGGTGTGCAGTCAGGCCTTCAGGTGTCATTCGAGACCAGCGAGGTCCGGGGCCTCACCGGTCGCAGCGTTTCGGGAAACCTCCCGCCCCGAGAGGCGTTGCGAAAGATTATCGAAGGGTCCGGACTAGAAGCCGACTTCGTGGGCTCAAGCGGAGTGGTCGTCTTCCGCCGCAATCTGGAAGTTGCTCAGTCGAATGGTGAAATCTCGCTCGATACGATCGTGGTCCAGGGCGAGCGCGTCGAGCGTTCGGTCTTCAACACGCCCAGTTCGGTGTTCGTGACGACCGGAGAGGACCTGGAGCAGAGACCGGATGTGGAGGAGATCGAGGAGGTGTTCAAGACCACACCGAACCTGGTCACCGTAGGAACATCCAATTCGGGACCTGTCGTGCGCGGTCAGAACTCGACCGGGCCGCTGGGCGGTGCACTTGCAGGTATCGCCGGCACCTTGCCGCGCATGACAACGACAGTCGACGGTCGGCCACTCGCCTACAACGAGTTCATCTTCGGCCAGACATCAGTGTGGGATACGGATGCCGTCGAAGTCTTCCTCGGGCCACAAACCACCGCTCAAGGCGCAAACAGTATCGCTGGCGGCATCTACGTCCGCACCAAGGATCCGACGTTCGATCCGGAGTTCAAGGCCCGCGTGAAGGGTGGGACATTCAACACACGCGGCCTTTCGGCAGCCTTGTCGGGGCCCGTGTTTTCCGATGAACTGGCTGCGCGGTTTTCGGTCGATTACCAGGATCGCGACACGTTCATCAATTTCACCAATCCAGCCTTCCTTGCGACGAGCCTGAATCCGTTTGAAGTCAAACAACTCACTCTGCGCGGCAAACTGCTCTGGGAACCGAAGGCCATTCCCGGCTTCTCCACGAAGCTGACCTTGAGCCGGGCTCAGTCCAGCCTGCCTCAAAATGAATCGGTCAACGAACCGTTCTCTCAACTGAACAACCCATTCGGTTCTGCGGAATTCAAGAACAAGAACTACTCTCTCGTTCACGACATTTCTTATGCGTTCAACGAGTATCTCAAGTTCAGCAACCGGTTCTCGATCTCGGACTTCCGGACCGATCGCACCGCGGACGTCATTTCTCCGCAGACATTCGAATTGCGCGGCACCGATATCGTCAATGAGACGATAGCGAGCTTCAAGGCGATGGATGGACGTCTCACCGGCGTCGTTGGTGTCTATCTGCGTGACATTGATCAGGATGAAGACGGCTCTATTCAGCAGGGTCCGTTGACCCTGACGCAGGTCTTCAAGGACAAGAAGGAAAGTCTTGGGGTTTTCGGGGAAGCGACCTTCCAGGTCACTGACAAACTGGATGTCACGGCCGGCCTTCGCTACCAGCGCGACAAGCAAACGCGCACGGGCCCCTTCGTGTTGCCGATCATCCCGCCCGCCTTTCCGTTCGTTCAGACGCTCAACCTGAACTTCAACGGCACGTTCGATGCGATCCTGCCAAAATTTGCCATCGGATATAATGTCACCGAGGACGTTCGCGTCGGCGCCATTGTGTCCAAAGGCTATAACCCAGGCGGCATCGTGTTCGACTTCCGCTCGCTGGTGGCTCCGACTGCACCTTTTGTGCCCTTCAGCGAAGAAACGGTATGGAACTACGAGATCTATACCCGGGCGAGGCTTCTGCAGAACCGGCTGAAACTGCAAGGCAACGTGTTCTTCGCCGACCACAAGGACGCTCAACGCACCGAGTCATTCGCCACAGGTATTCCAATCCTGCCATTTGCGGCTGTCGTACAAAACGTCGAACGGGCAGCGAGTTACGGGGCCGAGATCTCGGCTGACTTTCAGGCCAACGACATCGTGCGCGTCCATGGCGCGCTCGGCCTCCTCCACACGGAAATCACGAAGTCAACCAATGCCTCGGCACCCAAAGGCAACGAGTTCACCTTCTCTCCATCTGTAACCGTGTCCGGAGGGGTGGACCTCACTCCTGTCGACGGGCTCACCCTCAGTGCTTTTGTCCGCCACACCGACAGCTATTTCAGCGACAGCCTGAACACGCAGCCATTCTTCATCAATGCCTTCACGCTGGTCGACTTCAAGGCGCTTTACCAGGTGACGGATAACTTCCAGATCTTCGGCTTCGTCAACAACGCTTTTGACGAAATCGCGCCGACGGCCATCAACGTTGCCGGCCCCCCAAGACTCGGTATCGTGACCAAGCCGCGGGAGTTCGGAATCGGCGGTTCGGTGGCGTTGCAATAAGGCAACGGCTGCCTTCAAAGAAGCTGCGCCGGCCATTTCCGGCTTTCGAATTCTTGACTCCATTAGTCGGGATTGTTACGCCAAATCCTGCGCAGACAGAAAACAACAAGCGCACAAACAGAGTGACTTAGCCAGCCCGCCAATCCGGCACGCCCTCAGCCCGGACGCCAGCCAGCCATACACTTCAGGTGTAACAGGCAGGGGTGGGCGACATGGCCGCAAAGGCTCTTCGCCGGATGTTGATGGGGACGACCTTCATCGGGTCGGTTCTGTGGAATGTTCCGGCACTCTCTCAGGAAGAAATCCAGCTTAACCAGATAATCGTGACGGGTGAAAAGTCCGACAAGGACCTTCAGAAAACCAACACGAGCGTTCAGGTCTTCACCCAGCAGCACATCGAAGAAAGTACCATCCAGGATCTGGATGACGTACTTGACCAGGCGGCAAACGTGACGGGCCGGTTTGGCGGCGAGGGGTTCGCGATCCGCGGGATCAGCAACTTCTCCGTCGCAGGAGGCGGCGTCTCTCCGCTCGGCACCCTGTACATAGACGGTTCCCCAATCTCCAACTTTGCCGTCCGCACCGGCATTGAGGAACTGTGGGATGTGGGCCAGGTCGAGATTCTGCGCGGTCCGCAATCGACCTCGCAAGGACGCAACACGCTCGCCGGTGCAATCATCATCAGCACCAACGATCCGGTCTACGAGAACCTGATGAAGTTCAGGGCGGGTGCGGGAACGCAGAACTCTGGCTCCGCCTCCGCCATGATCAACGGTGTTCTCGCCGATGACATGCTGGCGTTCCGCCTGACCGCGGACTACCAGAAAACCGATGGCTTCAACTCCAACCCGACGCTGGGCATTCAGGATCAGGCCTTCAGCAACAACGTCACTCTGCGCGGCAAGCTGCTGTTTGAGCCCACCGACAGTTTCTCGAACCTGCTGACGGTGACCTATGGGGAGAACAAGTCAGGCGACGACCAGGTGCGTGCCGACAACCCGTTTTCAAGACAGTTTCTCGGCAACATCCAGGGCTTTGAGAACACCGACCAGCTCATTGTCAGCCTCGACAGCAAGCTGGCGATCAACAACAACTGGTACCTGAAGAACATATTCACCTTCAACAAGGCGGACTACGACCGCCTGGACGACGATACCCCGACTGTACAAACCGATCCGAACTTCTTCTTCCGCGACAATACGACGGAGACGTTCACCGAGGAGTTTCGCGTTCACTTTGAAAACGAAACGACCCGGGCGCATCTCGGCGGTTACTACGCGAACGTTGATTTCGATGATGCATCGGGCGGGATAACGCGGTTTTCCGATGCTCAGCTTGCGGCGTTCGGGGTCCCGGCACTCGTGATTCCCCTGTACAGCGGCACCACCGTCAACTTCGACAGAACATTCGACAGGAAAGAGAAGAACTACGCGGTCTTTGGTGAGGTCACTCACGACTTCAACAGCTTCCTGACAACGACGGCGGGTTTCCGCTATGACGTTGTGAAATTCACCAGTCAATCCACGGATGTGCGGACTTTGCTGACCGCGCTGCCCATGTGCGGGGCGATCTGTAACGCCGTGAACGCCCAGCTTGCCGGATTGCTGAACCAGCCGGCCGATCCGGGTTCCAGCGCCAATTCGGAAGCGTTTTTGCCGACGGGTGGCTTCACACTCAACTGGACAGAAGACCTTTCGACCGGCTTCTTCATCAAGCGGGGCTACCGCTCCGGCGGCTCTGGCTCAAGTATCGCATCGGCAACACCTTTCCAGTTCGATCCTGAGTTCGTCTGGAACTATGAAGGCGCGCTGCGGTCGCAGTGGTTCGACGACAAGCTGACCGTAAATGCAAACGGCTTCTTCATGGAGTGGACAGATCAACAGGTTCTGGTGGATGGGCCGCTCGGCCCGGACGATTCCATCACGACCAATGCCGGCAAATCCGAACTCTACGGTTTTGAAGTTGAAGCATTCGCCCGGCCCGTGCCCGAACTGCAGCTCCGGGGCAGCGTCGGTCATGTGCGGACACGGTTCGTTGAATTCGTGAACGCCAATATGGATCTGTCCGGTAACGAGTTTCCCAATGCGCCGAAGTGGACCGCGGCTGCCTCCGCCCGCTATGATTTCCCCAACGGTGTCTATGTGCAGGGTGACGTGAATTACCGCACCAAGGCCTTTACGGATGCACAGAACAGGCCGGGAAGTATCGAGCAGGCCAGAACACTGGTGAACGGCAAGGTCGGCTGGCGCAACCATGCCTGGGATGTTTACGTCTATGCCACCAACATCTTCGATGAGCGCTACATCTCCAGTGCATTCCAGAATACCGACGCGGCAAAGGTCGGTGACGGGCGGTTCGTCGGCGTGAGAGCGTCCTGGAAAAACTGATCGAAGCAGGAGTGGCGCTTGGAGTTTTTCACACCGCCCGTAGTTGATATAGACGTGGTTGCTTCCGCCTGGCCGAACCGGATGGGTGTAGAGATGATTGTACTGGCCATGAGCCTCGGACCTGAACCCGTGGCTTGAGGAGCAGAAGATGATCGCATTGACCCAGCGCAAGATGAAACTGCTCATCGGCGTGCATGGTTGGTCGGCCGTTGTGCTGGGGTTTCTGCTTTATGCCGTCGTCTTCACCGGCACGGTTGCGGTCCTTGCAAAGGAAATCGGCTATTGGTCGGTTGGCCATGTCTATACCAATTCGGCATTGTCGAACCCGGTCAATGACATCGTTCAGAAGCTCTCCAGGAAAGTCGGGAGGGCCTATCGTGAAGATGTCAGCGTCAGCACGACGGTTGCCGGAAACCTCGGCGTGTTCTTCCACAAGGAACTGAAGAAGTCTGACGGACGGGTGCGTAGCCGGGGCGTGTATTTCAAGGTCGACCCCAAGACCGGAGAGGTCCTGAGCCGGAGAGAGGGATTTGGGCTTTTCCTCACCCGCAGCGATCAGCCCAGCGTTCTGAAGCGCTTCATCGTTGATACCCATGTACAGCTCTACGTTCCCAGACCCTGGGGGCTTCTGCTCACGGGCATTCTGGGTCTGGCCATGATGGCGGCGGGTGTTTCCGGTTTTCTCATTCACCGGCACCTGATCCGGGATGCCTTCACGCTGCGCGCGCGCAAGACATCGGCGCTGACGGCCCGGGACAGACATTCTGTTGCCGGCACTTGGGGTTTGCCCTTCGCCTTTCTGCTGGCCTTCACCGGTTGCTTTTTCAGCTTTGCCGGCTCGATCGGCATCCCGGCGCTGGCGATGGTCGCCTTCGGCGGGAACATCTCCCAGGCCGAGAAGATCGTGAACGGCACTCAGTTTGCCAGGCCGGGAAAGCGGATCAGGACCGCCGATCTCGATGCCATGGTGGCCGATGCGCGGAAGCGGTCCGGCGGGGTGCCGGCTGGCCTGAGTGTGGAGTATTTTGGCCGGAAGAACGCGAAGGTGACGATCTCGCATTTTCCGAAATTCGGCGAGCTGCGCGGCAAGCTCTATCTCTACAAGGGACTCACGGGCGAATTCGTGAGGCAGAAACCGGGTGTGGGGCAGGTGCCGTCGAACGGCTCAGCCCTTGTTGCAATAATCGGCCCACTGCACTTCGGGAACTTCGCCGGTCTCCTGTCCAAGGCCATCTGGGTGGCGCTCGGATTTTCCTCCTGTTACGTGATCATCAGCGGGCTTACGCTTTGGCTGCGCAGGCGCTTGCCGGGAACGGCCTGGGCCTGGTTTGAGCGATATGTGCATGTACTGGCGATCGGCCTGCCACTGTCGCTCGTGGCATCGGCTTTCGCGTTTTTTCTCTATCAGGGCACGCCTGCCGTAGTGAACGCGACGCCGTTGGGCTTTGTCATCGCTGCCGCCGGCTTATGCATGCTGGCATTGTTCCTGTCCGGGCAGGTGCTGGAAAAGGCGCTATGGGTTGCACTGTCTTTGTCGCTCTTGGCGCTTCCCGTCTTCCGCATCGCCGCCGGCGGTCCTGGCTGGATGTCATCTCTGGACAACGGAGCCGGTATCGTTGTGGCCGTCGATCTCATGTTGCTGTGCGCGGCGGCAGGTTGCGGCTGGCAGGTCTGGAGCCGGCATCTGTCCTTCAGGTCAGCCGAGCCGGTCAGCGCACAGCAGCCCGGATAGCTCTCGAATTATCCCGCGCTTGGCTTGAGACCGAACACTTTGCGATCCTCATCGGTCGTTCGGACACTTTGTCCTGGGCGATGGACAAACTGTCCGTTTCTCATCTGCACTCCC
>JBCCEL010000109.1:0-16754 GCA_039030315.1 Pseudomonadota bacterium
GAGGGCGCCCCGCACATGGACTGCAATGGCTTCGTCAAAGCTTTCCAGGGGAAGGTTCTCGATACGGCCCGGTGTTGCGGGGGCGCCCGCGTTGTTCATGAGGACGTCAAGGCGCCCATTGCGGTCGAGAGTCTGCTTGACGGCGCGTTCTGCGTCTTCCGGCTGGCCCGCATCCGCCTCAATGAATGTCGCACCGGTCTCGCCTGCAACCTCGTTGCCCTTCGCGGCCCGGCGTCCTGTGAATGTGACATTGGCACCCTCGGCGGTGAACCGCTCGATCGTCCTCTGGCCAATACCGCTGGTGCCGCCTGTGATGAGGGCAACCTTGCCTTCCAACCGCATGTTGCTTGTCCTTTCCGCCTGAATTTCTGTCTTGCGCAGATATGGGCACGGTCTGAACCGGACGGCCAGCGCGAAGTTCAGTTTTTGCGCATCAGACGGGTAAGGACCGTGTCCATGGTGGAGAGAAACCGTGACCGGTCAGCCTTGGTGAACGGCGCATTGCGGCCCACCTGGTCGCCGCCGGCGCGCAGCTCTTCCATGACCGAGCGCATGGCCACAGCGCTGCCAATGGAGTTGTGGTCAAATGTCTTGCCGTCAGGCGCGATCACGGAAGCGCCGGCCTTCAGACATCTCTCCGCCAGCAGGATATCTGCCGTAATGACCACGCTTGCGCTGTTTGCCTTGCCGGCAATGTAGTCGTCGGCTGCGTCCATGCCCGAGCCCACCACCACGCGCTGCACGAGAGGATGCTCGGGCACCCGCAGATAGCTGTTGGCCACGATGGTCACGGGAAGATCGAGGCGGAAGCAGACCTTGTAGATCTCCTCCTTCACCGGACAGGCATCGGCGTCGACAAGGATGTGTATCGGACCGGTCACTTCGTTCATGAGCTTGCAGCCGCCCCCTAGACCGCAATGCGCGGCCGGCCCGAGGCGGTGGCGGTGAGCTGGGTTTCGATCAGCGTCTGCTTGCCCTCGATCTCGGCCGTCTTGTCCTGCCGGTTGAACGTGACCGATATGTCGGCGGCTCCGGCCGATTGCGCTGCCGATCGCACCTCCTGTTCAAGCTGGGTCCGCGTCTCCTCGAGCGCTCGCTCCAGGTTGACGAAGTCGTGGGGCTTGCCGGAGCCTGCTGTGAAGAAGGCACGATAGCGACCTTCCTCCGGTTGAGTGATAAGAGCGTCCTGGCTGATCCGGACCTGGCCAACGACCGCGCCGACCGCGTTTGCGACGCCCGCATGTTCGGGGATCAGGGCTTCCGTTCCCAGCAGTTTGCACACACCGGGATAGTAGATCGAGGCGGAGGCGCCGAGACCAATGACGGGGAGGCTGAGCTTCATCTGCAGATCGACCAGGCCGCCCTGCATTCCGGCGTGCTTCTGGCGGAGCGCAAAAAGGGCAGGGGCGGGGTCGGCATAGCCATCATCGCGCATTGCCTGCGCGATCAGTGCCTCGGCAGAATTCAGCTCCAGCGTGTCGATAATGGCGTGCGCCAGCGCCTCTCCGGAGGACATGAAGGCCTGCCCCAGGCCGTCCTTGCGGGAAGCAAAGTGCGCAACGGCCTTTCTTGCCGCGTCCGTATTCCAGGTCCGGTAGGTCCCCAGAACGTGAGAGGCATCGGTGGGCGTCACGGCTGAAAGGATCACAAGGCCGCGCGAGACGAGACGGTTCAACGTGCCAAGCTGCATCCGCGTGGTCAGCGCCTTGTCGAGCGCAACGGGCTCTGCGGCGATGCGCTCAAATAGGGCCTGTTCCTTGTCGCTCAGCGCGGCCAGATGGGCGCTTTGCCTACCGATCGCTGAGACAAAGACACCGTCATAGTCCTCATGGCGTCCGCGCTTTGACTGCCGTTCGAGGGTCTCATGCACAAGCTGGGCGTTGTTTTCGGCAAACAGGCAGACCGGGATCACCCGCCGGGGGCCCAGTTCCAGGCGGAGCTTGGTGCCCTGAGGCACCACGCGCACCTCACTGTCGCCGCCAAGGCCTATGGTGCGCATGTCGACGGCCTCGACCATGGTACGCCAACCACCGACCGTTGCGCCCTGGGTGTCAAGGCGCGGCAGGCCTCCGGTCAGCACCGCGGAGTCGGTCGTGGTTCCGCCGATATCTGAAATCACCGCGTCTGAGCAGCCGGTCAGCCATGATGCACCCACGGCACTGGCGGCTGGCCCGGACAGTATGGTTTCGATTGGCTTGAGCTTGGCGACGTCCGCGGAGATGAGCGCCCCGTCGCCGCGTACCACCATCACCGGCGCCGCGATACCCGCTTCGCTGAAATGCCTTTCGGCGGATGCGATCAGGTGATGGATCAGGCTGATCAGCCTGGTGTTCAGAACGCAGGTGAGTGCCCGGCGAGGCCCGTCAAGCTTGCTGGACAGTTCGTGGCTGCAGGTCACGGGCAGCCCGAGTGTCTCGTGCACGATGTCCCGCGCCGCGATTTCGTGCGCCGGATTGCGGACCGCGAACTTTCCCGCGATCGCAACTGCCGAGATCTGACCCTGCAACGCTGTCAGCGCGGACCTCAGGAACCCTGCGGCGAACTCCGCCGACTGCGAGCCGTCCGCCAGATGACCGCCGCTGACGATGACGTGGGGATCATCCTTCAGCGCCTCGGCGAGCCCGGCGCGGTCCAGTGCATTCTCATCAAAGCCGATCAGAACAAGACACACCCGGCCGCCCTGTCCCTCGACAAGGGCGTTGGTGGCGAGGGTCGTGGAGAGCGACACAAGGCCGATCTCTGAAGCCTGCACGGCCGACTTTTCAAGCGCGGCCGAAACAGCGCCACCAATGCCGATGGAAAGATCGTGCCTCGTGGTCAGGGCCTTGGCGGTTTCCAGCACGCCCCTGTCTTCATCGAAGATAACGGCGTCGGTATAGGTCCCGCCGGTGTCGATGCCGAGGAGAAGGGACATTGGCGCGAAAGGTCCTGTCAACTGGCGGAGGGGGAGAGCGGCTCCGCCACCAGGCTGATGATCTCGAACATTACCGCCGCTGCGACCATCGCGGTGATATTGTTCGGTTGATCCTTGGTGGGCATCAGGCACACCACGTCGCCGCCAACGATGTTCAGGCCGCGGACCGAGTGAAGCAGCTCAAGTGCCTGGTCGATCATGAAGCCCTGGCAGCCGGCCTCCAGATTGGAGACAGCGGGAGCAATCGTGGGATCCAGACAGTCCAGGTCGAAGGTGATGTAGACCGGCGCATCGCCGATCCGCTCCCGGATAATCTCCATGCAGGCGGCGGCACCCAGCTCCCTGTAGCGATCCATGGTTATGACTTCGTAGCCTAGGTCATAGCTTGGCTGCAGCCAGTTCAGGGAGCGTGTGTTGCCGCGCAGACCGATCTGCGTGCTCTTCGTGGCGTCGACCTGGCCCTGGCGGACCAGGTAACTTGCCCAGTGGGCAGCAGACTTCTTTGCGCCGAGGAAGTGGTTGAGCTGATCGAATGTATCGGTGTGGGCGTCCAGGTGCAGGAGGGCGACGGGCTGGTGATTGGTGAGCTTAGAATGCTTGCCGGCAAGACCCTGCAGGACCCCGCCCGTGATGCCGTGATCGCCGCCGATGGATACCGCCCGCACCTCGGCTTCCGCCATTTTGGCGAAATAGTCGGTCATGCGCTCAATGCACGCTTCGTTGTTGTTGACCTCGGGCAGGGGCACATCGCCAAGATCGTTTATGCGGCAGGCCTCCCAGGGCGAGAAGCCCATCTTGTTGTTCACGCGCCGGGCCGCAGGCGACACATGGCGCACGGCGCGGGGCCCCAGATGCTGGTCATGCTCCGTGGTGCCGTTGCCCGCGCTGTGGGGGATGCCGACCAGGCCGATGTCGCAGTTGGCCAGGTCCGGGTCATGCGGACAACGGAACAGGGTGGGCAGGCCCCACCAGTATGTGGTTTCGAGTACGCCCTGTTCGGCGGCGCCGGTTTCCAAGGTCACTGTCCCTCTCCCCTTGTTGATGCAGCTGGTCGCGCAATATCGGGGCGTCTGTTTGCAGCGCGCCGAACCGGAGCGCAAGCACAGATCTTCTCACCGGGGCTGAGAGGGAGGCGCGGTCGACTCGCGAATGATGAGCTCGGTGTCCAGCGGCAGGGCCGGCGGAGCATTTTCTCCGGCCAGGCGCGCTATGAGATAGCGTGCGGCTTCCTCGCCGATCTCCAGGTTCGGGGTGCGGACCGTGGTCAGCTTCGGCGAGATCTGCGCGGCGAGCCATGTATCGTCGAAGGCTGCGACGGAAATCTCGGCCGGCACGCCGATGCCGAGTGCGGCCGCCTCGAAAATGGCGCCGTAGGCGAATGGCTCCGCACCGCAAATGATGGCGGTCGGAGGTGAGGGCAGGGCGGTGCAGGCCCTCAGCATGTGCCGCCCCCCGTCCACGCCAAAGGGCCGCTGCAAGATAAGGCTGTCGTCGAATGTGAAACCGCTCTGGGTGTGGCTTTGCCGCACGCCCTCCAGGCGATCGCGCGCGCGGTCGTTATGTTCGAGGTGGCCGGAGAAGAACGCGATGCGCCGATGTCCAAGGCCGATCAGATAGTTGCTGAGATGCTTTGCCGCCTGAACGTTGTCGAACCCGATTGACGGATGGCTGCTCTCACCGGGCGTTCTCCAGACGGTCACGTAGGGAATGTTCCTTGCGTGGATCATCCGGTAGGTGGTGTCGGGACGCTCAGTCCCGACGAGCATAAGAGCATCAATGCCGCTCTGGAGCATGCGGCGGATATGCTGTGTCTCCAGTTCGGGATCGTAGGCGGAGGACGCGACGATCACTGTGTAGCCAGCGTCGGCCATGGTCCGCTGGAAGGCATCGAGGGCGGCTCCGAAGAGAGAATTGTCGATGCTCGGAAAAACCACACCCACCATGCGTGACTGCCGTGACGCGAGGGCGCGGGCGGCACCGTGGGGCACATAGCCAAGCCGCTCGACTGCGGCCAGCACGCGCTCGCGCTTCTTCACGTTCACAGTTTCAGGACGGTTCAGGCAGCGCGACACAGTCGCGGGCGAAACGTCCGCGATGCGGGCCACATCCTCAAGTGTCAATCCTGCGTGCCGCAATTTTGAGAGCGCTTTCATCAGTCGGGTGAAAAGGCACATTCTCAAAAAAGAGTATTTTTTTCAATATCCTTGTTTTCGGGAAGCTGAAGGGCCGTGCAATCATGCAATGCGGCTTGACTCACAGCCGCAGTTCTGAGAGGCTGATTGCTGAAAGCGCTTTCAGAACTGGTTCTGACCAGCACGCGACTTGCAGCGGAGGCCTGCACCAAAGCAACGGACACCATTGCCTGCCAGATTTCCCTGCATTGGCGGGAAACTTTGGCTGGCAACATTCAGGGTTTTGGCCCCTTCCGCAGGGTGGGATGGCGCTATATGGTGCCAGCCAGCCTATAGGGCCAAAATAGGGCGGCGGGCGTCAAACCGCCGATTGAGGGAAATCGGGAGAAAAAGGAGTTACTCTCAGATGAAGTTGAATAAGACTGTACTTGGCACGGGCCTGGCGCTCGCTCTGATGGGCAGCACAGCAGCCCAGGCTGCGGACATCGTGATCGGCGTGCCGAACTGGCCTTCCGTCCGCGTGACAGCTCACGTGCTGAAGACCGTGATGGAAGAGAATCTCGGTCTGGAAGTCGAACTGCAGAACGGCACCAATCCGGTGGTTTTCGAAGCCATGGATTCCGGCGCCATGCACGTTCACCCGGAAGTGTGGATGCCGAACCAGGTCAACCTGAACAACAAGTTTGTGAAGGAGAAGAAGTCGGTCAAGATGAACCCGAACGGCGTTGCTGGCGACCAGGCCATGTGCGTCACCAAGGGCACCGCTGAGCGGACCGGCATCAAGGATCTGAACCAGCTGTCCAACCCGGACATGGCGAAGAACTTCGACACTGACGGCGACGGCAAGGGAGAGATCTGGATCGGTGCTGCCGGTTGGGCTTCCACCAACGTCGAGAAGATCCGCGCCAAATCCTACGGCTATGCTGAAACCATGAAGCTGAAGGAAATGGACGAAACTCTGGCAATGGCCGAAGTGGATAACGCTGTCGCCAAGAAAGAGAACATCGTCTTCTTCTGCTACACGCCGCACCACATGTTCGCTCTGCATGATCTCGTGATCCTGAAGGAGCCGGCATATGACGAAGCCAAGTGGAAAGTGATCCAGCCGACCGACGATCCGGAATGGCTCGAAAAGTCTTCCGCGCCGGTGGCCTGGAACACGGCATACCTGCACATTCACTTCGCAGCTGCGCTTGAAGGCAAGCATCCGGCAGCGGCCAAGATGCTGAACAGCGTGAAGCTGAACACGGACCAGGTTTCCGCCATGACATACGCGCTCGTGGTCGAAAAGAAGGATCCGGCTGAGTACGCGAAGAAGTGGGTTTCCGAGAACCAGGCAACAGTTGACGCCTGGCTGAAGTAACCAGCACTTTTTGCGGGCGGCGCACCCATCTCGCGCCGCCCGCGTCTTCGTTTTTTGGGGATTTTTGGTGAGGGCGCGGCCTCAATTTTCTGGCCGCCAAGGCTGAGAGGTGTCGGCCGTGAGTGACGCAGCCGTAAACGAATCTGAAGTCATCAAACTTGAAGGGGTCTGGAAGATCTTCGGCGACAGGGCCGACGAAGCCATGCAGGCCATCCAGGACCGAAATTTGTCCAAGGCCGAAGTGCTGTCTGAGTTTCAGTGTGTGGTTGGCATCGCCGATTGCTCTTTCACTGTGCCCAGGGGCGAGATCTTCTGCATCATGGGGCTTTCGGGGTCCGGCAAATCGACCCTGGTGCGACACCTGAACCGCCTGATCGAACCAACCGCCGGCAAGATTTCCATGCTCGGAAAGGACGTGATCGCTCTGGGCGCCGAAGAGCTGCGCGAGATGCGCGCCATGCATATCGGAATGGTGTTCCAGCACATGGCGCTGCTGCCGCACCGCACGGTCCGCGACAATGTCGGCTTTCCCCTGCAAGTCCGCGGTGAGCCCAAGTCAAAGCGCTGGGCCATCTCGCAGGATTGCCTGAACAAGGTGAACCTGGACGGCTATGAAGACCGCTTCCCGCGCGAGCTTTCGGGCGGCATGCAACAGCGCGTCGGCCTAGCCCGCGCGCTGGCTTCCGATCCGGAAATTCTCCTCATGGACGAGCCGTTTTCTGCGCTCGACCCGCTCATACGCCGCCAGCTGCAGGATCAGTTCATGGCGCTCTCGGCGGAGCTCGGCAAGACCACGATCTTCATCACCCACGATCTGGACGAAGCGATCCGGATCGGCAACCGCATCGCCATCATGAAGGATGGACGTATCGTTCAGATCGGCACGCCGGAGGATATCGTCACGAAGCCTGCCGACGACTATGTGAAGGACTTCGTGGAAGGCATATCCAAGCTCAAGCTGGTCTTCGCCCACTCCATCATGGAGCCGATCAAGAAATATGAGCCGGCACGCGGGGAAAACCTGAGCAAGGCGCCGCGCGCTTCGCACGACACCGACCTCGATCACCTCATCGACATGTCGACGGAAACGACCCAGCCGATCGTCATCACGGACGACAAGGGCAAGGATGTTGGTGTGATCAATAAATCTACCCTGCTCAGGGGTATTCAGGGAGGCAAGGCATGACCGATACAGGCCTTGAACTTGGCGCCAGCGATGAGGACACCTCAGTAGGTGCGTTCGTTGTCGAGAGCCAAGACTACTACACAGAAGAATTCGAGAAAATCCAGGGCACGACGGGCTTTGCCTGGTCGTGGAACACCATGGCCGCGGTCTTCGGTCCGCTTTGGGGCGCATGGCGCGGGGCCTGGGGCTTTTTCTGGACTTTCCTGGTGCTCGAACTCTTTGCCTTCGTTCAGCTCGGCCGTGGCCTCTGGGGTGAACTCGGTGCGGATCAGCTCGCCCGTGTCGAAAAGCTGAGTGCCAACATCGCCAAACGGGAGCAGCAGGCAAAGGAAGCGCTCGCAGCGGGCGATCAGGCCGCGGCTGACAGCGCTACGAGGATCGCGGAAAACCTCAAGAAGGTGGTGGCCCAAGCCCAGGAGGCGGCCGACGCCGCCGCCGGGGAGGCGGTGACGATCCTCCTGACCGGGCTCGTGCTGCTTGCCATCGTGAAGCTGATAGAGGGCTATTACGCAAATATCGCCTACGAGAAACAGTATCTGAAATGGCGCGCCCGTCCCGAAAGTGTCCAGTCCGGCGTCAGCAACAACAGCGCCATGTTCGGGGGCATTCTTCTGGTCGCGATCTGGCCGCTGACCCTGTTCCGCTTTACCGTGACTGATCCGGATAAGACCCTGAGCGGTCTGACAGGTGGTTTCCTTGGCGGCACAGTGCCCATCACCGACTTCCCGGTGAAGAAGGAGATCTACGCCGCCTGGGCGAAGACCGGGGACGGCTGGTTCGACTGGGCTGCCAACAATTTCGGCGACGTCTTCGATGGCGTCACCGCCACGATCCGGGCAATCCTTGACGGACTGGAGATCATCCTGATTCAGACTCCGTGGCCTGTGGTGATGATCGTGATCGTCGTTATGGCGTTCCGTCTGGCTGGTCCGCGCGTGGCAATCTTCACCGCAGCCTCATTGGCTTATCTCGCCTTCATGGGATTGTGGGAACTGTCCATGATCACAGTCGCCCTGATCGGCGCCGGTGCGGCGCTCTGCGTGATCTTCGGCATTCCGCTGGGCATCTGGTTCGGCAAGTCAAAGCGGGCCTACGCGTTCGCGGAGCCGGTGCTGGACTTCATGCAGACCATGCCGGCCTTCGTGTACCTCATCCCGATCATCGCCTTCTTCGGAACAGGCAAGCCTCCTGGCGTGCTGGCGACCATCATCTTTGCAATGCCGCCGGTGATCCGCCTGACGGCGCTCGGCATGCGCGGTGTGCCGGAGGCCACGAAGGAAGCGGCAGTTGCCTTCGGGTGCTCCCGCTGGCAGCTGCTGACAAACGTGGAGATCCCGCTGGCCATGCCGTCCATCATGACAGGTATCAACCAGACCATTCTGATGAGTCTGTCCATGGTTGTGATCGCCTCGCTCATCGGGGCCGAAGGACTGGGTGCGCTGATCCTGGAAGCGCTGCAATATGCAGCCAAGGGCCAGGGCCTGCTCGGCGGTCTCGCCATCCTGTTCTGCGCCATGGTGATCGACCGGATCGCGCAGGGCATGTACCGCAAGAAGACCGAAGGTCAGTAACAAGACCGCCGCCCGCCCCCGGCAGCTTTGAAGCCGGGGGCGGCGCGGCACTTTCCGTTGTGCGCTTCGCGGGTGCCAGATATCATTGGCCATGACGAAGCGAGTGGACGAACTTCTCGATAGAGCCCGAACGTTTTCAGCCGATGTGGTGGCACCGGCCGCCGCTCGCTGGGATGAGACCCGGACGTTCGACACCGATGTTCTCAAGCAGGCCGCCGGCCTCGGTCTGACCGGCATTCAGGTGTCCGGGGAACTTGGCGGGCAGGGGCGCTCCTTTTCGTGCAAGGCGAGGCTCGCCGAGATCATGGCTGAAGCCGATTTCGGTTTTGCCATGTCGCTCCTCAATACCCACAATGTGGCGCACAAGCTGGAACGGGGCGCATCTGCGGCTGTTGCTCAGCGTTACATTCCGGACATCCTGTCAGGCGAACGGCTTGGCAGCACGGCCCTCACCGAGCCTCAGGCCGGGTCCGACTTTGCAGCGATCAGAACATCCGCCAGCAGAACTTCGGACGGCTGGATCCTGAACGGGGAGAAGGCCTGGATCATCAATGCGGCGGCTTCGGACGTGTTTGTGCTGTACGCCCAGACTGACTCTGGTAGCGGGGCGAACGGGATCGCGGCGTTTCTGGTCGACGGCAGGCGAGACGGCTTTGTCGGGAGAGTGCCGTTCAATCTGACTTCGCAGTCCTCGATCGGCGCAGGACGGTTCGCACTGAAGGACTATCAGGTGCTGGACGACGAGGTTCTTCAGCCGCCGGGCCTGGCCTTCAAGTCCGCGCTGCATGAAATCAATGGCGCCCGGATCTACGTGGCTGCCATGTGCTGCGGGATGGTGGCGCGCTGCCTGGAGATTGCCGGGGAGTATGGCCGGAGCCGCGTGACGTTCGGCAAACGGCTGGGAGAGCATCAGGGCTGGCGCTGGGCTCTGGGGGATGCGGAGGTGGATCTCGCCGCGGCCCGGCTCATGGTGGCAGAGGCGTCAAGTCTCATCGACGAAGGTGTGGATGCACAATTTGAGGCGGCGAGGACCAAGATCTTTGCCACCCGGATGGCAGAGCAGCATCTTCCCGCTCTTGCTCAGTCGATGGGTGCGGAAGGCCTCCGCGACTGCTACCCCTTCGGCCGCCACCAGTTGGCCGCCCGGATTGCAAGCTTCACGGACGGTTCCACCGAAATGCTGCTGGAGCGGATCACGAGCCGCCATCAGAAGGACGGTCAGAAGTTGTCATGAGCCGTCTTCTCTATCCAATCGAACTGGCCGTCAGTGACCCCGAGAAGGTGGCTTTCTCCATTGCCGAGACTGGAGAGCACGTTACCTTTGCTGCTCTTGAGAAGCGCGCGAACCAGGCCGCGCAGCTCTTCCGCGCCTGCGGTGTCGAGCGCGGCGACCACATCGTCCTGCTTGCAGAAAACTGCCGGCAGTTTCTTGAGATCTGTTTTGCCGCGGACCGTGCCGGGCTCTACTACACGGCCATAAGCACGCATGCCACGGCGGAGGAAGCGGCCCACATCTCCGAGCACTGCGGGGCGAGCTTGTGGATTGTCTCCGAGGCGAAGTCGGAGATTGCAGTGACGCTCATGGACAGGGTTCCGGCCATTGCCCACCGGTTCATGATCGGTGAGCCTGTTCCGGGCTGTGAGAATTGGGATGAGGCGGCCGGAAGCCATCCGGAGGCGCCAATTGATGACGAGTTGCAGGGCCTGGACATGCTTTATTCGTCCGGTACTACGGGCCGTCCTAAGGGGATCAAATGGCAGCAGGCGCAGGAACCTCCCGGCGGACGGACCATGCTGGTCGAGCTTCTAGGCGGGCTCTTCGGCTATACCGCGCAGACGCGCTACCTTTCTCCGGCGCCGCTTTATCACGCCGCTCCCCTTCGGCACTCCATGACAGTGATCAAGCTGGGCGGAACAGTGACCGTCATGAAGAAATTCGACGCCGAGCGCGCCTTGCGCCTGATCGAGGAGCACCGGATTACCCACAGCCAGTGGGTACCGACCATGTTCGTGCGGATGTTGAAACTGCCGGAAGAAATCCGGGAGAAGTATGATTGCTCATCGCAGCAGGTAGCGCTCCATGCTGCAGCACCATGTCCGGTCCCGGTAAAACGCGAGATGATCGCGTGGTGGGGACCAATCCTGCATGAGTACTACGCCGGAACCGAAAACAACGGCTTCTGCGCGATAACGAGTGAGGAATGGGAAGCGCATCCAGGCTCGGTTGGCAGGGCGCTCCTCGGGACGATACATATCTGCGATGACGAAGGGAACGAGAGTCCGCCGGGCTCGACCGGGCTTGTCTACTTTTCCGATGGGCACCCGTTCTCCTACCACAATGATCCAGAAAGTACGGCAGCCAGCTACAACCATGTGGGCTGGTCAACGCTCGGCGACATCGGACGGCTGGATGACGAAGGCTATCTCTATCTCCTGGACCGCAAGTCCTTCCTGATCGTATCAGGCGGCGTGAACATCTATCCGCAGGAGAGCGAAAATCTTCTGATCGGGCATCCCAAGGTCCTCGATGCCGCGGTCTTCGGCGTGCCGAACGAGGATCTGGGCGAAGAGGTCAAGGCGGTGGTGCAACTGGTTGCCTCTTGCGATGATTGGCCGGCTCTGGAGGAGGAACTGATTTCCTATTGCCGCGCGCACCTGTCGGCGCTCAAGTGTCCGAAGTCGATCGAAGTCATGGACGAACTTCCCCGCCACGCCAATGGCAAGCTGCTGAAGCGGGAACTTCGGGACCGTTATTGGACATGAGCTTACCATGCTGTCCGGCAGGCCCTGATTTGACGTTGCTTGAAAACTGAACGGAAAGCATCACTCTTAAATTTCATGCAGCACCACAGAGCGACGCCCGCCGAAAGACTAACGCCGCACGAACAAATCAGCTCTTCGCTGAAGCGGCTCAAGCAGGGGCTTCTGGTTTCATCATTGCCGATCACCGACCGGGCCTACGCCGAACTTTTCGCTATCGGCCCGCCCATTGTTCCCTTTCTGCTGGCTGAGTTGGACAAGATCGACGTCTCCAATCCCGAACGTGGCGAGCTTGTCCCCCTCTTCATGGGGCTGATGACCTTGTTGCACGATCTTGATGAGACCGTTTCACGGCCTTTCATCGACCGCGTTCTTGCCGAAGGTTGCATCAGCGGTGTCGAAAGCGGACTGACTATCCTGAAGCGTCACCACAGCTCCCGGTTTCGTCAAACAACCGTCCATGGGATTGAGATCTGGGAGCAGGAGAACATTCCCGAGAGCAGCCGCGCTACCGAGTACGTGTCCCGTTGGTTGAGCAATGTCCCGCCCGGCGATCTCGCCGGAATCTCGCGTCTCTACCTCGTGACCAGCCAGCCCACATTCGACTTCGCCGGCTACTATGAGCACTATCTGTCGTTGATATTGATCGTCTGGAAGGCAGGTCCGCAAAAGTGGTCGCCGTTGAACTGGCTGGAGCGATTTCTGCACGAAGCCACTCTTTATCATGAGGTTGGCCACCATTTTCATCAGCATGCCGAGCGCGGCCAGGTGCCCGAACAGGAAGAAGAGGCGGTGGCCTATTCGCGGCAGATCATGAGGCAACAGCATCCGGTCCTGTGGTTTCTGGTGAGAGGATTGCGAATTGCATATAACGTGCTGCTCCGCTTTGCCGGTCGCATTGTGCGGGGACGCCTGACCAGACCTCCCTCTGGGGCGCAAAGGCGGTGACTGGCGAAATCAATCGGTGTCCCCGGAAACCGCCTCAAGCGCGTGCTGGCTCTCAAGGACTACCGGCTTTCCGTGCGGTGTGGCCAGGTATGCTTCTTCCCAGGCCTTACTCCGGGTCGAGACTTCTTCCGCCGAAACCTGAGCGCCATCCGACAAGAGCTGTTCGAGCGCGTGCAGCGCACATCGGTAATAGGTTTCCGGCGTGTCCGGTTCACCGGCCTGCGCGGCCTGCTCCAAACGGCTGCCCAGCGCCAGTGACCATTCAGACGGGGAAAGTGTGCCCTGACTGATCAGCGTGTCCGCCAAGGCAAGGACCTGCGCCTGCCAGGGTTCGTCGAAGACGGGGTCTCCGTCCAGACGGCGCAGCGGCGTTACCGGCTGATCATCAGGCCGGGACAAGGTAACTCTCCCAGAGATCGAGGAAGACGCGGTCGCGCCTGGTGCCTGCTTCCGGCCAGAGGTCCTGGGCGGCAAATGCCACCGAGTAGAGGTGTTCCGCAACTTCGTGGCCTTTCGCGCCCTCATCCGGCAGCAGGTGTGCGCCGTGATGGGCGTGAATTATGCCTGGTCTGCCGCGGGCGTATGCCGGGAGCCGTGTGTGGCCGGCGGTCGTGAAGGACCGGGTATGGACGCGATCGCCGGTGCGGTAGGCCGGCGCGACTTCGATCTGCCGTTCAAAGCTGCTTGCGCTCCTGACGTCGGCGGCGAGGGCGTCCGCTTTCGTCAGGACCCCGGCTGTCCCGTCTCCATCCCGCAAGGCTCTGCCGGCCCGGACTTCCTCAAGCGTAAACACCCCGGCATTCAAGTAAGTGGCAAAGTCGGTCTGGGCCCAGCTGTCGAAATAGGGACGGGAGAGATAGTCTGCCGGATCTATCAGTTCCCGCACATGACGCCACCAGTCGATCGTAACGCCGGGGGCGCCTGCACTGCGGGCAAGGCCCCACATGCGCCCCTCCCACTCATGGTGGAAAGGTGTCTCCGGCTCGTCGACATCGATCGGGCCGAAACCCTGTTTGCCACCAAGGTCGTGAGGTCCATCCATCAGCCGGCTGCTTTCCCGCGGTCAAGGCGATCGGTGCCGATCATGGAGTTGCGCGTGACAAGTCCGGCCAACGCGTCCTCATCAAGGCCATCGCTGTCTTCGGGGCGTTGCGGGATAACCAGGTAGCGAAGTTCGGCGGTGCTGTCCCAGACCCTGACTTCAACTTCATCACCGACGTCCACGCCGAACTCGCTCAGAACACCGCGCGGGTCCCGTACTGCCCTGGAACGATAGGCCGCCGTCTTGTACCAGTTTGGCGCCACGCCAAGGATGGAGAAGGGATAGCAGGAGCAGAGCGTGCAGACGACGAGGTTGTGGACGCTGTCCGTATTCTCCACGGCCTTCAGATGGCCCGTGGCATTGCCCAGTAAGCCCATCTCGTCGATGGCCGCGGTCGCGTTGCTCATCAGCCGTGATCTGAATGCGGAATCCGACCAGGCCCGGGCAATCACCCTGGCTCCCCGCTTCGGTCCGATATCGTCTGAATAGGCCTCGATCCAGGCGTCGACCGTCCTGCTGTCTACCAGCCCCTTGTCGATCAGCAGGCTCTCCAGCGCTTGCACACGAAGCGCGGGCTCCGACGGCAGATGACTGTGCAGGTGCCGGTGAATTTCAGCAGTCTTCTCCGAATCGTAATCGCTCATGGCCAACCTCCGGCGACAGTATGGGCGAGCCCGGGCTCCGCAGCAATGGCCTGCTCGGGATGGGGGAGAAGTTTACCCAATCTCCACGTCTTGCCCGCATCCTTGAGCCTTCCGGCAAGGGGAGAGCCTCGGATGTCCCGGCAGATTCCGTTTATGAAAGTGCCGCGGGGGGAAGTCCTGTTTCGCGAGGGCGATGCGGGCCAGCACGCCTATGCCATTGAATCGGGCCTGGTGCAGATCTGCGTCGAGCGTAGCGGCAAGCGCGTCGCCGTCGCCAATCTGGGCAAGGGCGAGATTTTCGGCGAGATGGCCATCATCTCCGAGGGACCCCGGTCAGCGACAGCGGTCGCCCTTGAGGATTGCCAGCTGCTCAGGCTGGAGGCGCAGCAGTTTCACCACCGGATGGAAGCCATGGATCCGGTCATGCGCATGGTCGTCGACGTCATGCTGTCCCGGCTTCGCCGCACGCTTGAGCAACTCGACAGCCTGCCTGAAAACCCTCGCATGCCAGAAGAGCCGCCGGCGGAACTGGTTGAGCAGGCCCTGACACAGCTGCGCCTCGAGCACGAACTGAGCGATGCCATCGCTGATGAACAGTTTGCGGTGTTCTACCAGCCTATCGTCTGTCTTGCCTCGGGCAAACTTGCCGGCTTCGAGGCACTCGTCCGCTGGAATCATCCAAGGCGTGGGATGATCAGCCCAGACAGCTTCCTGCCAGCGGCGGAGCGGAGCGACCTCATTCTCGAGATCACAAAGTCCGTCCTCGGCACGATCAGCCGCGACCTTCCGGAGTTGCGGATGCGGTGTTTGAAAAACATCGAGAACGTCAAGCTGGTCTATGCCAGCCTCAACGTGACGGCCCGGGACCTGGCGGACGCACAGTTTGCCGAAAAGATTGAGGCCCACTTTGTCGAGCACGGCATGACCACAGATGCCTTGCGTCTTGAGGTTACCGAAAGTTCGCTGATGGCCAATCTGGAGGAAACCGATCTCATGCTGAGCCGGCTCAGGCGCCTAGGCGTCGGGATCGCGATCGACGACTTCGGCACGGGCTACTCCAGCATGAACCACCTTGCGCAGCTGCCGATTTCCACTCTCAAGATCGACAAGAGTTTCGTTGCCGCCATGAATGAGAGCGACCAGAGCCGGAAGATCGTCAACGCCATCCTGCGGCTTGCGAAGGAGCTCGGCATTCCTGTGGTTGCTGAAGGCATCGAGACCAAGTGGGATGCCCGCTACCTGGCGCGGGAGGCATGCGAGTTTGGACAAGGCTATTTCTACGGCAAGCCCGTTCCGCTGGAAGCGGCGCTGAAGCTGATCGCCAACTGGCGGGCAAAGCCCGTATTGCCGCAATTGGTGCATGCGAAATCCGCGTAACGTTTCGTCGGCTCGGTGCTTTTAGCCTCAGCTCTGCTATGCTCTGATCATGAAACCGAATGACGAACAGTTCTCTGTTTCCGGCACGCCAACCCTGGAAGCTTCTATCGGTATCCAGGTGAAGAAGCTTCGTAGCGGGCTCGACATGACCATCGGTGATCTCGCCAAGGTGTCAGGCCTCTCCTCCGGCATGCTCTCAAAGATCGAAAACGGGCAGACCTCGGCCTCGCTCACCACGCTGCAGGCGCTCGCAAATGCGCTGAACACGCCAATCGCCACGTTCTTCCGGACCTTCGATGAAAAGCGTGATGCGACCTATGTGAAGGCGGGCGAGGGGCTGACCATCGAACGCCGTGGCTCGCGGGCCGGCCATGTCTACCAGCTGCTCGGCCATTCGGTGCGTAGCGCGGTGAAAATCGAGCCCTACCTGATCACGCTTGAGAAGGATGCCGACAGCTACCCGGTGTTTCAGCATCCCGGCCACGAGTTCATCTATATGCTCAAGGGCGATGTCACCTACCGCCATGCCGATCAGACCTACCGGCTGAAACCTGGTGACAGCCTGTTCTTCGACGCCGAAGCCGTGCACGGCCCGGAGGAACTCAAGAAGCTCCCGGCGGTCTACCTGTCGATCATCGTGTCCCCGCCCGACGGGGAGTGAGGCCCTCAGTCCTGTTTCCGGTAAGGCCACTTGCCGAGTTCTGCGCACCATCCGGGAGGATCGGAGTCGATAGCAAAACTCTTCCGTTCGGATTCAGTGAGGCACCGAGGAATGCGATTCTTTGCTGCGGCGATCAGTTCTGCAGTGGTCTCGAAC
>JBCCEL010000110.1:0-16621 GCA_039030315.1 Pseudomonadota bacterium
CTGGCGAAGTCACCGAGGGCATGGTCTGGGTGACGGGGTTTCCCAAGCCGGCCAGCTGGGAAATTCACATGCCAGCTCAGGAGTGCTTTGAAGCGGTCTCCGTCCATGTTCCGCTGGATTTCCTTGACGCGATGATGGCGACCGAACCGGAGCTGGCGAGGCGCGGCAAAAGGATGGTCGAGGAAAGCGCCAATGAACTCGGCGTGGGGTCGCGGAAGCAGCGGTCGCTTTTCCTGAAGATGCTTCAAATCGATGCGGACCAACCGGGCGGGAAACTGCTTCTGGAATCCTGTGCCCTTGAGCTCCTGGCGGAAACCCTGAGCCCGCTCCCTGACAATCTCACGGCCGGGAACGCGCAGATCTCTGAAATCGTGCAAAACGTCACAGAGCTTGTGGATCTGAAGCTCGCCAATCCTCCGACCGTGGCCGATCTTGCGGGCACTCTGCGGATCAGCGAAAGCCGGCTGAAGCGGGAATTCATCGACAGAACCGGCACATCCATCGGTGCTTTCATGACTGGACGCAGAATGGCGGCTGCGAAGGATATGGTCTCGTCAGGCCTGCCGATATCCCGTGTTGCGGCCGAGGTGGGATACGCGACGCCAGAGGCGTTCTCGAAAGCCTTCCGGCGCAAGTTCGGCAGCAGTCCAAGAGAGTTTCGCGCCAACTCGAGGTGACGGATCGGACAGGTTTTTGAGCCGAACGAACAGGCCCTCTCGCTAGACCCATTGAACCCCCCAAAAATATAATCTGACAAAACAAATCAGGATTGGGGCGTTAGATGAGAGTAACATCGAACAGAGCCTTTGGTGTCTCTGCTCTGGCGTTGGCGGCTGTGGCCGCTCAAGTGATGCCAGCAGCTGAAGTGGCCGCGCAGGAAGTGATTACCCTCGATCCCATCGTCGTCATTGGCGAGCGGCAGGAACGGACCATTCTGGACACAGCAACCAGCGTCTCCGTCTACCAGCAGGATGACATCGAGCGCGACGTCGGCCGGGAGATCAACGATCTGATCACCGGATCTCCAAACGTTCACAAGCGCAGCATCAGTGAGATTCCCAACATCCGCGGTATTGAGGGGGGCGGCCCGGGCGGTCTCGCCAACACGGCACTCGGCGGCACTCTGCCGCGCATTCCTCTTATTGTGGACGAAGTTGCGCGACCGGCCTCGATACCCAATGTTGACTTTGCCAGCACCTGGGATGTCGAGCAGGTTGAGGTTCTCAAGGGTCCGCAGACCACCCTGCGCGGGCGCGCAGCGATCGGCGGGGCGATCGTGGTAAAGACTGCGGATCCGACGTTCCGGCCGGAAATGGCCGCACAGATGGTGAGCGAGTTCGACGAATTCGGCAAGCCGAGCTTTGCGTTCAACGGCATGGCCTCGTTCGGGATTATCGAGGATATTCTGGCTGTCCGCGGCACCGTGGAGAAGCGCATCGGCGATGATCCGCGCGATATCGTCAATGTCCCGGTTGGGCGGGATGGCGACATCCTGAACGAATTCGACCAGACGCGCCTCAGAGGCAAAGTCCTGTTCACGCCGCAAGGCGAGGACGGGCCCTGGCGCTTCCTTGGGCTGGTCGAGTATCAAGGCGGAACCGTTCCGCAAACGAGAGGCACCGTACAGAGCACGGGCTTCAGTGATGGAATTACACGTGGTTTCTCCGATCGGCAGGTTGATTTTCTGACCGGCGGACTGCGGCTCTTCAAGAATGACGCCCTCACGGGTGCGCTGGATGCCAGCTATCAGTTTGGTGAGGTTGGCAAGCTGCGGTCGATCACCAGTTATTCGGAAACCGAATTCAAGAGCAGGCCCGAGCAGCCGCAAAACCTTTTCTTCCAGTTTGAAGAGGAAGTGGTCAACGAGGATCTCATCTTCAATTTCGGCTCGGACGAAACACGCGTGAGCGGTCTGGTCGGCGGCACCTACACCTACCGCAAGCAGGATGCGCGGATCGACAACACGCTTGCCCCGCCCGGATTTTCCTTCCTGACCGTCGACGGCAAAACCGAAACGCTTTCCGCGTTCACGGATTTGCGGATTGGCCTGACGTCGGATCTCGATCTCCTGCTCGGCGGCCGGGTACTCTACAACAAGGACCGGCGGACAACGTTCTCGAGCATCAATCCGATGGCGCCCGCCACCAGCCTGTTCAATCAGTCGGAGACGGTGCTGCTGCCGTCGGCCGGCCTGCGCTACACGATCGACGAAAAGCAGACGATCGCAGCAACAGCGCGGCGAGGCTGGAATGCCGGCAGTGCGGCGGTGAATTTCTTCCTCGGGCTGCCCTATACCTACGAATCCGAGACAGTCTGGACGTTCGAGACTGCATACCGGCTGCAAACCCCTGACAACCGTTTCACCTTCGCCGCCACCGCATTCTACAATCTCTACGACAATCCGCAGTTCTTCCTGGAAACACAGCCGGGCAACAGGTTCAGTCTTCAGGTGGTCAACCTTCCCAAGGGCGAGACCTATGGCGCTGAGTTCGAGGGCAGGGCGAAAGTGACCGATGAGTTTCTGCTCTTTGCCGGCCTCGGCCTTCTGGAGACCGAGATCACGAGGTCCACGGCGGCGAACCCGCAGCTCAAGGGCAACAGGTTCGGCAAGGACCCGGATGTTACCGGCAACATCGGCTTTGTCTGGACGCCGGAAGCAGCTCCCGACTTCAGCCTTGACGGAAAAGCCAGCTACATCGGCTCGTCGTTCAACGACTTTAACAACTTCCGGGCGGAGAAGATTGGCGACTATGCCCTGGTCGATCTCGGCGCGACCTACACGTATCATGCGCTGGAGCTACGCGCGTTCATCAAAAATCTCTTCGACGTCACCGGCCGGACACAGCGCGTCGGAGGTTTTGCGGCGGTGACGCCGCCGCGCACTGCCGGCGTATCCGCAACGGCGCGTTTCTAGGAATGGCAGGTGCCGCCGTCCAGTTGGAGCAGAATCCAGCGGGCAGCCTCTCCCGCCGCCTTATTCCGGCGATTGCCGCCCTTTCGCTCATGCAGGCCATGATCGGGCAGTTCATCGTTCAGGGTGTTCCGCTCTTCCTTCGCGACGCCGGACATTCTGCCACCATCATCGGAATGGTTTATCTCGTCTCTCTGCCTTACGTCCTGCGCTTCCTGTGGGCGCCGCTTGTTGACCGGTATGGCGTCACGCGGTTTGGTCATTTTCGCAGCTGGATCCTGGGCGGACATGTGCTTGCGTGCTGTGCGCTGGGGCTCTTTATCCTGACCGATCCTGCAACCCGTCCCGTTCTTCTGCTCCTGGTGATCCTGCCCCTCATGGTTGGGATTGCCTGCCAGCTCACGGCGACAGGCGGTCTTATGGCGGACCGGCTCTCGCCTCAGAACAGGGCGAGCGGGGTGGCTGCCCAGTCCGCAGGTTCCGGTGTCGCGGGCCTCGTGCTCGGATTGTGCGTGCTCTATCTCCTGGCCGATTCCGGGTGGAGTGTGACCGTATCGGCCCTGCTGGCTTTTGCGCTTGCAGGTTTGTGTGGGCTTTGTCTTCTCACCCTCGACGCGGGCAGTTCTCCGCCGCCGGATCCCGCCCCGTTCTGGAGCCAGCTCTCCATCGTCAAAAGGCGGGACACCCGCAAGCTGCTGATGATTTCAGTCCTGGTGGCCATGGGGCTGGTGCTGACATACGGTTTGAAATCGCTTGTTCTGATTGATGCAGGTTACAGCGTTTCGGAAGCCGGGCTGGTCGGCCTGTTGTTCGGCAATGCCGCAGGCGTGGTGTGTGCCCTGGCGGCCCGGCCGCTGGTCGATCGTTGGGGCGGGCTCACCTGCCTGGCGGCAGCGGGCGCTGCGGTGATGATCTATTGCCTGGTCTTTGCCGTGCTGTTTATGGACGGCCCGAGCAAGGTGGAAGCGGCCGCCTTTGCGATCATCGCCAACGGCCTGCTGTTTGCAGCGTTCATTGCCAGCCGCAGTCTTGTCATGGGCAGATGTGCCGAAGGCGCAAAGGCCTCGGAGTTCGCCACGTTCGTGAGTCTCGAGGGCCTTGTCGCCCTGGCCTTTGCGGGGATCGGAAACGTGATGTTCGCCCAGGTGGGCTTTCCGCCGGTTCTGCTTCTCGCTGCAGCCGGTTCCCTGTGCGGCGCCTGGTGGGCCTGGTCATCGAGAGCGGAATTTGAAACAGAAGAGGCGTCATGATGGCTGCAAATGCGGAAACCTCCGTGCGGCTCCCCGATCCCAGGGCCGCCTTCGACCACCTGATGGATCATCTCGCCGAAGAGGGGATCGAGGGCGAGAAATCCGGCCCATCCAGTACCCGCATCAGGCGAATGGGCTGCCAAGTCGAGTTCACTTACACAGCGGATGCGCTCAAGATCGATGTCTCCGCCCCCACCAAGAGCATGCTCTATTTCCTTAAGGAAGGGGCCACCCGCCACATTTCCGAGTTTGATCCGATTGCAGGTGAGGCCATTCGCTGGAGCCAGGATGGGGACGAAGCGTCCTCGCCGCTCAACCTGCATCTCCTGAAGCTGGTTCGGCGCGGCGTTGTCTATCCAGGCATGACGCGTTTGACGTTCACTGGCGACGATCTTGCGAGCCTTGCAACAGGAGGCATCCACATCAAACTCATGGTCCCGGCCGAGCGCAGTCGTACTCCGGTCTGGCCTACGGTCGGTGCCAACGGTGTCACACAGTGGCCTTCGGGGTCTGACCGGCTCCATGTGCGCTACTACACAATCCGCGATTTCCGGCAGCCAGAGAATGAACTCGACATTGATGTGGTCGAACATCCCGGCGGGCGGATTTCCGATTGGGCCATCAATGCGGAGCCGGGGGAGGTCATTGGCGTCATGGGGCCGGGCGCCGGAGAAATGCCAAACCATCCGGAGGCTCTGCTTCTGGCGGGCGATGAAACGGCTCTGCCCGCCATCTCGAGAATTCTGAGCAAACTGGACGAGTCTGCACAGGGCGCCGTGATTGTCGCTTATCCTGAAGGGCGGGATGCAGGCGAGTATCTTCCGGCCAACTCACTTGAGCTGGTTTCGCTTCCGCCGGACCGCTTCAGGAGCGAGATCTCCGGAACCATCCATTCGGCCGGCAAGATGCATCGCTTCAAGAGCGCATGGTTTGGCGGCGAGTTCGAAAATGCCCAGGCATTGCGGCGTCTTTTCAAGCAGGAGTTCAAGCTGAAGAAGGACGATCAACTGAGCGTCGCCTATTGGCGCATGGGCGAACGGGGAAACGCCGACCAATGAGTTGATCAGGTCAATCCGGTATCCGATACCTGCACCGCCCTGGCCTGGCTGCCCGTTTCGAGGGCGTTGAGATTGACGCACTCGCACTTGAGCGATCGCCACAACCGTTCGATGAAGACATTATCCAGCCAGCCCCCGCAGCAGGTGGAGGTAAACCTTGTGACATGGATGCGGGCTGGCTAGTCCTGGGCGCTTGATAGATCCCCTGAAGCCCCATCTGGCGCGGGCCATACCATGGCGCCTCCGGGAACTGCTCATCGTTGAGCCCCATTGTGGATCATCCTTTCTGATAGGATATCCACCATAGAAACCTGTCTCAGATGCGGGGGCCAGCTCTACCGCCTGCGGGACCGCGTCGCATGTATTCATGCACGGTTCATATTGCGTCTGATAGTCTTGTCCGCAACGATCGCATCAAGTCTCGCGAAAACAACAATAATAATGGAGACTGTCATGCTTACGCGTGTGATTTTTCTCGTTTTGACTCTGGTTGCAACGTGCGCCGCATCCGTCAGCGCCTGGGCGGAAGAGCGGTTTGCGCTCGTCATTGGAAATGCGAACTACCAGGGCGCCTCTGCCCTCGCAAACCCCATCCGCGATGCCGAGGCGGTGACCGAACTCCTCCATGCCGCTGATTTCGACGTCACCGCCGCCCTCGACCTGGGCCAGGCCGAAATGCGCCAGGCGGTGAGCGCGTTCGCGGCCAAGGTTGCGCAAAAGGGCGATGACGCCGTGGCCCTGGTCTACTTTGCCGGTCACGGCATCCAGATGGACGGCGCCAACTATCTCCTTCCCGTGGATGTGAAGGTGAGCCGCGCCTCCGATGTCGCGCTTCAGGCTGTGCGCCTGTCGGACGTCATGGACACCATCAGCCGCATTCCGGCCAAGACCCGCATCGTGATCCTTGATGCCTGCCGCAACAATCCGTTCGAAACCGTGCTCGCTTCGGCCGACCGCGGTCTTGCGCGTCTTGACGGCTCGACCGGAAACCTGCAGCCCCAGGGTTTCCTGAACAAGGCAATCGTTCCTGTCAAAACGGTCCCCCAAGGTCTCGCGGTCGTCACCGCGCCGCCCGGATCGCTTGTGGTTTACTCCACCTCGCCGGGCGCAACGGCCGCCGATGGTCGCGGCACGAACAGCCCGTTCACCGCGGCCCTGGTCAACGCCGCCAAGACGCCGGGCGCTCCGATCGAGGCCGTGCTCCGCGATATCCGTCTGTCGGTCCATAAAAGCTCTGAGGGAAAGCAGACCCCCTGGGAGGTCACCGCGCTGACACAGCCTTTCTCGTTCTTCCCCGGCGCCGAGGGCGTGGAGCCCCTGGAAACGCCGCAGAAGTCCGATGAGGACTGGCGCCGCGAACTGCGTTCGGTGACGCCGGAAAGGGCGTATGAGCTGGTCGTGGTCCAAAACAACGTGACGGTCTACAACATCTACCTCTCGCTCTATGGCGACACGGAGTTCGCCGTGATCATCCGAGGCCTCTATGAGCGCCGGCTGGAGATGTTCGCCTGGTTCGATGCCCTCACGCTGGATACCGCCGACGCTTATGAGGCCTTCCTGGCGCTCTTTCCTGAGAGCGACCTGGCGCGCACCGCAAAGCGCCTGGCCGAACGCGACCAGCAGCGCTCCCTTTCAGCCCAGGCCATCCCCAGCGTGCTGACCCTGGCCTCCACGGCACCGGCCGAGGTCATCGAGAAGCCGGTTCCCGGCCTGGTCCAGGTCAAGGAAGTGATCAAGACCGTGATCAAGAAGGTTCCCGGGCCCGTGCGCATCAAGACCGTGGTCAAGGAAGTTCCGGGACCGGTCCGCGTCAAGATCAGGGAAGTGATCAAGGAAGTGCCCGGTCCTGTCCGCGTGGTGGTCAAGGAAGTGATCAAGCGCGTGCCGGGTCCGGTCCAGATCAAGGAGATCATCAAGAAGGTCCCGGGTCCCATCCGCTACAAGGAAATCATCCGGAAGGTACCGGGTCCCACGAAGATCAAGACCGTCATCAAGACGGTGATCAAAAAGGTCCCCGGGCCCATCCGCTACAAGACCGTGATCAAGAAGGTTCCGGGCCCGATCCGGTACCGGACCAAGACGGTTATCCGGAAGGTTCCCGGCCCGGTGCGGGTGAGGACTATCGTCAAGCGCCTGCGCACCGCCTGCCGCTGCCGCCGCGTGAAGTGAGGCGGCCGGAGCGGCAACCTTTGCGACCTGCTCAAACTGTCCGGCGGACTTGCCCTGGTCATCAGATCCTGGGCCGTCCGCCGGACCTCGCGTCCCGGTGCAGCGGCGGGTTCAGCCGCGTCAGTTCGCCTTCAACTGGCGCAGGGCGCCGGCCCAGTCCTCAACATGGTAGGTGCGGACGATCTTGCCGTCCTTCACGGTGTGAATGTCGATGGTGAGGATGTCGAAGCCCTTGCCCTTGCCGTCAACGCCGAAGAGGGGGCCCTTGGGGGTGCCCGTGGCCCGGCCGCGGACCACCACCTTGCCGTCCTGCTGGATCATGTCCTCCACGGCCCAGTTCAGATCCGGGATCAGCTTGCCGAAGCCGCCGACCTGGGCAAGGAACTTGCCTCGGCTCTTGGTCTTGCCGGAGTAGTCACCGATGCTTTCCCAGTTCTCCGCGGTTACCGCTTTCACGGCTTCGGCATGCTGGGAGGATGTCGGGTTGCTGAGGAAGTCATAGAATTTCTGCACGACCGCCTTGTCGTCGGCCAGCGCGTTCCCGGCCATCATCAGAACCAGGGCGGCAGCGGCGGCGGATGTCTTGATTGCTTTCATCTTCGTTCTCCTTTTTGCAGGGGGCCGGCTGCTAATGACTTTGTCCGGCCTTCGATGACGCGAAGATGGTCGATCTGGCATAATTCCATAAGATAGGATAAATCGATTTAACTGTTCGGATTTTGAGGCTAATGCTTGATCAGCTACGCCAGATCGCGATTTTCGCGAAGACCGTCGACCACGGGTCTTTCCGCGGTGCGGCAAGGGCGCTGCGCCTTTCCCCTTCTGTCGTCAGTCATCACATCACCCAGCTCGAACGGCAGCTGGGCACAGCCCTGCTGTACCGGTCGACACGCAAGCTCTCGCTCACACCGGACGGCAGCCGTCTGCTGAACGCGGCCCGGACCATGATCGAGGCGGCGGAGAGTGGACTGGATGCGATTGCTGACCGCACGCAGCAGCCCTCAGGAATGCTGCGGATAACGGTACCGGCCGTACTCGCGCAGTCTGCGCTCGTGGATCGCATCGGGGCGTATTCCATCGAACACCCGAGCGTCAGGCTTTCTCTCGATTTTTCGGACGTGCGCCGCGAGCTGATCGGAGACGGCTTCGACATTGCCATCAGGATGGGCTGGCTCGCGGACAGCGCGCTGAAGGCCCGAAAACTGTTCGATGTGGAGCGCCGGCTCGTCGCCGCGACGGCGTACCTCGATTCGCGGGCGACACCTCAGACCCCTGAAGATCTGGCGGACTGGGACTGGCTTGAGCTCGCTCCGGTCTGGCACAGGAAGCCGGAGTTCCGGAACGGCGCCAAGCGCGTCGTCATTGCGCGGCCGGAATCGCGCATCAGCGTCAATGATGCCCAGGCCCTGTGCAAACTCACGGTCCAGGGCGTCGGTCTTGCCATTCTGCCGGACTTCCTTGCCGAAGCGGCACTGGCGCAAGGGGCGATCCAGACCGTTTTGCCCGAATGGCAGGTGGAGCCGGTCGGCACCTATGCCGTCTGGCCCTCAAACGCGCCGAGAGACGGGCTGGTCAAGCATTTCATCGACTATCTGGCCAGCTAAGGCTGAAGGCGCTCAAACCGGTCAGAAGAGATCGAGCTGCTGACTGCCCGCACTGGACGGCGCGGGTGGTTTCTTCGCCGCTGCCCGCTTCATTTCCGTGCGTTCAGGGGCGAAGTAGTCATTCCCGGCGGCGCACAGCAGGTCACCGGCGTCTTCTTCCGGGCCGAGCCAGCGGGCAAAATCCTCCTGCGCCACCACCACCGGCATGCGGTGATGGATCCCGCTCAGTCTTTCGTTTGCCTCTGTGGTGATGATCGCCATGGACTCAAGCTCCGAGCCGTCATTGCCCATCCAGTGCTCCCAGATGCCGGCAAACGCCACCACGCCGCCATCCGCCCGGGGCACATAGTAGGGTTGCTTGCGGCCCGGGACATCGCCCTGCCATTCATAGAAGCCGGAAGCCGGCACCAGGCAGCGCCGGCGGCGGAAGGCATTCTTGAAGGAGGGCTTCTCGGAGATGGTTTCCGCCCGGGCGTTGATCAGGGGCTTGCCCGTCTTCACCTCTTTTGCCCAGGACGGCACGAAGCCCCAGCGGACCAGCGCAAAGTGGCGCCCGCCGGTTGGATCGTGCTCCTCCCGCCTGACGATTGCGACCGGCTGGCCCGGCGCCACGTAGTCGCGCGGCGGAAACTCGACCGTCTCGCCATAGTCGAAATAGGCTGCAACCTCATCTGAGGTATGCGAGAGATTGTAGAGCCCGCACATCTTTCCCGTTCCACTTCTACTCCGCCAAACCGTAACGCCTCCGCCATGACATCTCAAACCGCCAGGCCTGCTCGTCCACTGATCGGTGTCAGCGCCGCCGTGTGGCGCGAAGGGAAGGTTTTGTTGGCTCTTCGCGGCAAGCAGCCGTCGAAAGATCTCTGGTCCTTGCCGGGCGGGCATGTGGAACTGGGAGAAACCCTTGAGGAAGCGGCGCTGCGCGAACTCATGGAGGAAACCTCCATCAGGGCCCGCATTGAGGAGCACACGCACTGGCTCGACATCATACGCCGCGATGAGGCAGGGGAGGTCGAGACCCATTACGTGATCGCCGTCTTTCGCGCAGTGTGGCTTTCGGGTGAAGCGGTGGCCGGAGATGATGCCGCCGCCGTACAGTGGCGCGGGCCTGACGATCTGGACGATCTCGCCATGACCCCGGGCACCGCTGACCGTATCCGCAAGATGGCCGGCTCGTCCGTATGATGACGGATCGTTGATTGGAATTGCCCGCCGATCGGCGGCATCCTCGGCGCCATGTACAAGAAGCTTGCCGTTCTCGTCACCGCTCTCGGATTCCTCGGGCTGGCGGTGTCGTCGTCCTTCGCCTCTCCTGAACGCTGGAAACGCGAGGGCTGGAAGAAGATCGATTTCGCCGTCACGTCGATCGATCTCAGTGAAATCATGTCCGGCGGCATCGGCCGCGATGTCATCCCGCCGATCGATCAGCCAAAGTTCAAGCCTGCCGACGAAGTCACGGACGTTGCGGACACCGAGCCCGTTATCGGGTTTGATCTCAATGGCGATGCCCGGGCCTATCCCCTGCAGCTCATGACCTGGCACGAGATCGTCAATGATGTAGTAGGGGGCGTGCCCGTGGCCGTCACCTATTGCCCCTTGTGCAACTCGGCCATCGTCTTCGAGCGCATGGTGGACGGCAAGAAACTGAGCTTCGGGACGACCGGCAAGCTGCGCAATTCCGATCTGGTGATGTATGACCGGCAGACCGAAAGCTGGTGGCAGCAATTCATCGGCACGGGGATCGTCGGCATCATGACCGGCACTAAGCTGAAATCATTGCCCGCACGCCTTGAATCCTTCGCCAACTTCAAGGCCCGTTTCCCGGACGGCAAGGTGCTCGTGCCCAATAATCCCGGCATGCGCGCCTATGGCAAGAACCCCTATGCCGGGTATGACAGCTCCGTCCGCCCGTTCCTCTATCGCGGTGAAATGCCGGAAGGCATCGAGCCCATGGCTCGGGTGGTCTCCTATTCCGATGGCGGAGAACCCCAGGCCGTTTCTCTGGCGCTGTTGTCGAAGAAGCAGAAAATGGAGATCGGCGACATCGTCTTGAGCTGGAGCAAGGGCCAGAATTCGGCGCTGGACACCAGAGTGATTTCCCGGGGCCGTGACGTCGGTAATATCCTGGTCCAGCGCAAAACGGACGATGGTATGAAGGATATCGTCTACGACATTACCTTCGCCTTCGTCGTGAACGCATTCTACCCCGGCATCGAGATCACGAAATAGCGGATAATCGGCCATTTTGGCCGGTTTCGGCCCGCTGGCCGTGATGTTAACCTTTTCCCCAAGGAGAAGGTGCGCCGTTTGCACTGCGTGGTAAAACAATCGTTAAAGGACGCCGGGCCGGGGGAGGGCATCCCAACGGACCCGATCAGATTACGGGATGTTTTTCATGCATAACTCGCCCATGTTCAGCGGCAGCTCTCCGGTCGTGACCGATGAGCGGCAGGCAGCTCTGCGTTATCTGCTCGATGCATGGGAAGAAGCCGTCTACGACGGCGTGGACCCCGACAATCTGGCCACCGCAGCCATCTTCGCTGCCCTGTCCGACATGGTGGATACCTATGGCGAAGAACCGGTCGCCAAGATGACCGAAGGCCTCCCCGACCGTATTCGCCTCGGCGAGTTTACCGTGAACCGCACGACGCAGTAGTTCGCTTTACCGGGTCGGCCCTGCCGCCCGAGCACCTCCAGCTCACAAATCTTTGCAGAGCCGCATGGCATCCAGCATCGCGGCGTGAACGTTGCGGCTGGTCCAGGCATCTCCTGCCCGGTACAGGAAGAACGTGCCGTCGGGATTCGTATCGATCTGCTGGGGCGCATTCTGCGCCATGGCATCCAGATCGACTTCTCCGAGATTTCGCGATAGCGGCTTCAGTGTGAAGTAGAGATCATCGTTCGGGATGGTTGCGTAGTCTCCGACAACCTGGTCCACGATCCGCTCGCTCTGGCCGCCGCCATAAGTGTTCGCCATAATGGCCTTGAGCCGGTTGCCAGAACGCTCAAGCCTGGTGATCCGGCTGTCCGCACTCACCGTCACCCCGAGCCCGTAGAGCTCGCTCATGTGCGCGCCCACGTTCGTACCGCCAAGCTCCCGGCCGGCATACCGGTCGGGGGTGATCAGTTCCACCCGGGCGCCCTGTTGAGCCGCGAACTGCGCGCAGGACAGCGCACCGTGCGCCCCGTTTTCGTCAAACACTATCATCTCCCGGGCCGGCTGCACGCTGCGGGAGAGGATGTCCCAGGTGGTCAGCGCCAGCTCGGAGCCCATGAACCGGCCCGCCGAGGGCAGGCCGCCGGTCGCGATGATCACCGCATCGGGCGCAATGGCGAGCACCGCATCGCGCCCTGCCAGGGTGCTGAAGCGGATCTCGACCCCGAGGCGCTCCAGTTCCCGGCTCATCCAGGAAGCGACTCCGGCAAGATCCCGACGCCATGTTGCTCTCGCCGCAAGGACCAATTGCCCGCCGAGTTCGCCGGATGCTTCAAACAGCACGACGTTGTGGCCGCGGGCTGCGCAGATGCGGGCCGCTTCCATGCCGGCAGGGCCGCCGCCCACCACCACAATGGTTCGGGGTATCCCGCCCGCCTGCGTAATCGCCTGCGGCAGGGATTCCTCCCGGCTGGTGGCGACGTTGTGCATGCACAGCGCATCATGGCCGGTGATCACCCGGTCGACGCAATAGCCGGCCCCGACGCAGGGGCGGATCTCCGCTTCGCGTCCGTCCTTGAGCTTGCGCACATGGTGCGGATCGGCAATGAAGGCGCGGGTCATGCCGACCATGTCGAGATAGCCTTCCTTCACCGCATGGGTGGCGGTGGCTGCGTCCGTGATGCGCGTGGCGTGGAAGATCGGCAGATCGACCTCGGCCTTCACCGCCTTGGCCAGGTTGAGGTAGGCGGCAGATGGTACCCACATGGTCGGCCAGATCTTTGCCTCATCCTTGTATGTGGAGGCCTGCCCACCGACCACCGAGATGAAATCGATCAGCCCGCTCGCAGCATAGGTCCGCGCGATCTCCACGCAGTCATCGGGGCTGAGGCCGCCCTTGGCCATCTGATCGCCGGGCATGCGGATGCCGACGATGAAGCCGTCGTCCGTTGCCGCGCGCACCGCTTCGAGCACCTCCAGGCCGAGCCGCATCCGGTTCTCAAGGCTCCCGCCGTAGCCGTCGCTGCGGAAGTTCAGATGTGGAGACCAGAACTGCTCGATCAATGTTCCGGCCTGGCAGGAGATCTCCACCCCGTCCACATCGCCGTCCCTCACGCGCCTGGCGGCCGAGGCGAAATTGCGCACCACCCGTCTGATGTCGTGATCCTCCATCACAACGGGAAATGAGGCATGAACGATTTCCCGGGTGCAGGATGCGGAGAAGGTCGGCAGCCAGTTCACCAGGTCCCAGCGCTCGCGTCGCCCGCCATGGGTCAGCTGCACCGTACAGGCTGCGCCGTGGCCATGGATGCCTGCTGCCATCTTGCGGTAGCGCGGGATGACCTCATCGGAGTGTCCGTCGATCTGGCCGTAGTAGATCGAGCATTCCGGCCCCACCGTTGTCGCTCCGCCGAACTGGCAGAGCCCGACCCCGCCGCGCGCCTTCTCCTCTTCATAGCGCATATAGCGGTCCGTGATCTCGCCGTGGACGGCATAGGCCGGCGAATGGCTCGTACTGAGGAACCGGTTCTTTATGGTCAGGTTCCTGATCGGTAGGGGCTGAAACAATGCGTCATAGGCAGACATGAAATCACCTTGGTGCCGCCGCGATCCGTTCACACTCTGTCAACCATAATTGCGCACAGTCCGGAGCAAACCAACCGATATCGAAGGGCGTCTGAGCTCATGCCGATGATCTGCCGCGCGGCGCTGGCCGCGACACTGACCTTTGCTGTGTCCTTTGGCGCCGCCCAGGCCGGTGAAACGAAAATCGCCGCCAACACGTTCGCTGCCGAGCACGATCCGATCGCCAGCTTCCTCACCACGGGTGAAACCGGCGCCAAGCCCTGTCTCAACCCGCGTTCCGGCGACCGCGACATCTTCCGTAATGCCAAGGCCCTGACCGGGCACTGCATCAGGCTCCATCGTATCCGCGAGGCCGGCAAGACCTGGCAGATCTACGAGATCGGCGGCCAGCGCCGCGGGCCGCTCTGGGCTGTTCTGCACGACAACGAAAATGCCGCCTTTGATGCTGCGGTCACCGGTCTGAACCGCTATGGCGGGCGTATCGTCGCCATCGAAGCAGGTGAGAAGCGGAAGTTTCATGGCCAGGATCCGAACCGCAACTTCGGCATCAAGCGCTGCCGCAACCAGCGCGGCTCCGGTGTAAAGTACACCACGTTCATGATGATGCTGGTGGACAAGTCAACCGGTGTGGTCGGCATGCACAACAACGCCAATGGCTTTGCCGGCGGGGGTGGTTCCGGCCATATCAACGTCTTCCGCAAGTCCCGCGTCCTGATCGGGCATCCCAGCCGCTACGCCAAGGGGGCGTTCAAGGACGGCGACAACTTCATCCTCGTTCCCGGCCGCGGCGGCTGGAGGCCAGGCAGCCGGCCCGCCCGCAAGATCGCCCGCCTAAACAAGAGCGGCATCCACGCGGTCTACGAGAAGGTGCTGGCGCGGGCGAACGACTGCTCCATGTCCAACCACCTGGTGCTGAGCGGCTACCACAACTACGTGAACATCGAGGTCCAGCACGGCCAGGCCCGCGTCCAGCGCGCCCTGCTCAAACCGGCGCTGAATGCGCTGAGATAGTTCGCGCCCAACGACGAAAATCGGAACAGTGCTGTTTTGACGTCCACGGCGGGTCGCAGCGGGCAGTGCTTGTTTGCTCTTGCCCAACAGATTCAAGCGCACGGCAGTGAACGGCAATAGTGTGGACTATAGGTCACACGTTGCGTGAGTATGCAAAAATGATGCGGGAAAACTCCCTTGCAACCGTAAATTGACTTTCCATCCGCGACGGCGGATGCTGAATTGTTAACGGGGGGACGGTCCTTTGGCTGTCTGGAGTGATGGAGTGTATGCCGGGGAAAGTTCACCGATCTTTGCGGAATTGCGCGTGCCTGCGAGACAGGTCGTCTGCAGTTGCGGTCAAACCGGGCAGTTGGCTCAGGGATAACCGCGGCAGAATTGCCTGCCGGCCAGGCGCCGGATAACTGGCGCAACGGCGGGGATCGATATGGCCGAAGACAGCGGTTCATTTTTACAGGGCTGCGCAGTCAAGTTCATTGCCGCTACACTTGTCGTGGGCGCAGCCGCTGCCGCCGCGTGGTTGTACACCCGGCCCGCAGCGCAAACATTCATTGCGCCGGTCGAGAACCCGGACGGTACGGTGGACTACACGCTCGTGGCAAGGGGTGTCGAAACGATACCCGGCAATCCCGACGAGAAAGAGGATCAGCACTGGGTTCTGAGATTCCCAAAGGACACCTACGTTCTTGTGCGGAACCACGAAGCGGGCACATCAGGACCCTTTTCGTTCAACGGTCGCGAAACCAGTCTTGCGAGTCCGCCAAACTCGGAACTGAGCTTTTTTCTGGATATCGACAACCTGCGTTTCGCACCAAAGCCTGAAGCCTTTAAGCCCCACACCGCGTTCATAACCGCATGGGCTCGACAGGAGCTTTACAAGTTTCAGTCGAAACACCGAACACTGCCAAATATAGGATTTTATGTATCCTTCAAGAAGAAATTCGAACTGCGGTGCAAGAAGGGTCGAGAGATATCTAACGGATTGTTTGAAGCAGTTGATACGTCACGTGACGAAAGAGTTGAATTCGCCAAAAAGCTTGAGAATGAAATATATTTATCGTCAAATGTACACATAAATAAGGAATGTGGTTTTGATGTAAGTGAAAGCGGGGGCAGGATTTCATGGGATTACACTTACTATAAATCAAAAGAGCGCCCTGTTGCATTTGGAAAATGTTTGAAAACACGTAATGGATTCAATTGTAGATTTAATGCATGGGTGGATGAGCGGCGTGTAGTGGCAGTCATGTTGCCGAATGACAAGCTGACGCAACTTCCGAGAATTTATGAACATTTGGAAGAGCTGTTCGACTCTATGACAGTGGAGGAAAAATCAAATCTGAGGCGGGGTGATTGAAGTCTTGAGCAGCTTTACAGCCAATTCCAGTTTTCTCAAGGACCGGTTCGCTCGTCAGCCCGAATTCGGGTGGGCTGCTGATACCAAGCATAATCAAGGAACAGCGGCCGGTGACGGTTTTGATGGCGAGTTAATCGTCGCTGCGAAGGTCTGAAGTTCGCCGCATTAGGTTGCGCGAGATCATGCTCCGGCTCAGCCAGGCGGTCTTCCAGCGTAAGGGCGCGCGTATGGGGGGTGCATTCTCCACAACTGATGGTCAGCACAGAACTGGTGCCAGGGCGGCAAGCGCTAATAGTGTGGAATAAAAGTCACACGTCGCGTGAGTCTGCACAAATAATGCGGAAAATTTCCGTCACAACCGCAAATTGACTTGCCATCCTCAGTGGTGGATGCTGAATTGTTAACGGGGGGACGGTCCTTTGGCTGTCTGGAGTGATGGAGTGTATGCCGGGGAAAGTTCACCGATCTTTGCGGAATTGCGCGTGCCTGCAAGACAGGTCGTCTGCAGTTGCGGTCAAAC
>JBCCEL010000111.1:0-16565 GCA_039030315.1 Pseudomonadota bacterium
GGACGAGATGAACGACGACGGCTCGACGGCGGAGGTTTCCGGGATCGGCTATTTCCAGGGAGAGTTCGCCGGTCTGGAGCTCACCGTAAAGGACAATGGGCGCTTTGCGAAGGAACCGGGTGGCTGGGCCTATTTCAGTTTCGGCCACAACGCGCCGCCCTATGCCAAGACGGCCAAGGCTTTCCCGACGGAGGCCTGCAACGCCTGTCACGAGGCGGCCGCAGCTGACGACTTTGTCTTCACGCAGTTCTACCCTGTCCTCAGGGCGGCCAAGCCATGAGGCAAACGGCATCCAAACGGTTTGCCGCCCTGGGTGCGCTCCTCCTTGCGGGGGGCGCACTCATTGACGCGGCTGGAGCCCAATCGACCATGGCACCAGGAGCGAAGTATGCCGCTGTCGACGATACGGGAGGCATCCGTGTTCCGGATGCCGACTACCGCAAGGACTGGACCATGCTTGGCACATACGCGGTGGCGGAAGAGGAAGGCAAACAGGGCTCGCAGGGTCTGCACATGGTTTATGCTCAGCCTGAAGCCGTCGCAGCTTATCGCGAGCACGGCAAATTCCCGGACGGAACGGTGCTGGTGAAAGAGCTGTTCTCCACGAAGACCGAGGACATGACCACTGGAACGGTCAGCCGCGCGGCCAAGACAACCGGGTGGTTCGTCATGGTGAAAGACGCCAAGGGCCGGTTTGCGGACCACAAGCTCTGGGGCGATGGCTGGGGCTGGGCCTATTTCGACGCCGAGGACCCGAACAAGACTACCTCAACAGACTACGAGGCCGATTGCAAAGGCTGCCATGTCCCAGCGCAGGCCACCGACTGGGTCTTCGTTCAGGGCTACCCCGTGCTCACCGGGAAGTAGCCGGCGCGAAGAGCGGCCCGCCTCCCCCTCGCCTGACCGGGCCGCTCTTCAACTCCGAAATTCTACTGTCAAACTTTTCTCTCGGTTGAATGGAGCGCCGTCACGACGGGCCTGCCAGTTCCCCTTCAGGAAGTTCATAACCGCAATTTGCGCAGTATTTGGCCCTTGGTGTTCTGAATGGCACATCACAGGATGGGCACGGCCGCCCCCATTGGGAGAGGCGCGTCGAATACAGAAGTGACGGATGCTCAAGCCGTGTTCCGGTGAGGCCCTCGTAGAAATCCATGGCTTTCCGCCCAGACCGGGTGCGCAAACAGGCCTCGTCAAACGAGATCCCTAAACGGTCTCTTATGTCGTATGCTTCTTCCTTGTAGGTGATGAGGAGATCCATCATTGGCCAGTATTCATCGTCCGAGAGCATGGGGACGTTGGCTAATCCACTGACATTCAAAGTTTTGTGCGACATGACTATTTTCTGGACAAGCCGGATTACAGATAAGTCCGCCAGAGATAGCCTGGGGCATGCGACAAGATGCGGGCTAAGGTCTCACCAGGACCGAAAAGCCGGTAGGCGATTTTCACATGGCATTGAGCGCCGGGCGATGGGCGGAAAGTTACTTCGAGCTCCGGGTTATACCATTCGCCGAAATGAGAGAACGCGATCATCTTTTTCCGGATTTTCGCATCAGTCTCTAGCCCGAACAAATCACTCTCGATTGTCAGGGTGCCGGTGCTAACCCGGCCACCGACATACAGCTCGAGATAGTTTACTTTAAGCTTGCCGAGGTGCGGTACCCAGCGGGGGTTGAGCTTCATTTGCTTAGTCTTTTGGCATGTGTAAGGCGCGGTTTCCCGAAGCGCTGCAAAGTGAGTCCAGCCTGCATGTCCGGTCAAGAAAGCCAACGCGAAGATTGCACACCAATGCCTTTTGAGAAATGCCATCTGTTCCCCCCCAAGATTCCGGCCATGAAGCGGATTCAGGCTCAGATCTAAACCATTTCATTGTGGCCAACGTTCGAGAGTCACTTTGCGCCTTACACGCAGTGAGAGGGGCGTCAGCCTAACATGAACCCTCCTCACCTTCCTCAAACTCTGTTCACGTGTCGCAATCATCTGAGCACGCGTCGCTATCTTGGACGCTGCTTGCCCGTGCAGGGATAATGTGGCGGCGAATTCGGCGGGTGCGGGCGCCTGGCCGCTTCTTTTTTCTCGAAGGTAAAGAACCATGAAGTCTCATGCGCGTGTGGTGGTTGTCGGCGGCGGGGTTGTCGGGGTTGGTACGCTCTATTCGCTGGTGAAGAAGGGCTGGTCGGACGTCGTCCTGCTCGAGCGCAACGAGCTGACGTCGGGCTCGACCTGGCACGCGGCCGGCCTCCTGCCGCTCTTCAACATGAGCTATTCCGTCGGCAAGGTTCACCAGAAGTCGGTGGAGGTCTATGCGGGCCTCGAAGCGGAAACCGGCCAGCACGTGGGTCTGCGCCAGGTCTCCAACATCCGCCTTGCCCAGACGCCGGACCGCATGGACGAGTTCCTCTACTATGCCGGCATTGCCGAAACCATCGGTGTCGATGTCCGCATCCTGACCCCGGCCGAGGTCAAGGAAATATGGCCGCTGTGCAATACTGACGGCCTGATCGGCGCGATCCAGCACCCCGAAGACGGCTACGTTCAGCCCGCCGACCTCACCCAGGCCATGGCCAAGGCCGCGCGCGACGCGGGCGCCGAGATCAACCGGAACACCCGGGTCATCGGCTTTGAGCAGAAAGCCAATGATGAGTGGATCGTCAAGACCGACAAGGGCGACATCACCTGCGAGCACCTTGTTACCGCCACCGGCAACTTCGTGCGCCAGACGGGCGAGATGCTCGGCCTCGACATTCCGGTCATACCGGTCGAACACCAGTACATTGTCACCGAGGCCCATCCCGAGATCAAGGCGCGCCACGAACAGGGTCTGCCCGAGATGGGCGTGCTGCGTGACGCGGATTCGGCCTGGTACATGCGCGAGGAGGCCGGCGGCCTGATCCTCGGGCCATACGAGCCGGGCGCACCCTGCTGCTACATCGATGGTCCGGCCGAAGACGCCGAATACGAGCTCTTCCAGGAGGATCTCGACCGCATCGCCCCCCATATCGAGAGCTGCATCGAACGCGTCCCCGCATTCGGTGAGGCCGGCATCAAGCAGGTCTACAACGGCGCCATCTGCTACACGCCCGACGGCTCCCCCATCATCGGTCCGGCCTGGGGCAAGAAAAACCTGTGGCTCAACGAAGGCCACTCCTTCGGCGTCACCGCCGCCGGCGGCGCCGGCTGGCAGCTGGCGGAATGGATGGTCGAGGGCGAGCCGTCGATCGACATGATCGGCGTCGACCCCCGCCGCTTCGGCCCCTACGCCTCGCGCGGTTACCTGAAGGTCAAGAACGAGGAGGCCTACCGCAACGTCTTCACCCCGCACTACCCGGACGAAGAGCGTTTCGATGCCCGCCCGCTGAAGACCTCCCCCTGCTATGACCGCATGAAAGCACACGGCGCGGTGTTCGGGCACGTCTACGGCTGGGAGCGGCCCAACTGGTTTGCGCCGGAAGGATACGGTTTCGAGCCGTCCGAGATCGAGCGCCCGGATGTCATCACCCGGGAGAACCATGCTCCCGCCGCCGAGGGCGAGAAGGTCAAGGAACTCTGGTCCTTCCGCCGCTCCAACTATTTCGAGCACGTGGGCAACGAGGTGATGAACGTCACCGAGAACGCCGGCCTGCTCGACATGTCGGCGTTCGCGAAGTATTCGGTGAAGGGTCCGAAGGCGGAGGAATGGCTGGACTCGATCCTCGCCAACCGCATCCCCAAGGGCGTCGGCCGTGTCGGCCTCTGCCACCTGCTCACGAGCGAGGGCGGCGTGCGTTCGGAGTTCACGGTCTACAAGCTCGGCGATGGCAACTATTATCTCGTCGGCCCCGGCGCCTTCGAACGCCATGACTGGGATGTACTGAACAAGCTGCTGCCGGAAGACGGCGGGGTTCAGCTGCAGCTCATTACCTCACAGTATGGCGTGCTCGTCCTGGCCGGGCCGAAGTCGCGCGACATCCTGCAGAAGCTCACGGACACCGATCTTTCCACCGGGAACTTCAAGTGGCTGACGGGCAAGTTCATCAATGTCGGCATCGCCCAGGCCCATGCCCTGCGCGTCAACTTCGTCGGCGAACTCGGCTGGGAACTGCACCATCCGATCGAGATGCAGAACACCATCTTCGATCTCGTCATGGCCGCCGGCGCCGAACATGGCCTGAAGCCCTTCGGCATCCGTGCCATGACCCTGATGGCCATTGAGAAATCCTACCGCCTGATCGGGCGGGAACTGTCGATCGAGTACTCGGCCTACGAGTCCGGGCTCGACCGGTTCGTCCATCCCAACAAGGGCCAGTTCATCGGCCGCGACCGGCTCGTCCAGCGTCACGGCGAGGGCGATGCCTGGCGCTACATCACCATGGAAGTGCACGGCATCAAGGATGTCGACGCCCGCGGATCGGAAGCCATCTACGACGCCGGCGGAACCCTGGTCGGCCGCGCCACCTCAGGCGGGTACGGCTGGCGTCTCGGCAAGTCGCTGGCGCTGGCCATGGTCAAGCCCGAGCACGGCGACGTCGGCACCAAGCTTCAGATCAAGCTCCTGGGCGACCTCTACGACGCGACGGTCATCGAAGAATCTCCCTTTGATCCGGAGAACGAACGGCTTAGGGCCTGACGCGGGACCCAATCGCGTGCCTCATGAATCAAGCTGGTCGGCCGCCGGCAGTCAGATAACTGTCGGCCGGCTGTCGGCGAGATTCAGAGTGCGGAGGCGCAGGGCAGCCATCCTGGCGTCTGCGTCGCCGCCCATGTCCCGGAAGTCTTCGGCCCTCAGGGCTTCACCGATGATCGGATCCTGCGGTTTGCCGATTGCATAGGCAATTTCATGCAAGAACAGACACTGGCGCATGGTCATCGATAACTGATGTGCGATGTGAAATGCCCGGCTGGCCTCCCGCGGCAGGAACATCGGCACGATCGTGGCCGATGTTCTAGCCGCAAGCCTGGCGGTGAACGGCCCCCATTCCGGCTCCACCGTGCTGCCAAACAATGTCTCGCTGGCGGCGACGGTGCCGGCCGGAAACACCCCGATACAGCCACCCTGCTTCAGGTGTGAGAGTGTCGCCCGGCGAGATTCAAGGTTCTTGGCGATGAAATCGGGCTCGTGCGGGAAGGGCACAGGCAGCAGAAACGGGTCCAGGTGAGGCACAACGCAGAAATGGGCACGCGTGAGAATCCTGAAGTCCGGGCGGCGCCGCGAGATTACGGCGCCAAGGGCAAATCCATCCATGATTCCTTGAGGATGATTCGCCACCATGATTGCCGGGCCCTTTGCGGGTATCCGCGCCAGTTCCATTGCCGGCGTAAGAAGCTCGACCCGCATGGTCTTCAGGATTGCGTCCCAGACGGAAGCGTCGCCGGCCCGGCAATCCAGGCTGCGGCGGAAGATCTCCAGAACCTCGCTTCGGCCTGACAGCTTCTCAATCGCATGGATCAACCCGCGCTTGAGCGGTGACCTGAACGGGCTCGCATAGGTGATCCGGTCGCTTTCAAAGTCACGTCTCGCCTCGTCGGAACGTGCCTGTTCCCGTCCAACCCTGTCTGCCAACATCTCACGGCTGTCCTGCAACGACCAACTATGGCCAGCCTAGAGCAGGGGATTGAACATCAGGTGAGGGGAATTGGTTAAGAAACTACCCGGTGTAGCGGCTGTTCGCGACCCCCGGGAACGTGCCGGAGGCAAAGCTGTCGGGCCAGATATAGGCGGCGCCGGCCAGGGCGATCGTGATGACGATGGCGATGCCGAGCATGAGTCTGAGCTGTGTGTCCTGGGTCATGCCGGGCACATAGTACGCCGCCGCTGCTGCACAAGTCCCCGGAGCAGTAATGTTTGCAGATTATTTATCCCGGATCGCCCACCAGACCGGCTGCTTCCACGCCCGCCATGCCGGCGGCCTGATCGTTGTCGGAGTTATCGCCGGTAACGCCTACGGCGCCAATTGTCTCTCCGCGCTTGCTCTTGATCAGAATCCCGCCCGCAACGGGCACGATACCCTGCGGGGTCACCGCCTGCAGGCCTGCGCCGAAATGCGGCCGGTCCTTGAAGGCAGCCTCGAGCGAAGCAGATCCCATGCCCATGGCAAGCGCACCGAACGCCTTGCCCGCGGCAATCTGCGGACGAAGGATCGATGATCCGTCCGAGCGCTGCATGGCCACCATGTGGCCGCCGGCATCCAGGACAACGACGGTCAATGGCTTCAGACCAAGCTCGCTACCGGTTTTGAGAGCGGCACGGATAATGGCATTGGCTTTCGAAAGCTTGATCGTCATGACTGGGCACCCGCTTGAAATTCATGAATTGAGGGCGGCTTTTGCGGACCCGGTCCCGATCTGTCAAAAGGCTTTTCGAGGTGCGGGACACATTGCCGGTTTTCTTGCTGAATTCAGCCACATAGCTGTGACACTGAATTGATGCGGAATGCTGCGGCAAGGCCCTGCAATCGGATGCACCCGTTTCGCGTTTCTTAAGGAATTCACCCTAGCTTCTGGTTCAGATGAGCGTTCTGTGGGTGTAGGGGCGGATGGTGGAAACCGGACCGGCAAACGATAGTGCCCAGATTCAAGGGCAAAACCAGGCGGCAGCAGTGGCAGCAACACCACATTCCCAGTGTACACCTGAGGCCGTGCCCGCTCCCGTGGACAGCACCGCGTTGCCCCCTGCCCAGGCGGTCGGGGAAATGAACCGGCTCAATCAGCAGCACGCGCTGGAGCAGATCCGCAACACCATCTTTGCGATTGAGGACGTCACCTATCTGTGGTCCCTCGCCGACGACCAGCTCAACTGGTCGGAAAACCTCCACCGGGTCCTGCCCAACCTGCTGCCGGGCCGTACCGAGACCGGACGGGGCTTTGCCAGCCTTCTCGACCACGACAACGAGCAGAACCGCTACGACACGGTCACCGCCACGGGCGAGGTCGATCAGGGCCAGGGGGTTCCCTACCAGCTGGAGTACAAGATCTGGCCGCAAGGGGTCGGCAAGGGCGAACCGTTGTGGCTGGAAGACAAGGGCCGCTGGTATGCCTCACCGGAGGGCAATCCCGGTTACGCCGTTGGGGTCGTGCGCATCGTCAATTCACGCCGGGCGCACGAGGAAAACCTCAAGTTCCTGAGCCAGTACGACCCGCTCACCGGCATGATGAACCGCGCCTGCATCATTCAGGGGCTCGGCGAAGCCATATCCGCGGCCGAACGTACGGGCAGCTCGTGCTCGTTTCTCCTCGCGGCCATGGACAATCTCGACGTCATCAATGACGCTTACGGGTTTGACGTCGCCGACCAGGTTATCGCGTCCGTCAGCCAGCGCCTGCGCCGGCACATGCGGACCGGCGATTCCATCGGCCGCTATGCCGGCAACAAGTTCGCGCTGATCCTGTGCAACTGCAACGATAGCGCCCTGAAGGTTGCAGCAGAACGTTTCCTGCAGGCGGTCAGGCAAACGGTTATCGAAACCGACAAGGGTCCGGTCTGGACCACGATCTCCATGGGCGGGGTGGTTCTCCCCACCCACGCACGGCAGACCTATGAGGCGATGTCGAACGCCGAGGACGCCCTGTCCGAGGCGAAGAACCGGCCGACCGACTGTTTCGTGGCCTACAAGCCGTCCAAGCGCCGCGCGTCCATGCGCGAGCGCAATGTCAGCTGCACCGGCGAAATTGTCGCTGCGCTGAAGCAGAACCGTTTCGTGCTGGCCTTTCAGCCAATCATGGATTCTGCCACCGGCCAGCCGGCCATGTACGAGGCGCTTCTGAGAATTGCCGGACAGGACGGCCAGGTCATTTCCGCCGGCCATCTGCTGCCGATCGCGGAAAAACTCGGCCTGATCCGGCTGATCGACCGGCGCGTGCTGGAGATGGGAGTTGCGATCCTGAAGCGGGAGCCGACCCTTCACCTGACCATCAACATCTCAGGGGTCACGGCCACGGACACGCGCTGGTTCGAGATGTTTGTAGACTACATCGCCCAGAACCAGCAGGTCGCCGAACGGCTGGTTGTGGAGATCACCGAAACCGTCGCGCTCTCCGATCTGGAGGAAATCGTACAGTTCATCGAGCGCCTGCGCACTTACGGCTGCAAGGTCGCGATCGACGATTTCGGAGCGGGGTACACGTCGTTCCGAAATCTCCAGATCATGAACATCGACATGGTGAAACTGGACGGTGCGTTCTGTGAGGATCTGGCAGAAAACCCGGACAACCAGTATTTCGTCAAAACGCTGGTCGATATCGCCAAGCGGTTCAACGTCGAGATTGTCGCCGAATGGGTCCAGCGCCAGGAAGATGCAGATCTCCTGCGTCAGTGGGGCGTGAAGTATCTTCAAGGCCACCTGTTCGGCGTGGCCAGCATTGATCCGCCCTGGGGCCGGCTTGAACAGAATTTCGGCAGCGATAATGCCGAACATGATCCCATTCAGAAGGTGCTGCACGCAGGCAAGCCCGACCTGCCCGGACTGCAGAGCGGGGAAGGGGCGCCGGCCCCTGGAGAGAAGTGGTCGGCGGAAATACACATCGACAGGCGGACAGGTTCCGCGCCGGAGGCCCATGTGCCCGCGGTCAACGAACCGGCGGCTCCAGCTCATCGTGATCCGCACACAGACCCGTCCCAAGACGCCACTGCCGTCGAAGTCGAGTCGCAGGCGGTGCCCGCACCGCAGGCTGCCGCCGAGCCGGTACCCTACACGGCACCAGCCGTGGCCGGTACCCTGGCGCCAGCCGTGCCGCAGTCTCAGGGCGCGGGCAGTGATGCCCAGAGCTTCCAGTCCATGCTGAGCGAGGCGTTTCCGGCATCTGCGGGACACGAAGCCGATCCCCCGGTTCAGCCAGCCTCTGCTGAACCCTTGCGGGCGCCGGCCGCGGCCGAACCGGTTGAACCGGTGTCCGCGGCAGCCGAAGAGCCCATGCCGGACGCTCAGCCTGCTGATACGGAGGCCGCACCTCAGGACATCCCTGCAACGCCGGCCAGTTTCTCTGATCCCTTCGCTGCACCGGATGGCCCCGCCTACAGTGATGCCCAGCAAGGTGACACCACCGCTGCCATCGGTCCTGCACCTCAGTCGCAACCGGATGCACCACCTCAGGCTCCCAACTTCGAGGATCCGTTCGGCGTGGGCATGGCAGAGCTTGGCGCTACCGCCGCCAGTCTTGGCCGTCCGGCGACGCCGACTTCATCCCCGGAGCAGTGGCCTTCCCCTGCCCCGCTTCCTGAGGCCGCTCCGGAGCCGGAGGCCGCCCTGACAGACGTTGCCGCCTGGGCACAAGGCACACACGGATTCGGCGACCTGTCCGAACTGCCCATCGAAGCGGCGGTGTCGACGGCACCTGCGCCGGCAGGACTTGAGAGCGAGCTTACGGTGGCAGATGCACCGGTTCAGCGAAGCGAGCCCTTGACTGTGCCTCCGGCATTGCCGGAGCAGCAGGTGGCATCGGCAGCACTGCCTCAAGACCAGGCTGCACAGCAGCTGGCCGACCCTTCACAATCCATGGCTCCCGTTGAAACCAAAGCGATGGAGCAATCGGCACAACCATCCGCGTTCGCCTGGCTCGCGCCTCAGACGCCGGCAGCGGCTCCGCAGGCAGCTCAGATGGACGGCGACGGAACCATCTCTGCGCCGCCGTCGGCGTCCGCGGAGAGCCATCATGAGGCGTCTGAGAATTACCCATCATCGCTGCCGGTCGGCCCGCAGGACGCTGCTTCGGCGTCACCCGTGTCCGCCGTGCAGGCGCCGATGCACCCCCAGGGCACGGCCGCCATGTCCCCGGCCCAAACCGGCGCCGAAACTGTCGACACGGCACCTTACAACGACATGCAGCCAGCGCCGGAATACGAACCCGCCCAGCCGAGCACCAACGTGGTCCCGGATCCGGCTGGCGGGCCTGCCTCACCGTTCGAGGGAGATGCTGCAGCGCCTGCTCAGGCTGCCGCACTTCCGGCGCAAGCCGTTCCTGCTGTCCCGTCAGCCGGCATAAGTCCGCAGGGCGCGCCTTCACAGCCGCCTTTCGCCGCCGCGCCTGCCCGGCCGGCCCCACCTGTCCAGGCAGCCGTGCACCCGGCGCCGGTCTCCGATCCGTTTGATCCTTTCGAGCACATGCGTCCGCCGGAGCCGCCTGCTGCGGACCCCGACGAGTTCGCGCGCAAGCTGCAGGAGGCCCTCGGTCCGATCGCAGATTCAGGCTGAGAGCCGTCGCCTGTCCGACCGGCTGATGCGCGGTGCGGGGAGGGGTCAGTCTGACCCCTTTGCAAGCTTGTCGATCTGGGCCTGCATGGCCTTCAGTTGTTCCTGCAGCCCTTTCAGCTCGTCATTTCCGCCTTCGCTCGCCTGTTTAGGCTCCGCAGCAGAGGGCTGCTCGGCGGAAGGTTGATTTCCCGACTGAGGCGCAAACGGATTGAACATCTGCATGGTCTGCTGGAAGATCGCCATGTTCTGGCGTACCTGCTCTTCCATACCCGGAAAGGCCGTAGTTCCGAAAGCGTCCGCGATCTGCTTCTGGAACTTCTCCTGCTCGCGACTGAGAGACTCGATCGAGTACTCCAGATAGCTCGGCACCACCGCCTGCATGCTGTCGCCGTAGAAGGTGATGAGCTGGCGCAGGAAATTGATGGGAAGCAGGTTCTCACCCTTGTTTTCTTCCTCGAAGATGATCTGGGTCAGCACCGTCCGGGTGATATCTTCGCCCGACTTGGCGTCCTTGACCACGAACTCGGCTCCGTCCTTCACCATCTGGGCAAGATCATCAAGGGTTACATAGGTGCTGGCCGAGGTGTTGTAGAGACGCCGGTTGGCGTATTTCTTGATGACGATCACGCCGTCGCTATTCTGTGCGCGCTTGCTCAAATCAGAACCCTTTTGTGCACTGCAACATAATTTATGCTGCGCTAATTTCAGGCTTGATTGTGCAGATGCGAGATGCCTTTCGCAAGACCGAAATCCGCCCGACTCGTCCATTTTGCCAGATTTTCAGGCCAGATAGGGCCAGTATTGCGGCAAATCGTCGTTCGAGCCCGCTAAGACGTATGGACTATTGAAAATTTTATGCTGCTCTGCAACAATATGTTTCAGTTTCATTGTGCTGTGCAGCATAAGCCGGCACCGAGGAGGTTACTATGGCGAATGCTAATGACGTTGTGATTGTTTCCGCAGGCCGCACGCCCGTCGGCTCTTTCAATGGTTCGTTTTCCACCGTGCCGGCGCACGATCTGGGCGCAACGGTGGTCAAGGGCGTCCTTGATCGCGCGGGTGTAGCACCGGAAGACGTGGACGAGGTGATTATGGGCCAGGTGTTGACGACCGGCCAGGGTCAGAACCCGGCGCGCCAGGCCGCCATCAATGCGGGCATCCCGAAGGAATCCACAGCCTGGGTCCTGAACCAGGTCTGCGGTTCGGGCCTGCGCACTGTCGCCATCGGCGCCCAGCAGATCGCCAATGGCGATGCGGACGTCATCGTCGCCGGCGGTCAGGAGAACATGTCCATGTCGCCCCACGCTGCGCATCTGCGCGACGGTCACAAGATGGGCGACTACAAGATGATCGACACGATGATCAAGGACGGCCTTTGGGACGCCTTCAACGGCTATCACATGGGCACCACCGCGGAGAATGTTGCCGAGAAGTGGCAGATCACCCGCGATAATCAGGACGAATTCGCGACTGCCTCGCAGAACAAGGCCGAAGCCGCGCAGAAGGCCGGCAAGTTCAAGGACGAGATCATCCCGGTCACGGTGAAGCACCGCAAGGGTGACGTGGTGGTCGAGGACGACGAGTACATCCGCCACGGCGCAACGATGGAAAACATGGCCAAGCTGCGCCCGGCCTTCAGCAAGGAAGGCACCGTGACCGCAGCTAACGCGTCGGGCATCAATGACGGCGCCGCAGCCGTGGTGCTCATGAAGGCCGACGAGGCAGAAAAGCGCGGCCTCAAACCTCTCGCCCGCATCGCCTCCTTCGCCACTGTTGGTGTGGATCCTGCGATTATGGGCTCTGGCCCAATCCCGGCGTCGCGCAAGGCGCTAGACAAGGCCGGCTGGTCTGCCGACGATCTCGATCTCGTCGAGGCCAACGAAGCCTTCGCAGCCCAGGCCTGTGCGGTGAACAAGGACATGGGGTGGGACACCGGCAAGGTGAACGTCAACGGCGGTGCCATTGCCATCGGCCATCCCATCGGCGCTTCCGGCTGCCGGGTGCTGGTGACGCTGCTGCACGAGATGCAGAAGCAGGACGCCAAGAAGGGCCTTGCCACCCTGTGCATCGGCGGCGGCATGGGCGTTGCCATGTGTGTTGAGCGGGACTGATCCCGCAACGAGTTTTGCTAACCCGCCGGCAGCCGTCTGAGTGAGGAGCTGCCGGCACATTCTAAGGACTTGAAGAGAATGTCGAGAGTTGCTCTCGTCACGGGCGGAACCCGTGGGATCGGGGCTGCGATTTCTGTCGCCCTAAAGGACGCCGGCTACAAGGTTGCCGCCAGTTATGCCGGCAATGACGACAAGGCCAAGGCATTCAAGGAGGAAACCGGCATCCCGGTCTACAAGTGGGACGTCGGCGACTTTGGCGCTTGCGTCGAAGGTATCGTCAAGGTCGAGGCCGATCTCGGCCCTGTGGAGGTGTTGGTCAACAATGCCGGTATCACCAAGGACGGCATGTTCCACAAGATGACCGCCGACCAGTGGTATGCCGTGATCAACACCAACCTCAACTCGCTGTTCAACATGACACGGCCCGTGTGGGACGGCATGCGCGAGCGCGGTTTCGGGCGGGTGATCAATATCTCCTCCATCAATGGCCAGAAGGGCCAGATGGGCCAGGCGAACTACTCCGCTGCCAAGGCCGGCGACATCGGCTTCACCAAGGCGCTGGCCCAGGAGGGTGCGCGCAAGGGCATCACCGTCAACGGCATCTGCCCTGGTTACATCGGTACGGAAATGGTGCTGGCGGTTCCGCAGGACGTTCTGGAAAAGGCCATCCTGCCGCAGATTCCGGTCGGCCGCCTCGGCGAGCCCTCTGAAATCGCCCGCTGCGTGGTTTTCCTCGCCTCAGATGACGCCGGCTTCATTACCGGCTCCACCATCACCGCGAATGGCGGCCAGTACATGGTCTGAGGCCGCGCGCCTCTCCTAATGCCGATCTGAGATCAAGGGCCGCCGCCGGAATCACCGGCGGCGGCTTCTTTCTGCGATAGTTACTGTTTCAGCTTTGCGCTGGAGCAACTGCCTTGTTGTGGAACGTTGACTGAGCCGCCGTTGATCCTCGCGTTGGTGAGCGTCTTCGCGTTGTATGCGAGGAGATTACCGGCAAAGTCGTTCAACATGACGGCCATGGTCGTGCAGGAGGACAGGTTCTGCAGCGCCCAGGGGTATGTCTGGTTGTCGAACATGCCCTTGGTGGACAGGAGCGCCGAGCCGTTGTCGGAGATGAGAGCCTGCTGGATCTCGTCATGTGTCGAACCGATATTGCTGGCAAGATAGTCGGTCACCGTGTCCTGCAGCTGGAACACCGTATAGTTCGAGGTGTCGGTCTGGCAGGTCGGCAAAGCTGTATTCAAGGCCGAGATCACATTGCTCGGATCAAACGTGCCGTAGGTCGCCTCCTGCTGCGATTTACTCTGGGGATAGCTGTCATTGTAGCCGGTCCCGAAATAGAAGATCAGCCGGTTGTTCGCGTTGTAGAGCGCGCCAAGGGACTTGGAACTGACGGCCTCGAAATCTTCTATGAAGAGTGGAGACAGGTCCGGAAACTGATTGCCTAGGACATTGGTGATCCACGTCTGGGCCGAAGACAGGTCCGCGCTGTCGGCATAGAGCGGGACAAATATGTCTCCTGTCTTGCTGGGATCGGAGCTCGATGTTCCGAGGATACCGGAATCCTTCACGTTGACGATGATGATCTCATGCTCATTGCCGGAGTCGGTGAGGAAGTTGCCGACGTCGTTCAGGAAACTGTTGAAGCTGTATCCCGGCACGAAATTGTGGACGTGATAGTAGTCCGCATCGTCAAAACCGGGCAGGCCGCCAAGGACCTGGGCAGGGCGGTAGTCGAAATAGCGGATGCCGTGCTGCATGGCCTTCGTCGGTGAGTCCTTCTGCGTCAGCGCGAAGTTCTGCGCCGCATTGAATGCGCCTTCCTCCACGGTTTTGGCCACGATCGGAAAACCCGGCACGAAGTGCAGAAGGCCTTCCAGCGTGGTGAGGAAGCTCAGGATCTGGGAGCCGGAGTTGATCGGTGGAGCCAGGGTCCACATTCCGGCATCATGGGCGCCCGGCAACACAACATCCTTCAGGGTTGCCGCATCCCAGGCCGATTGCGATGCGTTGCGCAGATCACCCATCCATGTGCCCATGGGCGGTGTGACATAGGCATAGGCCTGATCGTGCCCCGCGATAGGCGTGGAGTCCTTCTTGTAGGCCGAGTACATGCCGTAGTTGATCTGCACCTGCCCGGCGTTGCCGGCCGGGGACTGGGAGACCTGGGAAGGATTGTTCTGGCTGTTGTAGGTGGTCGGCCAGATATTGCCCATGACCTGGCCCGACGATGGGGAGAAGCCGGTCATGACCGCATCGCCAAAAGTGGGGTCGATCTTTGCCACGAGCTCGACCAGGGCACTGCTCTGATCGACGTGGATCTCGAAGTATTTGTCGAGCGTGCCGGTGATATTGCCCCAGCAGGACTTGCCTCCCATCATCTGCCCGGGGGCTGCTGTGACTTTCTGGTCACCGTTGTTCCATTCAAACTTGAGCTCGGTTCCGCTTGCATTGCTAAAGCCCCAGATCTGTACACCTTTATCCGCCGCCGCCGGTGTGCTGAGGCCTGCGAGGGCAGCCCCCATGCACAGCGCCCTGAGCCAGGAGGTAGTTGTTCTTGTGTTCTTGTGTTTGCGCCGGAACATCATGCGTTTTGACCTCGCTTTGAGTGGGTTGCCTGCCACCGAAAGTGTGCATAGTTCCTCTGCGGTTTACAAGCGCGCAGGCATGCCCGGTTACGGCAGCTTGATCTTCAGGCCCAGCGCGCCGCCATAGCTGTTGAGGCCGGACACCGTGTGTGCTGAGTGGATCTCCGTGGTGAGCGCGGTGGACTCAGACAGCTCTACAGCGTAGCCGGCCCGCCACGCGAACTGCGCCTCGCGCAGGGTCTCCAGCGGCAATTCGTTAGCCCTGGTCGGGATGTCGACGCGCACCAGGCCAAAAAGCTCACCGCCGGCGATGACACGCGCCAGGCGCAGTGAGGCGGAAAGCCGGCCGAGTTCGTCCCTGGAGGACGACACGGAGGTCCCGTCACTTTCCCGGTAGCCTTCGTTCCAGGAGACGAGCTGGGCATAGCCCAGCCGGGTGCGAACGCTCACCGCATCATCGAAGCTGAACAGGCCGCTGACCCCGGCGTTAAGTGCGAGCGCGAAACTGTCGAAGTCACCGTTCACCCCGCCGCGTTGCGTATTGCTCCCGGTGTGGAACAGGCCCAGCGAGGCGTCGAACACGATGGAAGGGTCCACCTGCCACAAGAGGTACGGCGTTGCGGCAAAGCTGTGACTGTCGGTCCGCATGAAGCCTTTCTCGTTGCCGAGATTGGCTGCGTAGGAGAAGCCGAGCCCTGCCACGACCTGATCGTTGAGCAGCATGGCGATTCCGGCGGAAAGGGCGGCTGAATCCGTCCTGGAATTGCGCAAGCCCTGACGGTCGGAAATGCGCCCGTACTGCGCGTCCGCCCAGACCCGATAGGCAGGTCCGGCGCCCGGTGCACGGTAGCCATGGCCAGTTGACGCTGATTCCGCTGCGCTCAGGACGAATCCATTCTTGCGCTTGTCTCCGACCGGCTCCAGATCGAACTCGGCTTCCAGCTTGCGTTTCTCCTCCTGCAGCGTCTGGATCTGGCTTTCCAGGGCCGGCACGCCTTCGCGGACCTCCTCGATCACCAGTTTGAGCAGCAGCAGCGGAATGACGTGATTGTCGAAGACCGGGTCCTGTGCAGGCTTCCCGCGGTCGATCGCAAATTTCAGATGAAACTTGATCTCCTTCTCCGCTTCGTCGCGCGCTGTTTCGAGGAGGGCGGCGTCCACAAGAATTTTATCCTGTTCCCTCCCCAGCTTCTCGATCAATTCCTCATCTGGAAATTCCTTGGCCTTGAGCCTCGCGATTTCCTGGTCGAGCTGCCGGATCCGATGTTCGACACGATTGAGATCGATGACGGCCGCCTTCAGCTTGTCAATGGCCGCAAGTACTCGGTCCCGGCTGGTCAGAATGCTGCGCAGTTCGCGGGCCGTAGCAGACCTCACGCCTACTTCGGCCAGGAGTTTATCCACCTGCTTCAAGCGCCTCAGGAACAGCTGCTTGATCTTGATCGTGTGCTCAATGATCCTGAGCGCGAACAAGGCGGTGCCGCGATCATTTTGCTGCTCGACCCGGTAAAGCAGATCCAGCAGCGCATCGATCGCGCCGACCTTGGACTTTGCCGAGAAGAAACCGATGTCCTCGATGATCTTGAAATTCTGTCTCAGGTTCTCCGTCAGGCCATTGAGAAACTCGTGGAGTTGCGAGCCTGAGACGGCTTCGGAGGGCCCTCGGGTGCCGTTTCCGTCATCTGCGCGCCTGAGTACCA
>JBCCEL010000112.1:0-16105 GCA_039030315.1 Pseudomonadota bacterium
CGGGCCACGTCGCGGTCGTGCATAACGGCATCATTGAGAATTTCCGCGAACTCAAGGATGAGCTGATTGCCGCCGGGGCGAAGTTCGAAACCGAAACCGACACCGAAGTCGTCGCGCACTTGATCGCAGCGGAAATGTCGACCGGCAAGAGCGCGCGGGAGGCCATGCCGGCAGTGCTGCCGCGGTTGGAAGGCGCGTTTGCCTTCGCAATCCTGTTTGAAGGCGAGGATGATCTCATGGTGGCCGCCCGCAAGGGCAGCCCGCTTGCGATCGGCTATGGCGAGAACCAGAGCTTCATTGGCTCCGACGCCACCGCACTTGCGCCCTTCACCAACCGCGTGAGCTACCTGGAAGATGGCGACTGGGCCGTTCTGACCCGTTCGTCGGTCGAGATTTTTGATGCTGATTGCGAGCCGGTGAAGCGCGCCGAGCATTTTACCCAGCTTTCAGGCGCCCTGGTTGACAAGGGCAATCACCGCCATTTCATGGCCAAGGAGATTGCCGAGCAGCCGGAGGTCGTGGGACACACCCTCAGCGAGTATGTCGATCTGTCCGAACACACGGTCTCTCTGCCGACAAGCCTTCCCTTCGATTTCTCCAAGCTTTCGCGGCTGACGATCACCGCCTGCGGCACCGCGTTCTATGCAGGCCTGGTCGCCAAGTACTGGTTCGAGCAATATGCCCGCCTCCCGGTGGACGTGGATGTTGCATCTGAGTTCCGCTACCGCGAGGCGCCTCTCACGGAAGGCGGCCTGGCGATTGTCATTTCACAGTCCGGCGAGACCGCGGACACGCTTGCTGCGCTGCGCTATTGCAAAGCACAAGGCCAGCACACGGCCGCTGTCGTCAACGTCCGCGAGTCCACCATCGCCCGCGAATCCGACTGCATCCTGCCGACATATGCCGGGCCGGAGATCGGTGTTGCCTCTACCAAGGCGTTCACTTGCCAGCTCACAGTTCTTGGCGCCCTGGCGATCGCTGCGGCGAAGGCGAGGGGGTGCATTGATGATGCACGCGAGAAGGAGCTTGTGTCCGCGCTTGCCGAAACTCCGCGCCACATGGCGGAGATCCTGCATCTTGAAGACGGGATCAAGAAGATCTCCCACAAGCTGGCCCACGCCAGGGACGTTCTGTTCCTTGGGCGAGGGATTAATTTCCCGATTGCCCTTGAAGGCGCGCTGAAGCTCAAGGAAATCTCTTACATTCATGCCGAGGGCTATGCCGCCGGCGAGCTGAAACACGGGCCTATTGCCCTTATTGATGAAGATGTCCCGGTCGTCGTCATCGCCCCGCGTGACGAACTCTACGAAAAGACTGTCTCGAATATGGAGGAGGTCGCCGCGCGCGGTGGCCAGATCGTGCTCATCAGCGATGACAGCAAGAACGGTAATGCGCAGTTCGAACGCATTCTGATCCCGAGCGCACACCCCTTCATCAATCCGTTGCTGTATTCGCTGCCCGTCCAACTGCTCGCCTACCATGCGGCGGTGTTCATGGGCACGGACGTTGACCAGCCGCGCAACCTGGCGAAATCGGTGACGGTCGAGTAGGTGATTTCTGAAGATCGCGACGTGTGTCAAATAGGTCACAGCCGCTTCAATCTTCATTAACCTAAACAGATGATGATCGCCCGCATGAAACACGTGCGGTTAGTCGGCGCATCGTTAGTTGCGTGCACGGCACTTCTCTCCGTCCAGGGCGGTGCCGTGGCTGTTGAATCCAAAGGTGGGGACGCGGCCTCAAAGGGGGCCGTTTTGGCGAGCTGGAACGCGGATATCCGCGCTGGCAAGTACAACTCCGCTATCACCAAACTCGACAAGATCCTGGCTGACAGGAAGCTGACGGATGAGCAAAAGGCCATGGCCTATATCAACCGTGGGCTCTCTCATCAGAAGCTGGAACTTTATCGCAAGGCGGTTGCCGACTATTCCTCGGCGCTGACGCTCCAGGCGATGAGCAACAAGACCCGGGCCATCGTGGTCTACAACCGGGGCATTGCCTACCAGAAGCTCAAGCGGCAGGCGCGGGCCATCGACGACTTTACCAATGCGCTCTACCTCGATGTGGAATTCGCTCATGCCTATTACGGCCGGGCGCGCCTGATGCATGAACTCGGGCGTTATGAACTCGCGCTCGGCGATTTCTCCAAGGCGATGAAGTATCGCCATCCAGATCAGCATCTGCCGTTCTACGGCCAGGCGCTGGCGTTTCAGGCCACCCAGCAGCACGCGAAGGCGCGCAAGGCGCTTTCCCGGGCGCTCCTTCTGAAGCCGAACTTCAAGCCGGCACTGGACAAGTACCAGGAAATCGCCGGGGTGGCCTTCAATCCGAAAAAGCTCGTATTGCCGGCAACCAAGGTCAAGCTGGTCGATGTTCCGGAATCGGATGGCTCGAAACTGCCCGAGCCGACACCGCCTCCCGCCGAACTGGTGAAAGCGCCAGGTTCTGCTCAGGTCGCTGAAGCCGACAACACCGTGACAGGCAGTATACCTGCAAACGTGAAAACGGCCTTGGTGGCAACAGGTGACGACCTGAAGCTTCCCTATCGGTATCCCGGCATGAGCGGATCGACAATGCCGACGCCGCGCAAGAAGCCTGGCAAGAAACCGCTTGATCTGCGTGCGGAGGCTGAGCCGAAGAAGACCACAAAGCCCACGGCTGAAAAGACGGCCTCAGCCGGGCTGGCCGATGCCGCGCAAACTGCCAAGGATGAAAAGGCGCGCAAGCGTGCGCTTCGCGTGGCGACCCTCGGCAAGAACGCTGAACTGGCTGCGGTCCGCATGGCGAAAATTGCGCCCGATCCGATCAAGACTTCTGTCGAACAGGCGACGGCACCTGCCGTGCAGAAAGAGAAAAAGGCAGCCACCGCCAAACCTGCCGCCTCCGGATCGTCCTCTGAGGTCGCCGTCAGGTCTGATGTGACCGGCTGGCTTGTGCAGCTCAACTCCGTCCGGTCCGAGGATGCGGCGAAGGCGGTCTGGGAGAAGTACAAGAAGAAGTACGGCTCTGCATTCGCACAGACCAGCCCCGTGATCCAGAAGGCTGATCTGGGCGACAAGGGCATCTACTACCGCCTGCGCCTCAGCGGCTATGATGACAAGACCGACGCCAAGAGCAAGTGCACCCAGCTCAAGGACAAGGGCCTTAGCTGCTATGTCGTGAAGGCCGGATAGGCTAAAAGGGTCGGATGAAATCTGGCCCTGACAAACTGAAGTTCCGCAGCCGGGGCAGCACTGCTCCGGCTGCTCTTGTTTTCACCCTCCTTGCCGTTCTCAGGCCGGAGCCTGCAACGGCGCAGGATGTCTCGGAAGCCTTGCGGCTGTGGAAGTTTACCTACCACATGGAGGCCGCGGCCTACGGCATCCAGCACATGTCCAAGGATCTGCTCAAATCTGCGAGCCGGCAGCTGGAAACGGCGTCGAACAACACGGTCATTGCAACTTCTGCGGCGCGGTTCTGTCTGGACGCGGCCACCGAACTCGGTGCCTATTTCAAGGATGCGGCGGAGACCGAAGATCGTGCGAACCGGATCGAGATCCGGATACGGTACGAGGCCGCGCGTGCAGACTGCATGCGGGCGCTCGGAGCCAATCCCGCCGAATACCCTCTCGGCTGGCCTGACCAGTAATGGTGGATCCGGGAAGCTGCGCTAACGGCCGCGAGCGGTGGGTCTGGTGACGAGCCAGGTTGCCACCGTCGCCAGGACAATGCCCGTCAGGGCGACGGCCACTGGCGGCGCAGACGAATAGAGCGCCAGCCAGGCGAAACTTGCCGACATGGTCGTTACGGCCAGAACTTTGGCGGACAGGGGAACGGCACGATTCTTTGTCCATTCTTCCAGATAGGGACCGAACACCCGGTGAGACTGAAGCCAGTGTGCAAATCTTGGTGATGACTTCATGAAAGCGGCTACAGCCACCAGCAGGAACGGGGTGGTCGGAAGCAGCGGCAGAACTACACCAACCGCGCCTAGGGCCACGAAAATCCAGCCGATGCAGAGATACGCGATCCTGTTCAAGAGGGTCTTCCAGAATGTCCAGCAGGCCGGCGGCAGGGCCGGGCTTGTGAAACCATAATTCTATAGGCTTCCGAAATCATTCTATCCTAAGATTGCCATGAATATGCTGAAAAGAGGGCGCTAAGCAGGTTCCCGTCCGGCCGGTGAGAAAAGGCCTGGGGCTTGTGCTATAAGATCCTCGTCCAAGCAGGAGCGCGAGGCTGTCAATGGCAGACTCAAAGAAAGACACCAAAGGGCGCAAAGGGCGCCTGCCGCGGCCCGGGCTCTTTGCCCGGCTGCGCACCTATTTCCTGACCGGTTTCGTCGTTGCCGCCCCGATTGCCATCACCGTCTACCTGACATGGTGGTTCGTCTCGCTGTTCGATGCCTGGATCAAGCCTTATGTCCCGGACGTCTACAATCCGGACAAGTACCTGCCGTTCTCGGTTCCGGGCGTGGGGCTGCTGGTCGCGCTGTTCGGCATTACCGTTGTCGGGGCGCTGACCGCGAACCTCTTCGGGCGCACCATTGTGGCCTACTGGGAAAGCCTCCTGGACCGCATGCCGGTGGTGCGCAATGTCTACCGCGCGCTCAAGCAGATCTTCGAAACGGCATTGCAGCAGAGCAAGTCGTCGTTCCGCGAGGTGATCTTGATCGAGTATCCGCGAAGGGGGCTCTATGCGATCGCCTTCGTCTCGCGCGACACGGTCGGGGAGATTCCTGTCAAGGCGGACGCCGGGGACATGGTGAGTGTCTTTCTTCCCACGACACCAAACCCAACATCCGGCTTTCTCCTGTTCGTGCCGGAAAAAGATGTCATCCGGCTCGACATGTCGGTCGAGCAGGCGGCCAAGCTGGTGATTTCCGCCGGGCTCGTTGTTCCCAATCATCCGTCCGCACCGGTCGAAAGCGATGAACAGGGCAAGGTCCCCGAAATCACGCAGGACGCGGCCAAGAAACTGATCGACAAGCACGCCCGCAAGCCGGAAAAAGTCTGAGCATTCTGGCATCCCGGGTCTTCTGAACCGGCGCTCCATCCGCTATGTGATCCCGCAACATGTCATGGGAGAGCTGTAGATGGGCTACGTGATCACGCCTCAACCGCAATCGGTGCTGATGGTACGCGGGACGCAGGATACGTTTCCGGTGCACCGGATCTATTGTGTTGGCCGGAACTATGCTGCGCATGCGATCGAGATGGGACACGATCCCGACCGCGAAGATCCGTTCTTCTTCCAGAAGAACCCTGGCAACCTCGTCACGAACGGCGGGAATTTCCCCTATCCGCCGAAGTCTGAGGACGTGCACCACGAAATCGAACTCGTGGTGGCGCTGAAGTCTGGTGGCGTCGACATCCCGGTCGGTGAAGCACTTGATCACATCTACGGCTATGCCGTGGGTCTCGACATGACCCGGCGTGATCTGCAGGGCCAGTGCAAGAAAGCGGGCCGTCCGTGGGAGATCGGCAAGGCGTTCGAGCGTTCGGCACCCTGCAGCGACTTGGTGCCGGCAGCCGAGATCGGTCATCCGGACCAGGGGGCGGTCTGGCTGAAGGTGAACGGCGAGGTCCGGCAGGAAGGCGATCTCAATCAGCTCATCTGGAAGGTTCCGGAAATGATCTCCTATCTCTCCGGGTTGTTCGAGCTGAGGGCAGGGGACCTGATCATGTCCGGCACCCCGTCTGGTGTCGCCGCCGTCCAGCGCGGGGACGAACTCCACGGCTTCGTGGAAGGCGTGGGCGAACTCCGCACGAATGTCGTCTGACGCTGGGCGGGCCCTACACGCGCTCACTTCTGTCGTCCTCGGCCCCCGAGCCGAGGACCCAGGGCCACCAAGCCTGGAGCCCGGCGGCCCAGGACCCTCGGGTCAAGCCCTCCGCTATCAGGTGAACTCGAAAATACTCCCTCATCGTCATTGCCGGGCTTGACCCGGCAATCCAGAGCGGTGGAGGACGAAACAATTTCGTCTCATGGAATCAGCCTCTTACGGTTGACCCTCCGTCATCGAGCAAGCTGCCCTGGATCACCGGGTCAAGCCCGGTGATGACGAGTGGGGGGATCGTCCTCAGACTCGGAAACGTGTTCATTCTGCCGCGATGGGCCACAGCCTATTGGCCGAAGGCCCGGCGGGAAGACTTCTGAAGAGACGAGGGATCGCTATCCGTCGAGCCTGACGCCTTTACGTCCCGCCAGGTCCTGGACAAACTGCCAGGCAACGCGCCCTGAGCGGGCGCCGCGGGTGGCGTACCATTCGATGGCGCCGGCCTTCATTTCTTCCTCGTCCGCCTCGACACCGTAATGGGCGAGGTAACCGCGGATCATCTCCAGGAACTCGTCCTGCGAGCAGTTGTGGAAGCCGAGCCAGAGGCCAAACCTGTCCGAGAGGGATACCTTTTCCTGGACCGCCTCGGACGGGTTAATGGCGGTAGAGCGCTCGTTCTCGATCATGTCGCGCGGCAGTAGATGTCGCCTGTTGGACGTGGCGTAGAACAGCATGTTGTCCGGCCGGCCCTCGATCCCGCCCTCCAGCGCCGCCTTGAGCGACTTGTAGCTGGTGTCATCGTGGTCGAAGGACAGGTCATCGCAGAAGACGATGAAGCGGTAGTCTGCATTGCCGCGCACGATCGTCATGAGATCGGGCAGACTTTCGATGTCCTCTCGGTGGATCTCCACCAGCCTCAACGGGTTTCCCGCTGCAGCGACATCATTGTGGCAGGCTTTGACAAGCGAGCTCTTGCCCATGCCGCGCGCGCCCCAGAGCAGGGCGTTATTGGCCGGCAGACCGGTTGCAAAGCGTTCGGTGTTTTCAAGCAATTGATCACGTACCCGGTCTATCCCCTTGAGAAGACTCATATCCACGCGGTTGACCCGCGGCACCGGTTGAAGCTCGCCTGAGGAATGCCAAACGTAGGCGGAGGCGGCGCCGAAGTCGGGCACAGGAGGCGGCGCCGGCGCGAGGCGCTCCAGCGCATCGGCAATTCTGCGAAGGGCTTCGGCGCGATCGGGATCAGTCATGGGCGTAAGAGAAGTCTGGCAATTGAGTGAAGCGCGTGGATAGCGCCCCGGCGTACTGGCGGCAAGGCCCCTATCGCTCCACTCTGATCTCGCTGATCAGACCGGTCTCATTCATCGCCACCCATTCGCGCCCTTCGAACGCACCGGAAGGCAGGAAGATTGTGAAGTCAAAGGCTGCGGTTGAGACGGTTTCAGCCTCCAGATTCCTGGCCTCCCAACGGACGTTCGGATACTGCGCGAAGAAGCCGCGCATCATGTCCAGTATGGCATCGCGCCCGTTATGTTCGCCGGCACCGGAAGAGAAATAGCGGCAGTCTGCCGAAAGCAGATCTGAGATGTCATTCAGATCATGTCGGTTTGACGCATCGAGATATGCCTTTGCGGCATCAACGCACGACCTCGGCTCCGGCATGTCTCAGCAGTTCGGAAGCGGCGTCTTGTACTCGTAGCGTTCCTTCAGGTAGCGCACCCAGACCGTCCCGCTCGAGCACGTGTCGATGTTCCCGGTATCGTACACATAGAACTTCATGGCCTGGCCCATCTTGCCCATGCCGCCGGCCAGTGCTTTTGAGAGGAACGTGATGACCGTCGGCAGAATCGGAGGCAGCTCGTCCTCGTTCATCGGCGAAAACACCTGGTTTCCAGGGAGTTCCACGGTCAGGTCGTTCACATCGCGGAACTTGAAGACGCCCTGCCCATCGATGGTGAAGTGGACAATGCCCACAAGCACATAGCGTGACAGCACGTCTCGAATCGGTTTTGTTGCAGGTTGCTTTTCGAGATATTCCGGAGCGACCCACATGAGGAAGACCTCATCCTGGTCGTTTATCTTGTGATTTATGTTGAGATAGTCCTGTGCCGATTGCAGCGGCGCCGGTTTCCATTTCCGCGCTGCGGCCTCATCGGTGTTGGGGACAAGAAAAAGCGACGCTGAGAGTATGAGTGTGCTGATAAGTTTCTTCATGGGGTCACTGTAGCACGCCAAAAGGCCAAATCAACATCATCCTCGCCGGCCGGGCAAAATTGGAGGCCGCCATGCGCGCGGTCGCTTGCCTTGCTCTGGCGAATGGCATATTGCAAAGGGCCTTGCGAGGGCTATATTCCCCCACAATCTCAAGAAGGGTATCGGCGCGGCGCGGCCGGCTGCCGGTAAGAGTTAGAGGATTTCCTGAAAGATGTTCATCAGTCCAGCATATGCGCAGGCCGGCGGTGGCGGCGGCGACATGATCGGCTTCCTGCTGCCGCTCGTGGCCATGATCGGTATATTCTATTTTCTTGTCATGCGCCCGCAGCAGAAACGTATGAAGGAACACCAGGCCATGGTGTCCAACCTGAAGCGTGGCGATACCATCGTCACCAATGGCGGACTGATCGGCAAGGTGAAGAAGATCGTCGACGAGAGGGAAGCCCTCGTGGAGTTCGCCGATGGCGTCGCCATCAAGGTGATGAAGGACATGGTCGCCACCGTGCGGGTCAAGGGCGAGCCTGCGGCCGACGAAAAAAAATAGGCGGCTTGTCCGCCTGGACGCCAGAGCAATAAACCGGATTGGCCATGCTGCATTTTGCGATTTGGAAGAAGCTGCTGATCGCCGCGGTCTGTGCGACCGGCATATTTATGGCGTTCTTCTACAACCTCACCCTCGGGCTCGACCTGCAGGGCGGCTCATACTTGCTTCTGGAAGTCGAGCAGGAATCCCTCATCGAGGGGCAGCTGAAGAAAACCCCGAGCGGCCGGGAACGGCGTGTCGACGGGATGGTCCAGCGGGTGATGGGCGATATCCGCGGCAAGCTGCGCCCGGCGCGCATCGGCTATTCCGGCATGCGTGCAAAGGGCAAGGTCATCACGCTGAAGATCCGCAAGCCCGAGCAGGTGGAACAGGCAGTGCGGGAACTCAGGACCTTGATCGAGCCCATTGATCAGGGTGTGTTCGCAACCGGCAACAATGCTGTCACGCTCGATGTCCGCGAAGCCGGCGGCACGGTTACCCTCGAGATTACCGACGAGGCGGTGGAAGACCGCATCGAGCGCGCCATCCAGCAGTCGCTGGAGGTGGTCCGCAGCCGTATCGATCCGGATGGTACGACTGAACCCATCATCCAGCGCCAGGGTCTGAACCGCATTCTCGTGCAGGTCCCGGGTCTCGATGATCCGGAACGGTTGAAAGGCATTCTGGGTTCGACCGCGAAGTTATCGTTTCAGCTTTTGTGCCGGCAGCAGCCCCAGGGGGACATCAGACAGTTTCGTGCTGAACCGGGCTGCGAGGTGTTGCCTGAGAACACAGTCGATGGCGCGGAACCGACGATCTTTTACGCCGTGCACACGTCAAGCAACCGCAGGGTCGATGGCGAGGATCTTGAAGACGCGCAGGCTGCGTTCGACCAGCAGACCAGCGAACCGATCGTCACCTTCCGCCTCAACACGCGCGGCGCCAAGCGCTTCGGTCTGTTGACACAGCGCAATGTGGGCCAGCCGTTCGCCATCAATCTCGACGGCAAGGTGATGAGTGCACCGGTGATCCGTGAACCCATTCTCGGCGGCACCGGCCAGATCAGCGGCCAGTTCACGGTTTCACAGACCAATGACCTGGCAGTCGTGCTGCGCTCGGGCGCACTGCCGGCGAAGCTTGTGATTGTGGAAGAGCGCAGCGTCGGCCCGAGCCTTGGTGCGGACTCCGTGGCGGCCGGCCAGGTCGCCGCCATCATCGGTCTGACGGGCGTCATACTGTTCATTCTCATCAGTTACGGGGTTTTCGGAATCTTTGCGAACCTGGCCCTGATGATCAATATCGGGCTCATCATCGGCGTACTGTCCTTCATCGGCGCGACGCTCACGCTGCCCGGCATTGCCGGCATCGTGCTGACGATCGGGATGGCGGTTGATGCCAACGTTCTGATCTTCGAGCGGGTGCGCGAGGAGATGCGACAGGGCAGATCGCCGCTCAATGCCATCGACACCGGCTACAGCCGTGCGCTCGGCACCATCCTGGACGCCAATATAACCACTTTCATTGCGGCAACGCTCTTGTACGGCCTAGGATCCGGACCGATTCGCGGATTTGCCGTGACCCTCGGGTTCGGCATTGTGACCTCGGTTTTCACCGCTTTCACGGTTACGCGCCTCTTCGTGGCGCTCTGGGTGGGGTGGAAGCGGCCGAAGAGCCTGCCGATCTGACGGGACGGAACCCATGAAACTGCTCAGACTTGTCCCGCCAAACACCAAGGTCCCGTTCCTGCGCTTTGCGCGCATGGCGCTCTACGGATCTGCGGTGGCCTTCGTAGCCTCCTTCGTCCTCTTCTTTGCGGTCGGCTTGAATCTCGGTATCGACTTCCGCGGCGGCACACTTATTCAGGTCCAGACTGTGAACAATTCGCCGGCCGACATTGGCGGGCTGCGCCAGAAGGTCGGCGGGCTCGGCCTGGGTGATGTCCAGATCCAGGAATTCGGCAATGAAGACGAGGTGCTGATCCGGGTGGAACAGCAGCTGGGCGGCGATGAGGCTCAGCAGGGCATCATCACCAAGGTGAGGGAGGTTATCTCCGGCGAATATAGTGTCCGCCGAACCGAGGTGGTCGGCCCAACCGTCTCCGGCGAACTTGCGCGGGATGGCACCATCGCCGTCCTTGCGGCGATTTTCGCCATACTCATCTACATCTGGTTCCGCTTCGAGTGGCAGTTCGCGGTTGGTGCCGTGATCGCATTGGTGCATGACGTGGTGCTGACCATCGGGATCTTCACGATCCTGCAATTGCAGTTCGACCTGTCGACCATCGCCGCGCTCCTGACCATTGTGGGCTATTCGCTGAACGACACGGTCGTCGTCTACGACCGGGTCCGTGAAAACCTGCGGAAATACAAGCGCCTTCCCATCGACGACCTGCTCAATCTCTCGGTCAACGATACGCTGTCGCGCACGGTCCTGACCTCCGTCACCACCCTGATTGCGCTGCTTTCGCTCTATATCTTCGGCGGCGAGGTCATCCGCGGCTTTGTCTTTGCGATGATGTGGGGCGTTGTCATCGGCACCTATTCCTCAATCGCCATCGCCTCGCCAGTGCTCATGCTTCTCGGCGTCAAGCGCGACTGGTCGGAAGGCGCGAGTGACGACAAGGCGGCCGAGGGCGCGTGAGCGAACCTGCCGATGGCCCCTTCTTTCCCGGCAGGGCGCCGGTGGATGCCTACGGCAACGGTGGCTTCCGGTTTGCCGAGATGTCCCATCAGGGATCGATATTGTTGCTTCCGTCCGGCGTTTATGCCTGGCCCGTTTCGGATTTCGCTGATCTGAAAGTGAGCGACTTTAATCGCGTCTTTGCACAATCGGGTGATATTGAGTTCCTGTTGTTGGGATGCGGTGAGGAGCTGAGACGCCCGCCGCCGGACGTAACGGACGCATTTCGCGCGCATGACACAGGACTCGAACCAATGGGAACCGGGGCAGCCGCCCGGACCTACAACGTCCTCCTCGGAGAACAGCGCGCCGTCGCCGCCGCCCTCATCGCCGTCACCGATCCTGGCCGATGACGGCCCGGACGCAACCGATGACGATATCGACTACTGCACTCGGCTTGTGCGCCGCTACGACCTTGACCGCTATCTAGCCACACTGTTTGCGCCGAAGGAGCTGCGCCCGGCGCTGCTTGGGCTCTATGCCTTCAACATCGAGCTGGGCCTGATCCGGGAAAACGTCACCGATCCGAATTTCGGAGAGATGCGCCTCCAGTGGTGGCGCGACACCATAACGGAGATCTTCAGGGGGAACCTTGAGAACAATCCCGTGGCCAGGGCGCTCTCGGACGCAATCATGCTTGGGAGGCTCACGAAACCGGGCCTTCTCAACATGATCGAAGCACGCACCTTCGATCTCTACGATGATCCCATGCCGGAGCTGAACGACCTTGAAGGCTATCTCGGCGAGACCGTGTCGGCGGTATTCCTCATGGCGAGCTTCGTCCTGTGCCGTGGCGAAGACATCAACTGCGCCGAAGCCGCCGGCTATGCAGGCATTGCCCATGGCATCACCGGTCTTTTGCGTTCCCTGCCGGTGCACACCTCGCGCGGCCAGTGCTATCTCCCGGCGGAACTCATGGAGCGCTTCGAGGTCACAATTGAGGATCTGCGGACCCGAAAGGGCGGGGAAGGGTTTCCGCTGCTGATCCGGCGGCTCTGTTCGCACACGGAAAAACGGTTGACGAACGCGCGTGACCGGCTCTCCACCGTGCCGACCGAGGCCATACCGGCCTTCCTGCCTGTCTGCCTGGTGGACATCCATCTGACGAAGATACTCGGGGCCGGGCCCGAACTCCTGAGGCGGCCGCCCGAACTCAGCCAGATGCGCCGCCAATGGCGCCTCCTGCGTTTTGCCCTCAGGGAGGAGTACTGATGCGCCCAGGTATGCAGCCAGGCCTGATCGAATACTGTTGAGGACCGACAGTTGAACCGGCATCGCGCCTTCGACCAGATCACCAGTCTTTTGATAGCCCTTCCGGCGCTGATCACCTTTGTGCTTTTCGGATCCAGAGTGGCGCTGGCGGAGCCGGTAAAGTGGTGCATGCAAGGATGTGCTCCGGCCAGGTGCGGCCTGCTCTCTGTTGCCGGAGAGTGGCTCGTCCCGCCACGTTACGGGCTCCTGGCCCAGTGGCCGGGAGACTATCTGCTGGTCGGCCAGTCAGGTCGCTGGTCGGTCATTGATCATACCGGGCGTACGGTCATCCCTCCGCGGAAGAGGATCTTCCGCCACAAAGAGGAGGGCCTCTTCGCCGTTCTCACTGACGACGACAAGGAAGGGATCATGCAAGCCGATGGCAAATGGCTGCTGCGACCTGTTTATGATGCTGTGTCCTACAGGTTCTCCAGGGGGACAGCCTGGGCCATTGTCGATGGCCGGTATGGAATGCTGGATCGTGCCGGCGAATGGCTCATTCGCCCCAGATTCGAACATCTCTCCCACTTCCATGAGAACGGATCTGCAGCGGCCAAGCTCGGCGGCAGATATGGATTTGTCGACCGGAAGGGACGCTGGCGCATCAAGCCGAAATTTGACGGGTTCAGATGGGTCAATGCGTTCGCCGAGCAAGGATACGCGGCCGTGTCGCAGAACGGCCGGTGGGGGATGATCGATCAGCAGGGGGCGTGGATCGTGACGCCGCGCTACCGCCAGTTCATCCAGTTCCAAAAGGAACAACCGATCTCGGCACGCACCGATGAAGGATGGTGGGTGCTGGATCGACGCGGAAAACCTCTCCTGTCTACCGCGCTTGATAAGCCCGCCCTTTTCTCCCGTAACGGCCAGGGTGTCGGCAAGGTTGCGGGAAAGTCCGGGCTTTTCGATGCGGCTGGGACCTGGCTGATCGCGCCGGAGTACCACTTCATCGCTCAAAGATTGCGAATGGGCTTAAGAGGGGCGAGCCGAGATGGAAAGAGCTACGGGTTTCTTGACGAAGCCGGCCGATGGGCGATTGAGCCGAGGTTTTCGGAGGTTCGAGGATTTACGAACGCGGGCGCGGCCTTTGTGAAATCGGGACCTTATTGGGGAGCCATCGGACCGGACGGTGCCTGGATCATGCGACCGCAATTGGAGGAGGCGCCCTCCGCCTCACGGCACGGTCCCGCCGCAGCCCGCCGTGACGGCAAATGGGGGTTTGTTTCCCGATCGGGGCGATGGGCGGTCAAGCCCAGGTACGATTGGGTCAGCGGATTTTCCGCCGCAGGTATTGCCCGCGTGCGCGATGCAGAAAACTATGCAGGCATCGATCAGGGCGGAGCACTGATCACCGCGCTCTACACCAAGGTGGATCTTTGCCTCCGGGCAAGAGCTGCCCTGAAGCTCGAGCGCAAGTAGAGCGGCTGCAGGCGGATCGCACAAAAAAGCCGGGGCGGTGAACGCCCCGGCTTTCGGGAGTACTCGGTCAGGGTAAGGGTCAGACCGAATAGTACATGTCGAACTCGACCGGGTGCGGCGTGTGCTCGTAGCGGATGACCTCTTCCATCTTCAGCTCGATATAAGCTTCGATCTGGTCATCGGTGAACACGTTGCCCTTCTTCAGGAAGTCGTTGTCGGCTTCCAGGCACTCCATGGCTTCGCGGAGCGAGCCACAGACGGTCGGGATGTCCTTGAGCTCCTGCGGCGGCAGTTCGTACAGGTCCTTGTCCATCGGATCGCCCGGATGGATCTTGTTCAGGATGCCGTCCATACCGGCCATCAGCATTGCCGAGAAGGCAAGGTACGGGTTGGCGGTCGGGTCCGGGAAGCGGACCTCCACGCGCTTGCCGTTCGGCGAGGGCGAGTAGGGGATACGGCAGGAGGCCGACCGGTTGCGGGCCGAGTAGGCCAGCAGCACGGGTGCTTCATAGCCCGGCACCAGACGCTTGTAGGAGTTGGTGGACGGGTTGGTGAAGGCGTTGAGCGCCTTGGCATGCTTGATGATGCCGCCGATATAGTAGAGGCAGGTCTCGGACAGATCCGCATACTCGTTACCGGCGAACACCGGAGAACCGTCCTTCCAGATGGACTGGTGGACGTGCATGCCTGTGCCGTTGTCGCCATAGACCGGCTTCGGCATGAAGGTTGCCGTCTTGCCGAAGGAGTGGGCGACGTTCTGCACCACGTACTTGTAGACCTGCAGCTTGTCGGCGATCGACGTCAGCGTGTCGAATTTGATGCCGAGTTCGTGCTGGGCCGCACCCACCTCGTGGTGATGCTTCTCGACGGTCACGCCCATTTCGGTCATCACGGAAAGCATTTCGGACCGGATGTCCTGGCAGCTGTCGACGGGGTTTACGGGGAAGTAGCCGCCCTTGGTGCGCGGACGGTGGCCCATATTGCCCATTTCGTAATCACGGTCGGAGTTGATCGGCAGTTCCGTGGAGTCGAGCATGAAGCCGGTGTTGTACGGGTCTGAGGCGAACTGCACATCGTCGAAGATGAAGAATTCAGCTTCCGGGCCCATGGTAATGGTGTCGCCGATACCGGCCTGTTTCACATAGGCTTCGGCATTCTTGGCGGTCATCCGCGGATCGCGCTCATAGCCTTCGCCGGTCAGCGGATCGAGAATGTCGCAGAAGATCGCTGCGGTCGGCTGGCTGTAGAAGGCATCCTTGTGGAGCGACGTCACGTCCGGCATCAGCGTCATGTCGGATTCGTTGATCGCCTTCCAGCCGGCGATCGAGGACCCGTCAAACATGGCACCATCGGCGAACATGTCCTCATCGACCGTGGAGATGTCCTGGGTCACATGCTGCATCTTCCCGCGCGGGTCGGTGAAGCGCAGGTCGAGGAACTGAATGTCCTCATCTTTCAAAAACTTAAGGGCGTCGTCGGCGTCTTTGGCCATCTTTCTTTCCTGTCGTCTTTAGTCGTTGGGTTATTGGTTATTGAGTGCGGGCGCTAAAGCGCGTCCGTTCCCGTCTCGCCCGTGCGGATGCGGATGGCATCTTCCACGCTTGAGACGAAGATCTTGCCGTCCCCGATGCGGCCCGTCTGGGCGGCATTCTGGATCGCTTCGACCGCCTTTTCGGTGAGGTCGTCGGAAAGGACCACTTCGATCTTTACCTTGGGAAGGAAGTCCACAACGTATTCCGCCCCACGGTACAATTCGGTGTGGCCCTTCTGCCGCCCGAAGCCCTTGGCCTCGGTCACCGTGATGCCTTGAAGACCGACCTCCTGAAGGGCTTCCTTCACTTCGTCGAGCTTGAAAGGCTTGATGATGGCTTCGATTTTCTTCAAGGCCGTCCCTTTCGCCGTCGCTTGCTGCGGGCTCTTCGCGCTGGACCGCCATGGAAGGTGGTTTTCCGATTATCGTCGACGGCGAATGCCTTGGCGGAATTGGCGTCAGCGGCGGTGATTGGCAACAGGACGAGGATATCGCCAAAGCTGCCGTAACGGCTATCGGTGCCTCACTTTAGATAAGATTCGCGGACATAGAGGCAACTTTCGATGCCGCGCGGCCTGAGCGAGGATGGCAACGCTGGGCGGCAAGACTTGGGGCAAGGGCTATCTGAATAGGAGGCTTATGCGAGTCAATTGTAACGTCGCCGATAGAGAACGTGTGACAAGCCAATCGATGCATGGCCACGCCTGCACCCCGAAGAGAAGTTCCA
>JBCCEL010000113.1:0-16089 GCA_039030315.1 Pseudomonadota bacterium
CGCGCGCCCAGCCCTCGGTCACCCCCGCACAGTAGGCATCGTACGATCCATCCTCGATAGCGGCCCGCGCTCCAGCCATCAGGTCCTGATAGTAGGCGACGTTGATCCAGGTCAGCAGCATGGAGCCGAGATACTCGCCGCAGCGGATGAGATGGTGAAGATAGGCGCGGGAATAGTCCCGGGCAGCCGGACATGAGCTCTTCTCGTCCAGAGGGCGCGGGTCGTCGGCATGGCGGGCATTGCGCAGATTGACCTTGCCGAAACGGGTGAAGGCCTGGCCGTGCCGGCCTGAGCGCGTGGGCATGACGCAGTCGAACATGTCGATACCCCTCGCCACGGATTTCAGCAGGTCATCCGGCGTACCAACCCCCATCAGGTAGCGGGGCTTGTTCTCCGGAAGGATGTCCACGCTCGCATCCAGTACACGCAACATCTCCGCCTGACCTTCGCCGACGGCCAGCCCGCCGACGGAGTAGCCGGGAAAGTCCATCTCCACCAGCGCTCGGGCCGAGCGTTCGCGCAGGTCCTCGTATGTCGAACCTTGCATGATGCCGAACAGGGCCTGGTGGGTCTTGCTGCCGAAGGCCGTCCTGGAACGCTCGGCCCAGCGCAGGGACAGCTCCATGGAGGTCTCTGCCTCTGCATGGGTCGCGGGATGGGGCGTGCATTCATCCAGCTGCATCTGGATGTCAGAGCCCAGCAGCCCCTGGATCTCGACCGAACGCTCCGGCGTCAGCTCGTGCCGCGCGCCGTCGATGTGGGACTGGAAGGTCACACCGCGCTCGGTCATCTTCCTGAGCTTGGCCAGCGACATGACCTGAAACCCGCCGCTGTCGGTGAGGATCGGATGGGGCCACCGCATGAATTTATGCAGGCCCCCGAGCGCAGCCACCTCTTCAGCGCCCGGGCGGAGCATGAGATGGTAGGTGTTGCCGAGGACAACATCGGCTCCTGTTTCCCGCACCTGTTCGGGATACATGGCCTTGACGGTTCCGGCCGTCCCGACGGGCATGAAGGCGGGTGTGCGGATCTCGCCGCGCGGCGTGATCACGCGGCCGCGCCGGGCCCGGCCGTCCGTCGCCAGCAGCTCAAAGCTGAAGTCTTTCGTCATCAGTCACTGCCCGCAAGGTCGAGAAGGCAGGCATCGCCATAGGAGTAGAAGCGGTAGCCTTGCGCGATGGCATATGCGTAAGCGGCCTGCATGCGGTCAAGCCCCGAGAACGCGGACACCAGCATGAACAGCGTGGAACGCGGCAGGTGGAAGTTGGTCAGCAGCATATCAACGGCCTGAAAGCGGTAGCCGGGGGTGATGAAAATGTCCGTATCGCCCGAGAATGGTTCGATCGCGCCGGAGCGGGCCGCGCTTTCCAGAAGCCTGAGCGAGGTCGTGCCGACGCTGATGATCCGCCCTCCGGCGGCTCTGCATGCATTGAGGCGGTCAGCAACCTCTCCGCTCACCACGCCCCATTCTGAGTGCATCCGGTGATCGGCCGTGTCATCGGCCTTGACGGGCAGAAACGTCCCTGCCCCCACGTGCAGCGTCACGAACTCCGTCTGCACACCCTTGTCATCCAGACGCTGAAAGAGCTTGTCGGTAAAATGAAGCCCTGCGGTCGGCGCCGCCACGGCCCCTTCGTCCTTTGCGTAGACCGTCTGATAATCGGCCTGATCGCGCGCATCGGCAGCCCTTCGGGCAGCAATGTAAGGCGGCAGCGGCATCACTCCCTGCACCGCGACGGCCGAGTCCAGAGCAGGACCGTCCAGATCGAAGGCCAGCTCGATCTCTCCGCCCTCGCCCTTGGCTCTGACCGTTGCATCCAGTGTTCCGGCAAGGCACGCCGCGCCCTCGCCACCGAACCTGACCCTGTCGCCAACGGCGAGCTTGCGGCCGGGCTTTGCAAATGCCGCCCAGACATTGCTGCCACGGCGCTGGTGCAAAGTCGCCTCTATCCTGGGCTCGGCATCACCGCGCCCCACGCGCCGACCGGAAAGACGCGCCGGAATGACCCGCGTGTTGTTGAGCACCAGGCAATCGCCCGCCCGGAGGAGATCCGGCAGATCATGGACGATCCGGTCGGCGAGACCTTGCGGGCGCACATCGAGCAGGCGCGCGCTGTCGCGCGGGCTCGCAGGACGCAGAGCGATGAGATCCTGAGGCAGATCGAAATCAAAAGCATCGACGCGCATGGCTGCGCTCCGGGACCCAGCTAGTGGTTCGAATTCAACATGTGAGCCCGATCGCCGTCACACCCGCTATGGCGGGTGACCAGGGTGGCAAGCGAGTCTATAGATTCATAAATCCCTGGATTCCCGCCTTCGCGTGACCGACTTTGACAGCAGGGTTTTACGGACTGCCCTGCATCGATCGCACCACTAGATGTCAGCGGCAACCTTCATGCTGACGATCGTGTCCGGATTGCTGGGCGGCTCACCGCGCTGGATCGTATCGACGACTTCCATGCCCTCGGTCACCTTGCCCCAGACCGTGTATTGCCCGTCGAGGAAGCCGGTGTCGCCAAAGCAGATGAAGAACTGGCTGTTGGCCGAATCCGGCATGGAGGACCGCGCCATGGAACAGGTGCCGCGCACATGCGGTTCCCTGTTGAACTCCGCCTTCAGGTTCGGATGGGGCGAACCGCCGGTCCCCGTGCCGTGCGGGCAGCCGGTCTGGGCCATGAAGTCTTCGATCACCCGGTGGAACTTGACGCCATCGTAAAAGCCCTCACGCGCCAGCATCTTGATACGGTCCACGTGGCCAGGGGCCAGGTCGGGGCGGGTCTCGATCACGACCTTGCCTTTGCTCGTCTCCATGACGAGGGTGTTTTCAGGATCACTCATGATTTCGTCTTTCACTCTTGGTTTGAGATCTATTTCACATCCGCTGCGACGCGCAGCGACAGCATCTGGTCCGGATTGCGCACCGTGCCGGAGCCTTGCGCGCCCTTGCGTAGCCTGTCGATATGCTCCATGCCGCTGACCACCTGACCGAACACCGTGTACTTGCCGTTCAGGAAGGTGGAGCGCTTGTATGTGATGAAGAACTGGCTGTTGGCGCTGTGCGGGTGGCTCGAGCGGGCCATGCCGACCACGCCACGCTCATAGGGCGTCAGCGAGAACTCAGCCCGGAGGTCCGGACGGTCCGATCCGCCGGTGCCTGTCCCGGTCGGATCCCCGGTCTGTGCCATGAAGCCGGCGATTACACGGTGGAACGGGATGCCATCATAGAACTTTTCCCGCGCCAGCTGCTTGACCCGTGCCACATGGTTCGGCGCGAGGTCGGGTCGAAGCTGGATCACCGTCCGCCCGAACTTGGTCTGCAGATAGAGCGTATTTTCCGGATCAAGGTTCTGGGCACCGGCCGGAGCCGCGCCGGCCAGGAGTCCAGCAGCGATGGCTCCGAGAAACAACCGTCTTTTCATGAGTTAGCTTCCATTCTTCATGTTCGACTCAAAGTTTCATCTATGGCTTTCGCAACCGTCTCCGGCACAAAGCCCGTGATATCTCCGCCCATGGCCGCGATCTGCTTGACCAATGAGGAGGCAATGTGGCGGACCGGTCCGCTTGCCGGCAGAAATACCGTCTCGACGTTGGGAGCCATTTCGGCGTTCATGCCCGCCATCTGCATTTCGTAGGCAAAGTCCGTTCCGTCCCTCAGGCCGCGGATCAGCATGACGGCCCCGGCCGCGCGCGCCGCGTCCACGACCAGTGTGTCGAAGGTTTCGACAACGATCTTGCAGCCACTTTCCTGGCCGATCGGCCGGGCGACTTCCTCCAGCAGCGCAACCCGCTGTTCGGCACTCAGAAACGGCTTCTTGCCATGATGCACACCCACCGCCAGCACGAGCGCATCCACGAGCGTACAGGCCCGCGCGATCACATCGACATGACCGTTCGTCACCGGATCAAAGCTGCCGGGATAATATCCGATCCGCATGGGAGACTTTCGAAAAGCGTCCTAATCCGTGGCCGCTGGCCACATTCGAGCCGCTGTGTAGGGCGATTTTCCGCGCCTGACAACTCCCCGGTTCGTGCCTTTTGGATGGCGCCCCCTTCCCGGCAACACCGCGCCTGCCCCCCAATCCGTTGCCAGGCCGCTCGACGGCCAGACGCGCCTGCTCTACAAATTCCCCGAACCAATCCTTGAGAGGCGATCCCAGTGGGCGAATTCCTGCAAACCGAGACCGACGGCCAGACCGGCATCATCACGCTCAACCGGCCGGAGGTTCTGAACGCCTGGCACAAGCCCATGCGTGAGGAACTGCTCACCGCATTGGAGGCCTTTGACCGGGACGACGCCATCAGGGCCATCATACTCACCGGAACAGGCGACCGAGCGTTCAGTGCCGGGCAGGACCTGAACGAGACCAAGACATTCGATCCTGACCGTGCGGAAGCCTGGATCGGCGAGTGGCGCGAGCTCTACGGCACCATCCGGGCGCTGACCAAGCCGCTGATCGCCGCGCTGAACGGGCTGGCAGCAGGCTCCGCATTCCAGGTTGCCCTGCTCTGCGACATCCGCATTGCCCATCCCGGCATCAGCATGGGCCAGCCGGAGATCAATTCGGGCATCGCCTCCAATCTCGGCCCCTGGATCATGCGGGAACATCTGGGCCTGTCGCGCACCGTCGAGCTGACACTGTCAGGGCGCATGATGCCGGCCGATGAATGCCGGGCGATCGGGCTTATCCACCGGATGGTGGAAGCCGGCGAGGTCATGCCCGAGGCCCTGCGCGTCGCTGAAGAGCTGGGCGCCAAGGCGCCGGTCGCCATGCGCCTGACCAAGCGCTGGTTCCGGGAAATGACGCAAAGCGGGTTCGATGAGGCCATGAATGCCGGCGTTCGCAACCAGCGCGAAAGCTACGAGACGGACGAGCCCGCCCGCATGATGGCCGCCTTCCTGGCCAAACGGAAAGAGAAGTGAACGGACCAGGCTTTCTGGAGCGCCTTGAGGCGGACGCGCGAGCACGGCCGGACCGGGTCTTCGCCACGTTCGGCGACGACGCGCTGACTTTAGGCCGCCTGCACGCAGAGGCCGCCGATCTTGCCACGCACCTCAGCGGATCCGGCGCCGAACGGGCGGCCGTGATGATGGACAACTCCCTGGCTCAGATCTCCGTGATCTTCGGGCTGGCCATGGCGGGAGTGACGTGGATTCCGGTCAATCCGCGGGTTGTCGGTCAGGGCCTCCGGTACATCCTGGAGCACTCGGATCCGCAGATCATCATCTGCGATGAACACCACCGCGATGCGATCGAGGCGAGCGGCGCTCCCCTATCCGAATGCAGGAGTATCGAAAGCCCTCACCTCGCTCAGATCTTCGCAGCCTCCCCTTCTCCATCGACAGTGAAGCGGGCGCCCGCCGGCGCAGACTTTGCACTGATGTACACCTCCGGGACCACTGGACCGCCCAAGGGCGTTCAGGTAACGCCGCGCATGATGGATTTCGCCGGCGAGGGCGTGCGGATCGGCTCTGGCGCGGAAGACGGCGATGTGATGTTCCTGTGGGAGCCGCTGTGCCATATCGGCGGGGCTCAGATGCTGATCCTGCCGCTTCTGGTGGATGTACATCTGGCGATGGTGCCGCGCTTTTCCGCTTCGAAGTTCTGGGACCAGGTGGCCGAGACGGGCGCGACCCACATCCACTATCTCGGCGGCATCCTACAGATGCTGCTGAAGCAGCCGGCCCGCGGGGATGACAAGGCCCATGGTGTGCGCACGGCCTGGGGCGGCGGCTGTCCGGCGGAGACATGGACCGCCTTCGAAGGGCGTTTCGCCATCCCGATCCGCGAGTGCTACGGTATGAGCGAAGCCTCGAGCCTGACCAGCGTGAACCTGACCGGCAAGGTGGGCGCGGTGGGCCGGCCCATGGACTGGCTTGATGTGAGCATCCAGGATCCCGGCCCGGACGGCCGCGGCGAGATTCTGGTGCGCGAACGCGAGCCAGGCGCTCTCTTTCAGGGCTACTTCCGGAATCCGGAAGCAACGGCCAGGGCTCTTCGGAACGGCACACTCCACACAGGCGACCTCGGCTCGATCGACGCCGACGGCGATCTCTGGTTCCACGGCCGCCTCGGCGACGCCATCAGGGTGCGCGGCGAGAACGTCTCCGCCTGGGAGGTGGAGAGCGTCGCCGGCAGCCACCCGCAAGTGGAGGAATGCGCCGCGGTTGGCGTCGAGGCCGAGGTCGGCGAGCAGGAAATCAAGCTCTTCGTCAGGCTCGCCGCAGAGGCCGATCTCGGTATGCAAGCCCTGTCAGAATGGCTAAGACCCCGCCTCGCCTCCTTCCAGCTCCCGCGGTACTACGAGCCGGTCGCAGGCTTCCCCCGCACCCCCAGCCAGCGGGTCAGGAAGGGGGAGCTGGACAAGAGCACCGATGCAAGCTGGGACCGCCGCGCCTCATGTTGAGCAATCGCAGCCGAGGTGATTATCCCACATGAACCGGTGCATCAAACAAGCACCATTAGCCCACCCCCTGCCGTCCTCGGGCCTGACCCGAGGCCCCAGGGCCACAGAACTCAGGGGCCGAAAGCGGCAGGCTGATGTTATTGTTTCAATGGATGAAGGCCTTGAGCTGCTCGATGACCCGCGAGAGCGCGTCTAGCAGCGTTTGGGCGTGCGGGTGCGCGGAGATGGAGGCCGAAGAGCCGAGCAGGTGGACGGCGCCAACCAGCAAACCGATCGTTCCGAGAATGATCCGTTTCTTCCCGCTGGGGTGCTGCCCACCGTCCAACTGACGATCATTCGGATCAGCTCTGAGGTCCGGCGGCTTCGGCGGTTCGGTCGACAGGATGTTCGCCGACTCAGAGCGGGTCCTGATCGCGGAGAGAAAAGCATCGGTCACGAGCCCGGCGATATGGGCCTGTTGCACCGCTTCGGCAGCCTCCGCGAACGGATCGCGCAAAGCGTCCCCGCTCGCCGCCTCCTCGTCGAGCTGCGTGGCCGCATAAGACTGCTCGCGTTCCACATCGAGCGGAAAATGCTTGCGCAACAGTTCATGGTTGTTGCGGAAGATCCCGATCGCCACGTTCAGTCCCGAAGGCAGCCAGTCGCCTTCAAGATCACTCGCGTCCGCGGCAGAGAGAAGGATCTCAGCCTGGTCCACCAGAATGCCGAGCGTCGGACGAACCCCATGCGCCACGAGTTCGTCCCGGTAGATGCCGAGAGACGTGGAGAAGTAGACCGGTGCGTTGCCGGGCAAGTCGCTCAAGAGCAATTCGCAGATCCTGATCTGCCGCTGCGGCAGCGAACTAAGGTCCTCGCTGGGCGTGGGCTCATCAAACTTCACGTTCTGTACAGCATCAACCCGGCCATCAGCACTCGCGACAGCTTGGGGGCTGGCCATCTCAGCCAGTTGTTCCGGAGAGGGCGGCGGGGGAATTCTCTGCTTCGGCTCATGCAGATCAATCAGCCGCTGGATCTCCGCATTGACCACCTCCGGTCCCTGCTCCCAGATCTCCTCGGCGATCAGGACGCGGGCGGTCTCCAGTTCTTCATTTATTGGAACGCCGTACAGCCTGGCCTCGTACCAGTCCGTCCAGACCTCCCAGCCTTGCCCAAGCCGCATCAATTCAGTCTTGAGCCGCGCCCAGTCCTCCATGACCTCCCACGGCGGGGAATCGGGCCAAAGCGGGAGCCCGGCGACGTCTGCGGCACTTGTGCCCCTCAACGAGTATTCCGCCTCCCGCGCGGTGGAGTAGGTGACGGCGCCGGCGTAGGCGGTAGCCTTGGTGGCGATGGCGATGGCGGCGTTGGCGTCGGCGGCGTAGGCGGCGGTAGCGGAAGCAGCGGTCGCGTCGACGGCGGTGCCGGTGGCGGCAGTGAAATAGGCTGCGGTGGCGGAGTAGGCGGCGATGGTGGCGATGGCGGCGGTGGCGGCGTTGGCCGCGCCGGAGGCGAGGGAGGTGGTGGTGGCGGCGGCGCGGAACTCCTTGCCACGGGCCGGAATTTTCGCTGCGGCCCATGGCAAGGCCATACCACGCATCAGCGGCAATATAATGTCGGCCCCGGTCTCCTCCGTAGTGCGCTTGCCGCCGAAGGACTGTTCAAGCAGAGGCGCCGCACGAAGCGCCGCACGTACCGCCATGACGACAGCGGTTTCTTTCGGCTGCCCTTCAAACCATTTGCGCACAGCCTGAATGTCACCAAAGTCCGGTAGTTCAGTTTCGTCCGCCACGCGCCGTCTCCCCGGCCTGCCTCAGTGCCGGGACCCTACCCCGCCACCACGCCAGCCGCAACGCGGCGGCTTTGCTCTCGCCGGCGCGGGCTGGCGGATTTCGACATCCGGGCAACGAAACGCTACAATGGGCCCGGACAACTCCGGGGGCAGCCACGGAGGTGACAGCGATGACATCAGCCAAATCCGAACGGCGGCTCGCCGCGATCCTTGTTGGAGACGTTGTCGGCTACAGCCGGATGATGGGGGCGGATCAGGAAGGCACGCTGGAGGCGCTGCAGAGCCATCGCTTCGCGCTGCTGGACCCGACCATCGGCCAGTACCACGGACGGGTGGTCAAGCGCATGGGGGACGGAGTCCTCGTGGAGTTCCAGAGCGTGCTCGACGCGGTGAACTGCGCCATGGCCCTGCAGCGCGGCACCGTGAACCGCAATGCCGGCGTGGCGGAGGACAGGCAGCTGCGTTGGCGCATCGGCATCAATCTCGGCGATGTCATCATCCAGGACGGCGATGTCTTCGGCGACGGTGTCAACATTGCCGCCCGCCTGCAGGAGATCGCCGAGCCCAACGGCGTCGCCATCGCCAGCACCGTTTTCGCCCATGTGGAGGCGGAGCTTGGCGGTGAGTTCGCCGATCTCGGTGCCCACGAGTTCAAGAACATCGCCCGCCCCTTGCGGGTCTATCACTACAGCCCCGAGCCTGCCGCAGCCCCGGCCAGACAGGCCTTCCGCCCCTTCATCGACATCCCCTCGCCCGAAGCGCCCCTGATCACCGGCGGCTGCCTTTGCGGCGCGGTGCGCTTTGAGGTCAAAGGCAAGACACTGGGGTCCATGCTCTGCCAGTGCCGCATGTGCCAGCGCTTCTCCGGCGCCCCGATCCTCGGCGGCACCACGTTCCTGACCGAGGACGTGAAATTCGTGAAGGGCGAGCCGAAATACTACCGCTCCTCCGCCATAGCCGAGCGCGGTTTCTGCGCAATATGCAGCAGCCCCCTCACCTATCGCGGCACACTCGGCACCTGGTCCCAGTGGATCATGGTCTGGACGGCGAGCCTGGACGAGCCGGAGAAGTTCCCGCCGACCTATCATCTCGGCATCGAAAGCGCGATGCCCTGGCTGCCCCTCCACGACGATCTGCCCCGTACGGCCTGCCGAGATTCTCCGAGCCTGGTGGATGCCTACGGCACCGTCGGAGAAGAGGTGCCTTGATTGGCACTCGCGGCAGTTTCGCCAGGGCGAAAACGCCTCCGCGGGGGCGGGCTTTCGCCCGGCGCGCGGTCGCGCTTGCCGCAACCGCTCCGCTGCTGCGGGGATGGCGCTCATGGCAGTTTTCGCCAGGGCGCACGGCCGCGCTCAGTTCAGCGGGATGGTGAGGCCGAGCTTGAAACCGGAACTGCGCGGGGCCGTGTCGATGGCAAAATGCAGGCTGGCGCGCTCCTCGTCCAGGAGGCCCAGGAGATCGCCTGGAATGGTGATGTTCGCCCGGCCCGTATAGGCGTTGAGGCTGCCCTGGCCGAGATAGTCGAACCCCAGCGTCGAACTCACCCCGCCGGGAAACAGCAACCGCAGACTGCCTCCCGCCGAGGCGCCAAAGTCCGGAGCAGATGCCACCACGCCGGGCCCGAGGGTTACGTCCTGCCGGCTGATGAAATCGTAGACGCCGTTCACATGGATTTCCGCATCGATCATCTGCACGGACGCGGTCTCCGGGAAGAACGAACGCCCGATGCGCGGCCCGAAACTCAGACGGCCCTGCTCGAGTGTGCTCCCGGGCACCGTGACCGCAGCCGAGTTCACATAGCTTTGCCTGCTCCAATGGGAATAGCTTGCGCCGAGATTGGGCTCCAGCCACCAGCCGTCAAGGTCAATCCGGCGGGACAGACGGCCGGACACCGTCACCCCGTCAATGCCGAACTTGCCAGTGGCCCCGGAGATGGAAACACTGTTCCTGCCGTGCTCATAGGCCACGAGCCCTTCCAGGCGAAGGGCGTCGGCCAGGGTCGCCTGGAAGAAGGCGCCCGCACCAAAGAAATCCGAATTGAGTGACGTCGCCAGCGCGCGCGACCGGCTGTCTCCGTGCCGGTACCGGGCGGCCAGCCCTACGGTGAGCCCGTCACTCAGCCGCAAACTCATCCCGGTTCTGATGCTGTAGGTCTCACCGGACCGCTCCGCTCCGCGGGTATTGTCGTTGGTTCCGGAGATCTGGCCCGAGGCCCACATCTCCACGGGAACCGGCCCGCCAGGCTGTGTGCCGGAGGAAGCACCCACCTGGGCAACACTCGACCCGTATCGTTTCCTCCAGCCGGCCACAAGACCGCCAGCACCAAGCCTCACTGTAAACCCCGGATGATCGCCCGCGAGCAGTACGGCACTGAATGCGCCACCCGATCCGCCATCGCCACCCCGCTCCTGCGCGGCGGCAATTCTTGCCTTGATCGTACTGATCTTCCCGCTCAGGCTTCGGATCTGCGTGTTGCTGGCTTTAATCCCGGAGATAAGCTGATCCATTTTGGCGTTGGTCTGCGTTATGGCCTCCCCCGTCATCCGGAGATTCCTCTGATCAATCGCAATCAGTTTCTTATTGGATTCGATCAACGATTTATTCGAATCGATCAGGCTATATGTCGCCAGAATCCGGCGCAATTTTATCGCATTGAAAAACTGATATGTATTCGACAAGTTATTCAATTTTGTACGCGGGCGAAATTCCTTAGGTATATCGTCATACAGTCTTGAAGTTTCCGCTTTCAGTTTGACTATACTCTGATTCAGCTTACTGATTTCGTTCTTGTAGTGGTTGCGAGAGGCAATGTGTATCTTGAGGGTCGTCCTTGCCGACTGCAGCTCACTTTGTGCACCGGCGCGAGCGGCCCGCGCCTGGTTCCTCAAGCCCTCCAGCCGATCCAGCTCTGCCTGTAGAGCTGCCGTGCTTGAAGGGTTGACGCAATTTGCGCAGGGCCCGACCGGCCCGACCCAGTCCTCAATGCGGTTGCCCACCCTGGTGTACTGATCCAGCATCCGGTCGACGATGTCGCTTTGGGTTCTGGCATCCGGTGCCCCGGCCGTCCCGCCTCCCCTAGTGTCGAACCTGCCGCCGGTTGCCGTCAGGTTGGTCACGGCGGCTGCGCCGAAGAGCGTTGAAAACCGTCCGGTCAGCGTATGGCGCACGCCCGCGACGATGAACACCACGGTGAACATGCAGCTCCCGGCGCCGTTGATCGCGATGGCGCCGATGGCGACCTGGATATTGGGGCTGGTAGGGACGCAGGCCAGCGAGTCCACGCTGAGGGACCCCTGATCGCTCTTGAGGAAGGTCAGCGTGGCAAATGACGGGGAGCCCGGCGTGAAGTCGGCCCGGAAGGTGACGCCGCTGAGGGTTGAGCCTGAGCCGCAGGTGCCGGCTGCGGAATTCGCGTTTCCGGTGATCACCGGCCCCGCCGTCACCGCATCCGGACAGCTGACGGCAGCCTTAACCGGCCCCTGAACTCCAAGGACGAAAACCGCTGTCAGCCCCAGAACTATTGCCGGACCCGCCAGCAAGGCGGTGCACAAACGCACCGCGGCATCTACGCTCTTTATGGACAACATGCGCCCGACAGCGGCGACGCTGCTCCCAGTTGCACCGGAACCCTAGCAATGGGCCGGAGGAGCAAACACCCGTAGAAATACCGGGTCGGTCTCTAAGGGAATGAAGCGCTTGGCAGGCACCGCGGCGGTCTGCCTCCGACGCTCTACCCGTCGTAGTCCACCACTACCCGTTCCGTCACCGGATGGCTCTGGCAGGTCAGGATATAGCCGGCTTCGATTTCGTCCGGTTCCAGGCCGTAATTGATGTCCATCTCGACCCGGCCCTCAATCAGCTTCGCCTTGCAGGTGCAGCATACTCCGCCCTTGCAGGCATAGGGGACATCGATCTTGGCATCGTGGGCGCGGTCTAGAATCGCCGGGCCCTGGAACGGCACGCGGATCTTCTTGCGCAGGCCCTGGTAGACAACCTCAACATCGGCTGCCTCATCGTCATCCTCCACCGGCGCGGCCGTTTTCGCCTGGCCGGCGAACGGGCGCTCGCCGAAACTCTCGATCTTGATCTTTTTCGGATCAACGCCGAGCCCCTCCAGCGCGACCTTCGCTCCGTCCATCATGGGACCTGGACCGCAGATAAAGAACCAGTCGACGCACCGGAAGTCGATCAGGCTGGTGACAAGATCGCGGATCTTGTCCTCGCTCATCAGGCCGCCGAAGAGCGGGACTTCCGGAACTTCTTCCGACAGGACGTGGAACACCCGGAGACGGCCGAGATAGCTGTCCTTCAGGTCGGACAGGCGTTCACGGAAAATGATGTCCCGGGTCGAGCGGTTGCCATAGAACAACGTGATCTCCGAGGCAGGCTCGCGCTCCAGGACAGTCTCGATGATAGAAATCACGGGCGTGATGCCGGAGCCGCCGGCGAACAGAACGTAGCGGCGCGCCTCCGCTTCCTCGATGGGCGCATGGAAGCGGCCCATGGGCGGCAGGACCGATAGGGTATCTCCCGCCTTCAGATTGTCGTTCACGAAGCTGGAGAAACGGCCGAAGGGCATCTTCTTGACACAGACCCTCAGCTCCCCCTTGCCCGGGCTGACGCACACCGAGTAGGGCCGCCTCAGATCCTCGCCCTCCACTTCTGTCCGCAAGGTGAGGTACTGGCCCTGCACGAAGCTGTACTTCTCCGCCAGATCCTCAGGCACATGGAAGGCAACCGATGTGGCGTCATCGGTTTCCTTGCGCACATCGGCGACCACAAGCTCGTGAAACTCCGGGCGGGGCATCAGGCTCTCCTCAGATGCACTTGAAGTAGTCGAACGGTTCCCGGCAGCTGCGGCAGCGCCAGAGCGACTTGCAGGCAGTGGAGCCGAATTCGGAGACCATCTCCGTGTCGCGGGCTCCGCAGTGCGGGCACTGAACATTGCGGTCACCGCTGAACAGCTCGCGCTTGGACGTGGCAGCGCCTTCCGGCGGCGCGATGCCGAAGGCCTTCAGCTCGGCCCTGCCCTTTTCCGTGATCCAGTCCGTGCTCCAGGCCGGCGCCAGGGCAATGCTCAAGGCGGCGTCCTCAAACCCGCCCTTGTCCAGCGCCAGCCGGACGTCGAACTCGATCTGTTTCGTGGCGGGGCAGCCGGTGTAGGTCGGCGTGATAATCACCTCCAGCTCTCCGCCTTCCTCGCGCACCTCGCGCACGATGCCGAGATCGACCACCGAGACGACCGGTATCTCAGGGTCCATCACTCCGGACAGAACAGCCCACGCGGCATCTGCCCTGCTGGGTTCTACGGCGGCGGCGCCCATCACCATTTCGCATCCGGATAAGCACGGGGCAGCACCTGCATTTCAGCGAGGAGATAGCTCAGATGCTCGGTGTGGCGACCGGACTTGCCGCCTTCCGGCTGCCAGTCATCCTCCGGAACGCTCAGGGTGGCACGGGCCAGCACTGCCTCGATATCCGCCTGCCACGAGGCCTTGAGGACGCCCGCGTCCGGCAGGACACCAGCGTCAATCATTTCCTGGTCGACTGCATCCACGGTGAAGAGCTCATGCACATAGGGCCACAGCGCATTGACGGCAGCCTGGGCCCGCTCATGGCTTTCTTCGGTCCCGTCACCCAGCCTCACTGTCCATTCGCCTGAATGGCGTGCGTGGTAGGCCATTTCCTTCTCCGCCTTGGCCGCGATGGCCGCAAACTCCGCATCGCTGCTCTTTCTCATATCTTCGAAAAGCAAGTGCGCAAACGTACCGAAGAAGAGCTGACGCACCATGGTGTGGGCGAAATCGCCATTGGGCAACTCGGCAATCATGAAGTTGCGGAACTCGTGATCCAGCCTGTGATATGCGAGTGCATCTTCATCTCGCCCCTTGCCTTCGACCCGGCCGGCATAGTCCAGGAACAGCCGCGCCTGACCGATCAGGTCGAGAGCCTGATTGGAAAGCGCAATATCCAGCTCCACGTTTGGCGCTTTGGATGACCACTCGGCCAGCCGCTGACCGAGAATCAAAGCTGTGTCACCGAGGCGCAGACAAGTCTCGAAGAGTGGAGATTCTGCTTTATTCCGCATAGGTTACCCACGAGTCCTGACAGATGAATTCAACTTATGCGAGTCCCGGTGTCTAGAGACACTCCACATCGTCCGGCACGGTGTAGAAGGTCGGGTGCCGATAGATCTTGGTGTCAGACGGACTGAAGAACTCGTCCTTGTCCTCCGGTGCGGAGGCCGAGATCTCCGACGAGGGCACCACCCAGATTGAAGTGCCCTCCCCGCGCCGCGTGTAGACATCGCGGGCGTTTTCAATCGCCATCTGCGCATCCGCAGCATGAAGACTGCCCGCATGGACATGCGAGATCCCCTGCTTGGAGCGGATGAAAACCTCAAAGAGCGGCCAGCCGCCATTCTGTGCTTGATCCGACATCACGCTGCAGCCTTCTCGTTGCGTGCCCGCTCCTTGGCGGCGAACGCCAGTGCCGCCTCGCGCACCCAGGCACCGTCGTCATGGGCGCTGCGCTTGTTGGCCATGCGCTCCCGGCTGCAAGGCCCGTGGCCCTTCACAACCGCCCAGAAATGCTCCCAGTCGATTTCGCCGATATCCCAGTGGCCGGTCTCCTCGTTGAACTTCAGATCCGGATCGGGGATTTCGAGCCCCAGTGCCTCGGCCTGCTTGACCGCCATGTCGATGTATTTCTGCCTGAGATCGTCGTTGGAGAAGCGCTTGATCTTCCACGCCATGCTTTGGGCGGAATGCGGGCTGTCGCCGTCCGGCGGGCCGAACATCTGCACCGACGGCCACCACCAGCGGTTCAGGGCATCCTGCGCCATGGCCTTCTGCGCCGGCGTGCCCTTGGCCAGCGCCATCATGAGCTCAAAGCCCTGGCGCTGGTGAAAGCTCTCTTCCTTGCAGATGCGGATCATGGCCCGCGCATAGGGCCCGTAGGAGCAGCGGCACAGCGGAATCTGGTTCACGATCGCCGCCCCGTCCACCAGCCAGCCGATGGCTCCCACGTCCGCCCAGGTGAGCGTTGGATAGTTGAAGATCGAGGAATACTTCGCCTTCCCGCTCATCAGGTCGGCTTCCATCTGATCGCGGGCAACCCCAAGGGTTTCCGCTGCGGAATAGAGATAAAGACCGTGCCCTGCCTCATCCTGGACCTTTGCCAGCAGGATGGCCTTGCGCCGCAGCGACGGTGCCCGGGTGATCCAGTTGCCCTCCGGCTGCATGCCGATGATTTCAGAATGAGCATGCTGGGAAATCTGGCGCACCAGGGTCTTGCGATAAGGCTCTGGCATCCAGTCCCGGGGCTCGACCTTGTTCTCATCGCCAACCCAGGCTTCGAATTTCGATGCCCGTTCGTCGATTGCGTGCACATCCTCGGCCATAAGTGCTTTCCTCCTGACGGCACGCCCAATATGACACAAATTTTTTTCGTTTCAAGATTTTTTTGTATCACATTGGCCTTTGTTGGTGTAATGATGAACCATCGCGCCATGATCTGCTGCGATGAGGGAACGGAATGGCCGGAAAAGACGAGCTCGCGGCGCGCGTTGCTGAACACATGTACGCCGAAGACCGCGCCAGCAGCGGCCTCGGCATGGTGATCGACGAGATCAGACTGGGTTATGCAAAACTCAGCATGACGGTCCGGCCTGACATGGTGAACGGCCACAAACTCTGCCACGGGGGCTTCATCTTCACTCTGGCGGACAGCGCCTTCGCCTTTGCCTGCAACAGCTATAACCACAGCACGGTCGCCGCGAGTGCCGAGATTTCCTTTCTGAAGCCGGCATTTGAAGGTGAGAGGCTGGAGGCGGTTGCCGAGGAGCGCTGGCGCGAAGGCAGGAACGGAATTTATGATATCCAGGTGACCAATGGTGACGGCGTCACCATCGCCGA
>JBCCEL010000114.1:0-15888 GCA_039030315.1 Pseudomonadota bacterium
ACCTGCCGGCCTATTACAGCATGATGACCCATGCTGCCGATCCGCGCCGGGCGCCGGAACTGCTTGCCCTGCGCGAGCGGATGCAGAGCTGGCGTTTCTACGATCACTTCCGCACCGATCGTGACGCCCCCGCGCGTCAGCCCCGGATCGGAACGCGGACCCCCGTGCTGGCGTCTGACGGCAGCGACTTTGCTGCTGCACTGCAGACGATCCTGGAGATAGGCGACAGCCGGGCTCTGGCGGAAGCCATCGATGACGCCTTCCCGGATGCGGAACTTTCCGTGGCGGTGAGCGACAGTCTCTTCGAGGTCGTCATGGGCCAGCCAGGCATGCTGCGGCCGCTGCGCGCGGCCGAGCTGTCCGACGGGACACTGCGCTACTGCCTGCTTGCAACCGCTCTGCTTTCACCAAGAGCGCCCGGGCTCCTGGTGCTGAATGAGCCTGAGACGAGCCTTCACCCGGACCTGCTGAAACCGCTCGCCCGGCTCATCATGCGGGCATCGGAAACCACTCAGATCATCGTGGTCTCCCATGCGGACGCTCTGGTTGAAGCGCTTTCGGAACATCATGATGCCGCGATGTTCCACCTGTCGAAGGAGCTCGGCGAGACAGTGGCCGCTGGAGTTGATGCCCCGCCTTGGGAATGGCCTAGGCGCTGAAGCGGGACGCGCTCAGGCTCCTTCGGACTACGCGGCCTTTTGGGCCGGGCGGCGGAAGCGCCGCCGCCGCCGTTTCGGCGCTCCCGACGATCTGCCGTTCCGGCCCGGCTTGCCTTCGTTGCCCTTCACGAGCTCAACAGGCACATCGCCGATGGCTTTCAGCGGCCGTTTGATCAGCTTTTCGATATCGCGCAGATAAGCCCGTTCGTCTGATGAACAAAGGGAGATTGCGACCCCTTCAGCCCCGGCCCTGGCCGTGCGCCCGATCCGGTGGACATAGCTTTCCGGCTCGTTCGGGAGTTCGTAGTTGATCACGTGGCTCACGTGATCCACGTCGATGCCGCGTGAGGCGATATCGGTTGCCACGAGAACCCTGATGCGCCCTTTGCGGAAGTTGTCCAGGCTGCGCTGCCGCTGGCCTTGCGACTTGTTGCCGTGAATGGCTTCGGCCCTGATGCTCGCCTGCTTCAGGTTCCTCACCACCTTGTCGGCACCGTGTTTGGTCCGGGTGAAGACGATGACCCGGTCCATGTCCGCATCCTCCAGAAGCTCAGTCAGCTTGGCACGCTTGGCTGCCTTTTCGACGTGATGCACGGATTGTTCGATGCGTTCCACCGCAACGCTCTTGGCAGCGATTTCAACGCGCTTCGGCTCGTTCAGAATTTCCGCAGCCAGCTTTTCCACCGAACCGGGCATGGTTGCGGAGAAAAACAGCGTCTGCCGCTTCACGGGCAACTCTGCCACGATCTTGCGGACGTCGCGGATGAAGCCCATGTCAAGCATCCGGTCAGCCTCATCAAGAACGAGAAACCGCGTGTGCTCAAGGTTCAGGTGCCGTTGATCGACCAGATCAATCAGCCGTCCGGGCGTCGCGATAAGAACGTCCACACCTCTTCTGACCGCATTGATTTGCGTGCGGATGCTCACGCCGCCCATGACCACGGCATGGGTCAGCCCGCTATCCCGGCTCAGGGTTTTGAGAGTTTCTCCAATCTGCAGCACCAGTTCCCGCGTGGGGGCGAGTATCAGCGCGCGGGCCGCCTTGCCGGGCGCCTGCTTCTTGTGTGTCAGCAGGTGCTGCAGTATCGGCAGCGTGAAGGCCGCGGTCTTGCCCGTGCCGGTCTGGGCGATGCCGAGCAGGTCATGGCCGCCAAGGCCGACCGGTATGGCCTGGGCCTGGATTGGGGTTGGTGTCTTGAGGCCGGCATTCTTCAGTGCTCGGTTGAGGGGATCGGCGAGGCCGAGATCCCGAAAGTATTTATCAGTCACGAATGTGAATCCTTGTGACCGGCTCGGCGCTTCAGCGGAACCGATACATTGCGTCATCGTTTCGGCGCAGGCGAAACAGATGATTTTGTTGAAAATCAGATCCCTGTACATGATGCTCGCGCTCTTGGCGGAGCAGAATGCGCATTTGCGCCGGGAGTTGAGGTGCATATCAGTTCCCGGACGCGGGAAGTCAAGATTTTTCTCGTTTTCTCAGTATTTTGCTGAACCGAACCTTTTCGACGTGAAGGCAATTGCGGCAGCGCGCCCTTGCCAGGGGCGCTTGTTTGTTCTATTTATGTTCCTGAAGCGGAGCGAGAACGATTCATGGCCAGAGCCACCTCTAAGTTCGTCTGTCAGGCCTGTGGCGCGGAAACCCGCAAATGGGCCGGCAAGTGTGAGTCCTGCGGCGAGTGGAATTCCATATCCGAGGAGGCCGTAGCCTCAGCACAGAGCGGCAGCAATCTCCCCAGGGGACGCAAGATCACACTGACCGGCCTGCAGGGTGAGATCGAGGTGCCGCCACGGCTGGCCAGCGGCATGTCCGAGCTTGACCGGGTCACGGGAGGCGGTCTGGTTCCGGGCTCGGCCCTGCTTGTGGGCGGCGATCCGGGCATCGGGAAATCGACCATTCTGCTTCAGGCCCTTGCGGGGCTGGCCCGGCGCGGCCAGCGGGTGATTTACATTTCCGGCGAAGAATCCACCGCGCAGGTGCGCCTGCGTGCCGATCGTCTGGGGGTGTCGGACGCAGCGGTTCTCCTGGCCTCGGAAACGAACGTTCCCGATATCCTGGCAACGTTGGGCGATGGACCCGCGCCTGCAGCCGTCGTGATCGATTCCATTCAGACGCTCTGGACCCCCGCAATCGAGTCGGCGCCCGGCACGGTTTCGCAGGTTCGCGCCACGTCCGAGGCCCTGATACGTTTCGCCAAACAGCGCAACACCTGTCTTGTCTTCGTCGGTCACGTCACCAAGGAAGGGCAGATTGCCGGTCCCAAGGTGATCGAGCACATGGTCGACACAGTGCTCTATTTCGAAGGCGAGCGGGGCCATCAGTTCCGAATTCTGCGGGCCGTGAAAAACCGCTTTGGGGCGACCGACGAGATCGGCGTGTTCGAGATGTCGGATGGCGGATTGCGCGAGGTGGAGAATCCGTCGGCGCTGTTCATGGGCGAGCGGGATGATCCTGCTCCGGGCTCTGCGGTGTTTGCAGGCATGGAAGGCACCCGTCCTCTGCTGGTCGAGGTTCAGGCGCTCGTAGCACCGTCAGCACTCGGCACGCCGCGGCGCGCTGTCGTGGGCTGGGAGGGCAGCCGGCTATCCATGGTGCTTGCGGTCCTGGAAGCCCATTGCGGTGTGATCATGGCCGGGCATGATGTCTATCTGAATGTTGCCGGCGGGATGCGCGTGCGTGAACCTGCCGCCGACCTTGCCGTTGCCGCCGCGCTTGTCTCCTCGCTGACCGGTGCGCCGTTGCCGCGCAACAGCGTCATTTTCGGCGAGGTCTCTCTGTCCGGTGCCGTCCGTCCGGTTGCCCATGGCCAGAGCCGTTTGAAGGAGGCGGCCAAACTCGGCTTTGAGCACGCAATCTTCACTCAGTCCCAGAACCAGCCGCTTCCCGTGCCTGAAGGCCTTACAGCCCAGCCTGTGACCAGCCTTGCTGACCTGGTTGCTTCGATTGCAGCGTCCGGTGCCAGCGCGAACGCGTCGCCGGAATCGATCCTTGACGAGTTTCTTCCTGCCCAACGCGCGTCCGAACCTTCGCCGGCGTGAACTCTGTACGGCTCAGTCGTCCACATGGGGCGCATCCGGCCTTGCCACTATTAAGCATGTTTTGCGGTCCTGGTTCGCAGTTTACCGCACCTGCGAACGAGCGCTTGCAATTTGAGGCACACTCCTTTTATTAGGCGCTGGCGAATGTGCCAGGGCGGGTGGACGCATCGCAAATAGTGCTCGGACGGGCCGCAAACTGGGCAATTCAATATGCCGTTTCAAATTCTGGACATTGCGCTGATCGGCATCATGCTGATCTCGGGCCTCCTTGCGCTCATGCGCGGTTTTACCCGCGAGGTGCTGGCGCTAGTGACCTGGGGAGGTGCCGCCGCGGCCGCTTACCTGGCCTTTCAATCCCAACCCCTGCAGCAGCTAGCCAAGCAATATATCGAATCGGACACGGTCGCGAAGATCGCCCTTGTGGGCGTCGTCTTTCTGATAACGCTGATCGCGATCTCGCTCATCACGATGAAGCTTGCCGACTGGATACTTGATTCCGGTGTCGGAGCGTTCGACCGCACCCTCGGGTTCATATTCGGTCTGGCGCGTGGCATGCTGCTTGTCGCGGTCGCCTACATCTTTTTCATCTACTGGGTGCCCCCGGACCGCTGGCCGACCTGGGTCAAGAATGCCCAGACCATCAATGTGGTTGACCAGACCAGCACTTACGTCATCTCGATCCTGCCATTTGAGATCCAGGAAGTGCTCATCCCGAAAACCATCGAAGGTCGCCGCAAGGGCGGGGCTGTGAGCACCGGAAAGCAGGACAGTGAAGCGCTTGATCAACCCGGTGGAAACTCTGGCAACAATTACAACAGCCAGGAACTGAATCAGACTATACAGAGCCAGTAGTCCCGGCGATAATGGGGCTGAGGGAAAATTTCGGCTGTCTGATCGGGGGCATTTGGCCGAAGCAAACGAGGCGGTCTCCTTATGAGAACCCACTCTGAGCGCGCTGAAACAGGCGCAAACAGAGCGGCAAGCGGCGTGGCGCCCGCATTGCCCTATGCCTACAACCCGGAAACCGACAAGCTGCAGGAAGAGTGCGGTGTGTTCGGTGTTTACGGCCAGGAGGACGCAGCAGCGCTGGTGGCGCTCGGACTGCACGCTCTGCAGCACAGAGGGCAGGAGGCGGCCGGCATAGCGACTTACGACGGCGCGCGCTTCCATGCGGAAAAGCGCATAGGCCTGGTCGGCGACCACTTTACGAAGCAAAGCACGATCGAACGCCTGCCCGGTCACACTGGAATCGGCCACAACCGGTATTCGACCACCGGAGAAACCGCCCTTCGCAACGTCCAGCCGATGTTCGCCGAACTCTCGAGCGGCGGATTTGCCATGTGCCATAACGGCAATCTCACAAATGCCATGGCCCTGCGCCGGGAGATGATCAATAACGGCGCCATCTTTCACTCAACATCGGACAGTGAGGTAATCCTGCAATTGGTGGCGCAGAGCCGGAAGCCGCGGTTTGTCGAACGGTTTATCGAGGCCTTGCACAGCATCGAGGGGGCCTATTCCCTCGTCGCCATGACCAACAAGAAACTGATCGGTGTCCGCGATCCCTTCGGCATCCGCCCGCTCGTTCTGGGCGATCTGAACGGGTCGCCGGTGCTGGCATCGGAAACCTGCGCTCTCGACATCATTGGTGCTGAGTTCGTGCGCGAGGTTGAGAACGGAGAGATGATCGTCATCTCCGAGGACGGGATGGAATGCCTCAAGCCGTTTCCGCATCATCCCAAACGCCCGTGCATTTTCGAGTTCATCTATTTCTCGCGCCCCGATTCGGTGCTTGACGGCCGTTCGGTCTACGAGTGCCGGAAGCGCTTCGGCTATGAGCTCGCAAAGGAAGCCCCGGTTGAGGCCGATGTTGTCATCCCCGTGCCGGATTCCGGCGTGCCTTCCGCCGTTGGATTTGCCCAGAAGAGTGGCATTCCGTTCGAACTCGGCATCATCCGCAATCACTATGTCGGCCGCACGTTCATCGAGCCCACCCAGCAGATCCGCGCACTCGGTGTGAAACTGAAGCACAATGCCAACCGGGACGCCATCAAGGGCAAGCGCATCGTGCTCGTCGATGATTCAATCGTTCGCGGCACCACATCAATCAAGATCGTGCAGATGATGTACGATGCCGGCGCAACCGAGGTGCACATGCGCGTGGCCAGCCCGCCCATCAAGCATCCGGACTTCTACGGCATTGATACGCCTCACCGCGATGCCCTGATGGCATCAGCCATGAGCAATGAAGAGATGGTCAGGCAGATCGGTGTTACCTCCCTGGAGTTCATTTCGATCGACGGGGTCTACCGCGCCATGGGTTTCGATGGGCGCGACGACGCCAATCCGCAATTCACGGATCACAGCTTCACCGGTGACTATCCCACGCCGCTCACCGACATGACGGGGCCGCACGCGCCGAAGCAGCTCTCGCTTCTGGCCGAGGCCGGCTGAGCAGACACTCAGAGCCCCTCCGTATGAGCAAGTCGCTCCAGGACAAGATTGCCGTTGTCACCGGCGCATCCCGCGGCATCGGGTACGCGACCGCCAAGGCGCTTGCCAGCGAAGGCGCCCATATCATTGCGGTTGCCCGGACCGTAGGCGGACTGGAAGAGCTCGACGATGAAATCAAGCAGGCAGGCGGGTCTGCCACGCTTGTTCCACTGGATCTGAAGGATGGCGACGGCATTGACCGTTTGGGTGCAGCCCTCTTCGAGCGCTGGCAGAAGCTGGACATCCTGATCGGAAATGCCGGGATCCTCGGCCGTCTGACACCCCTTGGACACCTGAAGCCTGAGGAGTGGGATGACGCGTTCGCCGTGAATGTGGCGGCAAACTGGCGACTCATCCGTTCTCTGGACCCGCTGCTTCGGGCCGCGCCCGACGCCCATGCCTTGTTTGTGACCTCGCGTGCGGCTGCCCTGAACAAGGCATACTGGGGGACCTACGGGACCACGAAGGCGGCGCTTGATGCATTGGCGAAAACCTATGCTGCCGAATGTGCCACCACCGGGGTCTGCGTGAACCTGATCAGTCCCGGCCCGGTCCGCACCGCCTTGAGGGCAAGCGCCATGCCCGGCGAAGATGCGGAAACCCTGCCGGCTCCTGCTGCGGTGGGCACCGCCATCGCGGATCTGCTTTCGGGTGGCAAGACGGAACAGGGGGCCACATACCGTTTTGACGGTGGCCGGCTGGAGATTGAACAATGAGCGCTGCCGAGATCGCCGGGGCCATTGTGTCGGCCCGCAAGTCGTTGAAGAAGATGGAGAACTATCCCGGAGCGGCGCCTGCCGACCTGGCCGAGGCGCTGGCCATCCAGGATGCGATCATCGCAGCTTATGACGAGCCCGTTGCCGGATGGAAGATCGGCTGCACGAGCACCGCCGCTCAGGCTGCACTCGGCACGGATGGGCCGTTCTTCGGCCCGGTGATCGGCTCGCGCTTTTTTGCATCCGGCGCCACGGTCGAAACATGTCCGGACTCGCTCCGGGTCGTGGAGCCGGAGATCGCTCTGCACTTGTGCCAGGCCATCGTGCCGCGCGATACCCCGTACACCGTGGACGAGGTCATGGCAGCGGTAGACACTGCTCATCCCTCGCTAGAAGTTATCGACCGCCGTCTTCCCGGCGGTTTTGAAGATGGCGTGCTCTGGCACGTTGCGGACTGTGGTCTCAATGATGCGCTGGTGCTGGGAGAGGGTAGGGCCGGTGTTCCGGTTCAAAGCCTACCGGACATCCGTGTCGAGGCGCGGGTGAATGGCGAGATCATCAGCACCGGGGTTGGCCGCAACGCCCTCGATGGAGCCGAAGAAGCGCTGCTCTGGATCGCCAATGCTTTTTCCAGGCTCGGGCGGACGCTGGAAGCCGGGCAGGTGGTGACGACCGGGCTGGTCACGGGGATATTCGCCGTGGAACCTGGTGATGAAGTCGAGGCCGTCTATGACGACCTCGGGACAGTGAGTGTCAGAGTACTCTAGCCAGAGTAGATCGCTTCCCGGAGGCTTGCTGCCAGCTGCCCGCTCGCCGGTCCGAGAATGAGGTCAGGATCCTTCAGGGGAAAAGCCTCCCTTATGGATGCCGCGAGAGGCTGAAGCTTTTCCGGAACAGGGCGGCCTGTGACATCGAGAGCCCTGAGGGCTATCGGGCAGAGGGCGGCGAGGGCGCTCTCCAGCAGTTCGCCGGCCCGCTCCTGCTTGGACCAGGCCAGGAACACGGGCGATGCCACATCATTCTGTCCAAAACCGCCCGATTCAGAACCCGGCAACAGTGTTGCCTGGGTCAGCATTCTGAGCTCTTCCTCATAGCCGGTCGCCGCCATGGAGAGGCAGCCGAGATAAGGCGCGTTGTCGTCTCCCAGGAGCTGTGGAGGAAGCAGCGACACGTCACCATCCAGGAGTTTGGCGGACATGCGCTCCACCAGGATCGCGATATTGGCGTATGCGGCCGTCAGCCCGTCCATGGCCGCGGGGCTTTGGGCATTGTGGTATCCGCCAGTGCTGACGGCGTTACCGAAGGGGTGCCCATCGTCCGGAGGCAAAAGGACTGGGTTGTCCGAGACCGCGGCCAGAGACTGCCCGGCGACCTCTGCAGACTGGGACACGGCGCGGTGCGCCTGTCCAAGAATGCGGGGTGCGATTCGAAAGCTGACCGGAGCCTGGTAAGGCCGCCGCTCTCTGCCGCTGCCGCCGTCAATCAGATCTCGCAGAACCTCCAAAGCCCAAGCGTCGTGAGCATTGTTCCAGTACCCGTCGAGCTCTTCAGCTAGGTGGGTAAGTGGAGCGTTCATGCCCTCAAACGCGAGAGCAAAGACTTCAGCGGCGAGCTTGAGACGCCTTTGCCCGGACAGGGCGCTGTCACTCACCAGGGCTGTTGCAGACGGTGAGCCGTTCACCAGTGCGAGGCTCTCCTTTTCCTCAAGGGTCATTTCCCGGCTGAGACCGAGGAAAAGATGGGAGAGGGAGAGAATCTCTCCGGCTCCGCCCTGTCCGCGGGCAGGGACCGTGGGTAGCTTTCGTCCGTCAAGCATCGCGGCGACCGCGCTTGCCAATTCGGGCCGGATGCCGGCATGGCCCTCGATGAAGTTCGCAAGCCGCGCGAAAACGATACCGCGCGCCACCCGTTCAGGGACCGGATCGCCCCAGGATGCGGCGGGCGGAGCAACCGGCTTTGCCGCGTGCTCCTTGCGTGCCTCGGGCGACAGCCGTTCTTTGGCGTTCTGCCCGTATCCGGTCGTGACGCCGTAGATCACGACATCCGGATCGTCCAGAAGCTTCATGAACCTCGATCGGGCCGCGCCGATGGCTTCGAGCGCCGTTCCGTCAAGCTCCACAGGTGCGCTGCGCCATGCGACGGCGTGATAGCCCTCAAGCGTGAAATCCTGCAGGTTTGACAGACGGATAGTCATGATTTTTCCGCATAGGGGTTCTTGCCCTTGCGCAGCGTGAAGCGGACGGGCGTTCCCCAAATCCCGAAATCCTCACGCAAGCTGTTCATGAGGTACCGTGTGTAGGACGCCGGCATGTCGTCCGCCCTTTGGCAGAACCCAACAAAGGTGGGCGGCCGCGATTTGGCCTGGGTGACGTACCGCAGCTTGATGCGCCGACCGCGGACGGCCGGTGGGGGATGACGCGCCACCGTTTCTTCCAGCCAGCGGTTCAGGTGACCGGTCGAAACCCGGATATTCCAGGCCTCATAGACCTTCAGGGCCGCGGGCATGAGCCTGTTCACGCCTTTGCCGGTCTTGGCAGAAAGCGTCACCAGTTCCACGCCGCGCAGTTGAGGCAGAAGCCGCTCCGTCATCTCCTTGAGTTCGGCCAGACGTTCGCCCTTGTTCTCGACCATATCCCACTTGTTGACGCCGATAACGATGGCGCGGCCCTCTTGGGAGACGAGGTCGGCAAGTTGCAGGTCCTGTTTTTCAAAGGGAATTTCAGCGTCGATCAGGAGGACCACGACCTCGGCGAAGCGCACCGCGCGCAGGCCGTCCGCAACCGACAACTTTTCCAGCTTCTGCTTCACCCGGGCCTTCTTGCGCATACCAGCCGTGTCAAAGAGCCTTACGGGCTGGCCGTTGTAGGACCAGTCGACCGAGATGGAGTCCCGCGTTATGCCGGCCTCAGGCCCGGTGAGAAGACGTTCATCGCCGATCAGCCGGTTGATCAGGGTCGACTTGCCGGCATTCGGGCGCCCGATCACCGCCAGCCTGAGCGGGCGGTCCTTGCTGAGTTCCACCACCTCATCGTCAACGGATGCTTCCGAGGCTTCCTCCACATGGGGACGCAAGAAGCCGTAGAGATCGCTCATGCCATCGCCATGTTCGGCTGATACGGCGACCGGGTCACCAAGGCCCAGGGAATAGGCTTCCATCGCGCCGTCAAGACCCGCCCGGCCTTCAGCCTTGTTGGCCAGCAGGAGCACCGGTTTGTGCTGCTTGCGCACCAGGGAAGCAAAATGAGAGTCCGATGGCGTGATGCCGGCGCGGCCATCGACCATGAACAGGATCACGTCAGCCGACTGCAAGGCTGTTTCCGTGTGCAATTGCGCCCGCGCTTCCAAAGAGCCATCAGGGCTCTCGTCCAACCCTGCCGTGTCGATGACTGTGAAATGCAAGTCACCCAGCTTGGCGTCGGCCTCCCGCCGGTCTCTGGTTACGCCCGGCGCATCATGGACAAGCGCCAGGCGCCGCCCGGCAAGGCGGTTGAACAGGGTGGACTTGCCGACATTCGGCCGGCCGGCAATGGCGACGCGCAAGCTCATGATGGTTCTGATTACAGGTGATAGTTGTGTCAGCGCAAGGCGACGAGACGGCCCGTATCCGTAAACACGTAAATCGTACCGTTGGCGATAACTGGAGATATGAAGATTGGGTCGCCGAGGTCAATATTGTTGACCGGCCGGCCGGTCTGGTACGAGACGAAGACGAGCTTGCCTGAACTTGAAGCGGCGATCAGGTTGCCGTTCCCCATCACCGGTCCGGCCCAGGTCCCGCCCTCTGAAAGACGGTAGCTCCAGCGGGCCTTGCCCTTGTGTTTGGAAATGGCGGTCAGGATGTTGCCGTTGACGATGGTGTAGAGATAGTCACCGGCCACCCATGGCGTTTCCGTTCCAGAGACCGGCAGATCCCATAGAGCTTCACCGGAACTGAGGTCAAATCCACCGATTGAGCCGGCGCCAGCGATTGCATAGACCTTGCCGTTGTCGATTACGGGTCGGCCCGTGATGTCCGTCAGAACAGAGGCACCGCTGAACCGGGTCGAACCGCTGAGGGCATCGCCCCAGTTGGACAAGCCGGTGGACGCATCGAATGCGAGGATTTCGCCGGTCGTCAGCGGAACGACGACCGTGTTCCCCGAAATGGCAGCGCTGGTCGAAGCCGTGCGGGACGCTTTTTCACCAATGCCCTGGTACTTCCAGGCGCTGCCACCGTCAAAGGCAGAGAGAGAATGCACCTCGTTGTTCACTGCAGCGAAATAGATGCGGCCGTTGGAAACGGTCGGCGCCGCCCGCACGGGCACATCGAGGCGCTTCCGCCAGACAACAGCGCCGCGGGCGGCATCAAGGCTGACGACTTCTCCGAAGGTCGTTGTGACGATCAGACGGCCGGCTTCAAACGCAATGCCGCCTCCGACACCACCATCTGAATCTTCATCCTTGGGCTTCAGGTCTACCGACCAGACCTGCTGGCCGCCGGAGGTCGAGAAGGCCGAGACGCGCGAGGCGACATCGATCACATAGACGCGCCCTGCCGCGACAACCGGTTGGGCCGTCAGCCGTCCTCCGTCGCCTGAACCCGCCCCTGCGTCCACGGACCAGACCTGGCGGGGCTGGGACGACACGGCGAGATTACCAAGGGCGTGAGAGGCATTGCCACCGGCTTGCGGCCAGTCGGGGTTCCGCCGTGGCGGGGGCACATTGTTGGCCTGGGTCAGCAGCTCAGGATCAGGTGCCAGTACGCCGGACTGGACGATGACGGATTCCCGTTGCCCGGCAAGCGGTTTCTGGTCGTCTCCTCCCAGAAGATTTCCGAGGCTCAGACCACTGCCAGCGCATCCGGACAGGGCCAGAGCCAAAACGGCACAGATACCGGCGCGCAAATGCCTGCGGCTGACAGAGAGGCGTGAGGTGAAAGCGAAAGCCATTGGGGTTCAGGCTATTGGGTTGCGCTCGTCTGGTTGTCCCCGGTGGCAGCAGCACTTCCTGCAGCCGGCAGCTTTGGCGATATTACACCGATCATCAGCTGCGCACGCTGCCGCAGCCCGGCAGGGGCCGACGCATCGAGGTTGAGCTCATTGTAAAGACGGTCGGCTTTCAGGAGGTCCCCATTCTTGAACGCAGAAATTGCGATGATCTCACGGGCTGAATAGCGCCAGGGCCCTTCGGCCGTGTTGAGGCTGCCCACTCTGGATTCTATTTGGGCCAGCGTTTCGCTATCGACTGCCAGAAGTGCACCGCGAACCCGCGCCAGGTTGCGCATGGCGGGGTCCACGCCGTCCGAACCCGCGATCTCGTCGAAAGCCTTGATGGCGTCCGCTGTCTTGCCCTGCTGCCCGAGATCAGCCGCAAGCCGGAACTTTGCGAGCGCACCGAAACCTGTCGTGTTTTCTTTCGCAAGAGTGGCCAGAGCGTCGTCGGCTTCTTCTTTCTTGCCGGCATTGATCAGAGTGATGGCAGCGAGATACTGTTCGCCGGCCGCTTCGGCCTGCTGAACCTTGTAGTATTGCCAGCCCTTGACGCCGGCAACAGCGAGAACCACGCCGATGGCAGCACCGGCCGCATAGGCGCCGTATTGCTGCCAGAGCTTCTTAAACCGTTCCGCGCGGACTTCCTCGTCGACCTCGCGAAATAAAGATTCATCACTCACGTGGAAGGCTCCCAACTGGCCATATTAAGGGCGCGGCGTAGATTATCGTCATGGCAATAGCAAGGCAAATCTTGTTGAGGCTATCCTGCCTGGCCATAGGCCCAGATGGTTATCGGCTGCTCCAGCCCGCGGATTCTTTGCTTCGGTTTCCTGGAGAAACCGGGGAGCGGATCGGCGCTCTTGTGCTCGTCGGCCGCCCGCTCCAACACATCGTCGCTGACGATCAGGCTGCAATCCAGCTTCCGGGTTAGGCTCTCAAGCCGGCTGGCGACATTCACCGTGTTTCCGATGACCGAGAACTCCAGGCGGTTTGAGCCAATGTCACCCAACGTGACTTCGCCATAGTGGACACCAAAGCTGGCCCGGATTGGCGGCTCACCCGCACGGGTCCTCTGCTGGTTCCAGAGATCGACGGCCTCCACCATGGCCTTGGCGCAGGCGACGGCATTGCTGGCATCATTGTCGGTGGTAAAGGGTGTGCCGAACGTGGCCATCAGGCCGTCGCCCAGATACTTGTCGAGAGTTCCATTGTGGCGGAACACCTCAGCTTCCATCCGGCCGTGAAACTCGCGCAGGGTTTTGATGACGTCCTCCGGTGACCGGGTTTCGGCAAAGCTGGTGAAGCCGACAATGTCCACGAAGAGCACCGCGACATCCTGTGTGCGCACGCTCTTGAGGGGTTCGTCCGCTTTTGACAGCTCGGCCACGACATTTGGGGAAAAGTAGCGGGCAAGATTGCTTCGCTCCCTCTCGGCGCTTGCCTGTCTGTTCAGGAGTTCGGTATAGCGCCGGACGCCGAGCGCCAGGGTGCCCGCGACGAGAAGGAATATCACAACCTCCTGGACACGCTGATCAAACTGGACGGCATTGGGGTTAAGTATCTCCACCATGTGGTCGTCACCGCCCACGGCGCGCGAGACCGCCTCGGTCAATCCCGCAGCGGTGTCTCCGAAGAAGTAGATCAGGGTGGCGCCTGCCAACCAGAGACCGGTTGTCCACGTGCCGATCGCAACGACCGTCCGCCAAGAATAGGAGAGGGTGCCCGCTGCCAGGAAGATGTAGAAATAGTAGAAGGTGTCGAAGCGGAACTGCATGGCTGTCGGCATGTCGCCCACTCGGAACGGGTTTGGAACCGTGGCTACGATCGTGAGAAGAGCCAGGTCGCACCACAGCAGGAAGAGTTCCGCGCGCGACTGGCCGACCCTCCAGACCTTGAGCTGCGCCCAGCCGATCAGGGCAAACAGCCCGAGGGCGCATTCATAGTACAGGACTTCGATGTTCGGGTTGAGGAAGGGCAGCATCACCGCCGTAACCGCCAGTGCGACCCAGCGGGCACGGACCGCCAGCCAAAGGCCGTCGCGCTTGTGCTCAAGCAGCGCCTGTTCGGTGTAGCGGTTGGTTTCTTCAGCCTCGGTCCGCTGGGCTTGCAGGCCTTGGCCGACGTTGGCGGCATCCGAAACACTGCTCATGATAGGCTCCCTCTCGAAGCGAACTGCTCTCAAGGGAACAATATAGGCGTTTAATGTCCGAGGTTCAGGTCTAGGCGTCAGAAACTTCAAACCAGGTGGCCATGCCGGCCGCCTGGTGTTCGAGCATGTGGCAGTGGAGCATCCATTTGCCGGGATTGTCCGCTGGCATCGCAACGGTGATGCGTTCGGTCCTGTGCATCAGCTCCGTGTCGCGCCACGGCGCATTTTTGACCGTTTCGCCGTTCCGCTCGATAACGCGGACATGATGCCCGTGGAAATGCATGGCGTGCGGCCAGGCCGTGTCGTTGATGATATTGACAAGCACGGTTTGCCCGCGCCTGACGCTGAACAGAGGGGCGTCCGTGCGCCCGACCGTGCCGTTGAACGCCCAGGCCTTGCCCTTGCGGACCATCTGGCGGATCGAGAGCATCTTTCCGTTCAAACTTGCCTGCTGCAATTGGCCCATGGCCCCGCCTTCCATGCGAAGTTCAGTGTGGAGGGGCTGGGAGAGATCGAGGGTGCGAGGGAGGGGATTATCGGGAAGGGAAATCAGTGGCTTGCCGGTCCTAATCGATCCCGCAGACCTGAATTCGGCAATCGCGATTTCAACGTCCCGCGATTGCGCCTTCAGTTCCAGCTTGTGCCCCGCTTCCGGCGGGACGCGGACGGCGAGGTCCATGCGCTGAGCCGGGGCCAGCGCGACCGGGCTGGCAGGTATCGTGACCGGGTCGATGGGCTGACCGTCATAGGCAATGATGTGACCGGAGAAATCACCGAGTTTGAGGTCCAGGACCCGGGCCATCACTTCACTTCCAGTCACTAGCTTGCCGACTTTGGCAAATGTGGGAAATTTGCGTACCTCGAGCACCAATTTGTCGTCCTCATCGGCCACGAGTACTGCCAGGTGGTGCTCGGTGACGTAGATGGACTCTGTCATGCCGCGAGGGGGTGCGAAGCTGCCGAGGTGGGTGCGCAGGTTCGGCGTGTACACCGACACCGTGACGTTTCTCAAGTCCCCGCGGAAGAAAGCCACGTAACTGGCCGTTGGCATGGCCGTGATGTCGTTCCTCCCGTGCCACGGCTCGAAATTGACTGTCACCTTCGCAGAGTCCTCGACAGGCAATGGCTGAGTGTTCCCCCAGGCGTACTCCTCGTAGGCCGCGTTGATGTGGTCGTCGATGAGGCGGCAGGCGATGACCCGCTGGCGGATGCAGTTCTCCCATGGTGTGTAGGCCGCCGCACATGACAACACGTCACGGAATGGCAGGACGGAAAACAGCCTCTCCAAAAAGCTCACCGGAAGTATGAATACTCTGCACTCGTCTTTCATTCTTTCGTAGTGTACATAATGTATCCTACACGAAGTACGAGATGGAATCTTCTCCATTTTATGACTGCGAGCATGTTTCATAAGTGAATCATAACCACTCCATCTAACTTTGCTCCTAAATGCAAACTAACTCTGCTATAAAATGTAGCACTTGCTTGGGGCACTGCGCTGGTGAGTTGGAGCCAGGCTACCACCAGCCAACCAACTGGCGCTCGCACTCTTTGGTATATATATATGGTATACTGGTAGCATTTCAAACGTGTCCCGCGAATGAGCCCACAGAACTGTAGCGTATGTACATTGTACAGAGTAGACTCATCCTCTAGCCAAGAACCATAAGCATGCACATAATGATGACTGTTGAAGTTTCTAAAATTCTAATACGGGGTACGCGCATATGTAACAACATATAATCTTACTAATGCAATTTTAAATAGCTTTGCCTTACTTGGTGAATTATATACGACATACAAGTGACCGTGGAAGAATTTCGGGGTGATTCCAGAGGTTCTCGCCTTCTCGGTCCTCTCCG
>JBCCEL010000115.1:0-15844 GCA_039030315.1 Pseudomonadota bacterium
GTAAATATCCATGAACTCGCCTTCTTCCGTCATGGCGGTGCCCGTCATGCCGGCGAGCTTGTCGTACATGCGGAAGTAGTTCTGGAACGTGATCGAGGCGAGGGTCTGGTTCTCCGGCTGTATCTCCGCGCCCTCCTTGGCCTCCAGTGCCTGGTGCAGCCCTTCGGAGTAGCGGCGGCCTTCCATCATGCGGCCGGTGAACTCGTCTATGATCACGACCTGTCTGTTCTTGACGATGTAGTCCTTGTCGCGCTGGAACAGTTTGTGGGCCTTCAGCGCCTGGTTGACGTGGTGGACGATGGTGACGTTCTCAACATCGTAGAGGGACTCGCCCTGAAGGAGGCCAGCCTCCTTGAGAAGTTCCTCGGCGTGCTCGTTGCCCTGTTCGGTGAGCGTGCAGGTTTTGGTCTTCTCGTCGACCTCGTAGTCTTCCTCGACCAGATTGGGCACCAGCTTGTCGACGCTGACATAGAGTTCAGTCTTGTCCTCCACGGCGCCTGAAATGATCAGCGGTGTGCGCGCCTCATCGACCAGGATGGAATCGACCTCGTCCACGATGGAGAAATAGTGGCCGCGCTGTACCATCTCATCGAGCTGGTATTTCATGTTGTCGCGCAAATAGTCGAAGCCCAGCTCGTTGTTGGTGGCGTAGGTCACGTCGCAGGTATACTGCTCGCGACGCTCGTCATCTTCCAGTCCGTGTACGATGCAGCCGGTCTTGAGACCGAGGAAGCCGTAAACCTGTCCCATCCACTGGGCATCGCGCGAGGCAAGGTAGTCATTGACGGTGACCACATGAACGCCGCGGCCGGTCAGTGCATTCAGATAGACCGGCAATGTGGCGACCAGCGTCTTGCCTTCGCCGGTCTTCATCTCCGAGATGTTACCTTCGTGCAGCACCATACCCCCGATGAGCTGGACGTCGAAATGGCGCTGGCCGAGTGTGCGCTTGGCCGCCTCCCGGACAGTGGCGAACGCCGGCACCAGCAGATCGTCCAGGCTGATGCCGTCCTTGACTTGCTGGCGGAACTCGTCTGTCCGGGCCTGCAAGGCCTCGTCACTCAGGCCTTCAAGCTCGCTTTCCATCGCGTTGATGGCGTCGACCCTGGACGAATAGGCCTTAACCTTGCGGTCGTTCGATGAGCCGAACAGCTTCTTTGCGAGCGCTCCAAATCCGACCATGCGGGGCTTTCCTTATCTCGTCGTAAATCCGGGTGTTGGATGGGCCCTGGCGGCCACAAACCCGGGAAGGTTCTAGTTGAGGGGACATATTGGTGCAATGCCACTGATGAACAGAAGATGACCGGCAAATAGGGTGAGCCCGTCCTCAAGTCAAACACCGGGATGCGCGTTCGGGCCGCTCACGGGCCGGTACACCTGATTGTGACACAATTTTTCCTCAGAAAAGGTCATATCTGGGCCTGCGGTATGCAGGCATTGTGCTCTTGGCATTCATGCTGCATAACGCCGCGCTGAGGAACCGTTCGACGGCCGTGAGAGGCCGCCCATCAACAAGCGACTGATAAACGGATGAAACACTTCAAGACAGGACTAATGGCTGCACTCACGGCGTGCGCCTTCGGATTGACCCTGGCCGGACCGGCTGCCGCCCAGTCTTCGGGCAATGACGCGGTCGTATTCACGGTCAACGGACAGGAAATCAGGGCTTCCGAGATCGGTTTTGCCCGCGATGAAGTTCTGCCCCATATTGGCGGCTTGCCTCCCAAGGCACGCTACCCGTTCATTGTCGACTACCTGCTTGAGCGTCATCTGCTGGCCCAGGCGGCCGTCGGTGCGCAGATCAACAAGACCGACGCCTATCGCAAGCGCCTGCGCTATTATCAGGTGAAGGCATTGCGTGAAGCCTATTTTGCCGAAAAGATCCGTCCGCTGATCACCAAGAAAATGGTACGCGACGTTTATGAGCGCGAGAAGAAGAACAGTAAGCCAAGGTCGCGTGCCCGTGCTCTCCAGATCGTCGTTCCGAGCCAGCAGGAAGCCGACCAGCTCTTTGCCCGCGTGAGCAAGGGTGAGAACTTCGGTGCGCTTGCCCGGCAGTTCTCGAAGGGCGAAGGGGCCGCGAACGGCGGTGACCTCGGCTACTTCTACAAGGAAGAAATGGTGCCGAACTTCTCCGACGTGGTTTTCGGCCTGAAGGCGGGAGAGGTCGGTGGGCCGTTCAAGACCAAGTTTGGCTGGCACATCGTCAAGCTCATCGACACCCAGACGATCGGACCGAAGCGCTTTGAGGACGTGGAAGACGGTATCACCGCCATCCTCCTCCGACAGAAGGTCCAGGACGAGATTGCCAGGTTCAAGAAGCAGTCCAAGATCGAATACCTCGACCCGGATCTTGTGAAGATTCGATCCGCCATCCAGAAGCGGGTGGAGGAAGAGGAAAAGAAGACCAATCAGTAAACGAATCCAGGGCGAGGGGCTGTTGTCGAGCGGTCCCGTGCTCCGCAGGATTGGCTCATGACAGGCCCAGTCTCACCGCTTGCGCCCGAAGCGTTTCCAGACATGCCGGCGATTGGCGGCGTGCGCCTGGCCACGGCTGAAGCGGGTGTAAAGTACACGGGACGGACGGACGTACTGCTTTGCCTGCTCGATGAAGGCACGCAGGTCGCAGGCGTTTTCACCAAATCGAAGACCGCCTCGGCGCCGGTTGACTGGTGCCGCACCAATCTTGCCCAGGGTTCGGCCCGGGCCCTTCTGGTGAACTCCGGAAACGCCAACGCATTCACCGGCAAGGCCGGTCGTTCGAGCGTGAAAGCGCTGGCCGCAAAAGCGGCGAAAGTGGCTGGCTGCAGGCGCGAAGAAGTGTTTCTGGCCTCCACCGGCGTGATTGGCGAGCCGCTTGAGCCCGACGCCATCACGAGGGTTCTGGAAGATGCCGCGTCTCACGCTGCGCCGGACAATTGGCACGATGCCGCCGCGGCAATCATGACCACGGATACCTTCGCCAAGGGGGCAACCGCCAGGGTCCGTCTTGATGGCAGGACGGTGACGATCAACGGCATCGTGAAGGGCTCCGGCATGATCGCCCCTGACATGGCGACCATGCTGGGCTTTGTGTTCACCGATGCCGCCTTGCCCGCCGGGGTCTTGCAGGATCTCCTCCAGCAAGGATGCGACACGAGCTTCAACGCGATCACGGTCGACAGTGATACCTCCACTTCCGACACCGTGCTGCTGTTTGCCTCCGGCGCATCCGATGCCGGGCGGGGAATCTCCTCCGCTGGCGATCCAGAACTGAAACGGTTCGCCAAAGCGCTGGACGCGGTACTGCTCGAACTGGCGCATCTTGTGGTGCGTGACGGTGAAGGAGCCGAGAAACTCATTGAAATCGACGTCCGCGGTGCGGAGGACGACGTTGCCGCGCGCAAGATCGGACTTGCCATTGCAAACTCTCCGCTGGTGAAAACCGCGATCGCCGGCGAAGACGCCAATTGGGGCCGCATCGTGATGGCCATTGGGAAGTCGGGCGAGGCCGCGAACCGGGACAAGCTCAAGATCTGGATCGGCGGGGTGAGGGTGGCCATTCGCGGGGAACGGGATCCGGACTACCGCGAGGAAATGGTGACAGAGCACATGGCTGGCCGTGATATCCGTCTCAAGACTGATGTCGGCGTCGGGCGCGGTCGAGCAACAGTCTGGACCTGCGATCTGACTCATCGATACATTGAAATCAATGCCGATTACCGCAGCTGATAAAGTTGAAACAGAGTTTGTTCAATCGTCTTAACCGCCGCCTAACCCTTGTACACAAATAGGCTGATTTTTCACTTGGCCTAGCGCGGCGTTAACCTCTTTGGTGGACTATGGCTCACGAACGAAGCGGGAAGTCCGTCTTGCTGGTTGTGGCTTGCGCTCTCGTTGATCCCGATGGCCGGGTGCTCATGGCGCGCCGGCCCGAAGGAAAAGCGATGGCCGGGCTTTGGGAGTTTCCAGGTGGAAAGGTTCACCCTGGAGAACTTCCCGAGGAAGCACTGATCCGTGAGCTCAAGGAGGAGCTCGGGATTGATGTGACCGCAGCCTGTCTGGCGCCCCTGACTTTCGCCAGTCACTCGTACGAGGCGTTTCATCTGTTGATGCCCTTGTATGTGTGCCGGAAATGGTCCGGAACGGCGAAGGGGCAGGAAGGCCAGGAACTGAAATGGATAAAACCTGCTCGGATGAGAGACTATCCGATGCCGCCGGCGGATCTTCCGTTGATTGGCCATCTGATGGACCTGATATGACAGCGGGCAGCGGGCAGGCACTGGAGGCGGAAAGTGGATACTGGAGCAGGAAACATCACAGGCCTCATCGTCAGGTTTGTAAAATGTGAGGATGGCGCAACCGCCATCGAATACGCCTTGATCGCGGCAGGTATCGCCGTCGCCGTCACCGCGACCGTATATAACATCGGCACCATCGTGCTGAACGACCTGTTCAACAACGTCGCGAACGCTGTCGCGAACTGACGTGCATCAGTCTTCGGGGTCTGCCAGCGGTGACCCCAGAACCTCTGCCAGGCTCACATTCGCGCTGCCCCTGGGTGCCGGTTTCTGCTGGCTTTCATGTGGCGACCAGCCGGTTATCCAGGTCAGGGTGAATGTTGCGCGGACCCGGCCGTCCGGATCGGAGAAACGTTTGCCATAGATCTCACCCGCCCTCATCAGGACCGATCTGGGCAGAAACGCGCGCGGTCTTTCCGATAAAGGGTTAGCCCATCCCATGTGGCGCAGGTCCTGGATGAGCCCGAGCATGTGGTCGTAGCGGACCGTCAGAGTTTCAGTATCGACCACCGGCAGCGCAAATCCGGCGCGCTGCAGCAAGCTGCCCAGATCTCTGATGTCTGCAAACGGGGCGACACGGGCAGCCGCACCGCCACTGATCTCGCTTTCAGCTTCCAGGAACGCCTCGCGCAGTTCCTGCAGGGACCCGGCGCCCAGCATGACCCCGATAAAGAGGCCGTCCGCTTTCAGTGCCCGCTCGATCTGGACAAGGGCGCCCGGAAGGTCGTTTACGAGATGAAGTCCCAGAAGCGAGACGAGACATTCGGCTCGCCGCGGTGCGAGTGGAAGCAGCTCTTCGTCGACGATGAAGTCGGGAACCGGATAGCCCTGTTCGGCTGCGTCGGAGGTTCCACCCAGGACAAGCCGGCCTGTCAGTCCGGCGCCGTGCATCCATGGTCGGACGCCGGCGGTCTCCCCGATGATGTAGATCTCCGGAAACTCGCGCTTGATGTCCTGTAGTTTCTCGGCGAGCCCGTCCAGAGCATAGTCGATGAGAAAGCGCGGCGCTTCGGCGGCAAAGCGCCTGCGTCGTGCCCGGATCAGATCGCGGTCGAACAGTGCCAGGGGTTCGCGGTCAGGCGGTGGCATGCGGCCTCAGCGTCCTGGCCAGCACTTGAACGCCACCGGCAGCCGCGGCATCATTGAAGACATGGGATCATTAACCGGGTTGGATCTTCTGGCACCTGGCCGGCGACGCGTGGCCGGTGCGCTTCGCGCGGTCGCATCCTGGTCTCTCGACGTGATCATGCCGCCCATTTGCCCGATGTGCAGGGGCGCGATCAACCTTCATGGCAGCCTTTGCGCCGGGTGCTGGCCAAAACTCTCGTTTCTCGATGCGCCGCTCTGTGTCCGTCTTGGGACGCCCTTCTCCTACGATCCGGGTGAAGGTGTCGTCAGCCCGCGCGCCGCTGCCCGTCCTCCGGTCTGGAACAGGGCGCGGGGCGCAGTTCAGTTCGATACACATTCCCGGCAGATCGTCCACGCCCTGAAGTACCGGGACCGACACGAAGTGGCTCAGCTGATGGGCAGGCTCATGCGGCGTGCGGGAGCAGAACTCATTGAGGATGCCGACCTCATCCTCCCGGTGCCGCTCTATTCGTTCAGGCTCTGGCGCAGGCGGTTCAACCAGTCCGCAATTCTTGCGCGGCACGTCGTGGAAGGAACCCAGGTCTCGGTGCGTCTGGATGTGCTTCGGCGCGACCGGCCGACACGCTCGCAGGTCGGCCTCGATCATGCCGACCGACGGCGAAATGTGCGGAACGCATTCTCGGTTCCCGAAGTGATGAAGCCGGAACTCATCGGCAAGCGTTGTGTGCTTGTCGATGATGTGCTCACGACCGGTGCGACTGCGGAAGCATGCGCCGAGGTCCTCCTGCAGGCAGGCGCACAAACGGTTGATGTGCTTGTGTTTGCCCTTGTCATCCGGCCGTCCGGGTCACATATTTGATGCACAATAGAAAAAGACCTCTGTGATCTTCATGGCGAGTATAAAGATCTATTCGACCAGGCTTTGTCCGTTCTGCTATGCCGCCAAGGCGCTTCTCAGCAGGAAGGGCGTGTCTTATGACGAGATAGACGTCACGTTCGACCGGTCCGAACGTGCGAAGATGACGGAACTGGCGGGCGGCCGCACATCTGTGCCGCAGATCTGGATCGGCGAAAGACATGTGGGCGGGTTCGATGATCTGAACGCTCTGGAAACGAGCGGCGAGCTCGACCCATTGCTCGCCGGAGCATGAGTACGCTCTCCGGATGACGGCCCGCTCCTTCACGGCTGCGCTTGTTCAGTGTTGTTCCGGACGGAATATCGAAGAGAACATCGAGGTGGTCTCTTCTCTTGTCCGGGAAGCCGCGCGGCAGGGCGCGAATTTCGTTTCCACTCCTGAAATGACTCACCTGCTTGAGACCTCTGCAGAGAGACTGAGCGAGGCCGCTTCATACCAGGTTGACGATCCGGGGGTCTCGCGGTTTTCCGCGCTGGCGGCCGAACTTGGTCTCTGGCTCAATATCGGTTCACTCGCAATCCGCCTCAGGAATGGCCGTTATGCGAACCGCTCCTTCCTGTTTGCGCCGGACGGTGCGATTAAAGCCAGCTACGACAAGATCCACATGTTTGATGTCGAGTTGGGAGGCGGCGAAAGCTACCTGGAGTCCAAGCGTTATGAGCCTGGAGAGAGGGCGGTCATGGCGGCGCTTCCCTGGGCAAAGCTGGGAATGACGATCTGCTACGACATGCGCTTTCCGGCTCTGTTTCGGACTCTCGCCCAGGCAGGTGCAGGCGTGCTGACCGTGCCGTCCGCATTCACGGTGCCGACGGGCAAGGCCCACTGGCACACCCTTCTGCGCGCCCGGGCGATCGATGCAGGTGCCTACGTTTTGGCGGCTGCCCAGAGTGGGGAACATGAGTGCGGACGCAAGACCTATGGCCACAGCCTTGTCGTGTCGCCTTGCGGAGAGATCCTGGCAGATGGCGGAGAAGAAATCGGAGTGGTACTTGCCGAGATCGACCCTTCTGAGATAGAAGCCGCGCGCAGGCGTGTTCCGGCTTTCTCGCTCAACCCTGGCTGGAAAGCACCGCGGGAAGCGCTGGAGCAAAGGGCAGTTTCATGATCCGTTACGATCTGGTGTGTAGCAGCGGCCACGAATTCGATGGCTGGTTCAGCAATTCCGATGCTTTCGAGAAGCAATGCAAGGCTGGACTTGTGGAGTGCCCGGTGTGCGGCAAGTCCGATGTCTCCAAAGCTCTGATGGCGCCCGGCATTCCGGCAAAATCCAACACAAAGACAGATACCGCAGCGCCCGTGCATAACGCTCCCGTGCCCTCCCAGCCCGAACTGGCGGAAATGATCCGAAAGGTCCGCGAGCATGTCGCCGAGAACTCCGAGTATGTGGGCGACAAGTTTGCGGACGAAGCCCGCAAGATCCACTATGAGGAAACTAAACAGCGAGGCATCTACGGCGAGGCGACCCAAAAGGACGCCGAAGACCTGAGAGAGGAAGGCATTGAAGTGCACCCTCTCCCCGTCCTCCCCGAAGAACGCAATTAGGACCCGATGCATCGGGCCTTACGAGTCGTACCCGGGCTGATCGCCCTTGTCCTTGTTTTGTCTGCCCTGACAGCTGCACCGGCCTCTGAACGCCCCGCCGCGCACGGCCTGACGTGCAAGCCGGACGAGATGAGCTGGCTGACCACCACTATCTTTTTCGGGCGCAGTATCGCCTCGGGCGGAACCGTCTCCGATCTGGACTGGCTGTCATTCCTGAGCGCAGAGATAGTACCGCGTTTTCCAGATGGCTTCACGGTCACCGATGCTCAAGGGTTCTGGCGCGGCCCGGACGGTGACACCAAGGTGGAGCGCAGCAAGATGCTGATTGTCGCCCATGCGCCAGGCCAGGCGAACGAAACCCTGTTCGATGAAATCATTGACGCCTACAAGACGCGGTTCAAGCAAAAATCCGTCTTGAAGACGGTGTCGGACACCTGCGTCAGGTTCTGAGTGCTACAGCGAGATTGCGGTCAGATGCCGAACCGGCCCACATGCGGCTGGCCCGTGATCAGGGTGATCAGGTGGGCTGCGGCGAAAATGATGATCACCAGGCACATGAACAGCACAGGCGTCGTCGGAATCAGCCGTGGCTTCAGCGGGTCGATCGGCCGCTTTTCCGTCCACAGCGCCCAGCCCACGCCGCTGAAGCCCAGAAGGGCGCTTCCTATGGTGATAGCCATTTCCATGTAAACGTCACATGCCCTGTTCCGATGATCCTTTGAAAGAAATCTTTACGCAACTCAGTCTGAACGGTTGCTGTACGGTTGACTTCCCGGGGCACCATCCTTATTTTCCCGCCAAATTCCGACAGCGGGTGCTCCGGCTCTCCGCATATGGGTGTTATCATGAAAGTTCGCAATTCGCTGAAGTCGCTGGCAAAGCGGCACCGTGACAATCGTGTGGTCCGCCGCAAGGGCCGGCTCTATGTGATCAACAAGAGCCGGCGCCGATTCAAGGCACGCCAGGGCTGATCACCTTACACCACGGCCATGAAAGTTTGCGGAGGGTGCCGGGGGGCGCCCTCCTTTTTGCGTTTGTCTTGAGAGTGCGCCGCGTCAGAAGCTCTTGCGGACCTGGTTGGCCGTGAAGGCCATGTCGTAGACCCGTGACATGATCGGCGCCGAGGCAACAGTCTTCACGTCCGTCACCGGCAGAGGCAGTTCGCTCTCCTTGCCGCCGCTGATCAGCTCCGCCATTGCCTTGCCGAAGATCGTGCCGGTCGTGATGCCCCGCCCGTTATAGCCGATGGGTGTGTAGAGGCCATCGGCCAGCCGGTGGATCCGCGGCAGATGATCCGGCGTCATGGCGATCTTGCCGTGCCAGGCCTCCTCGAACGCCACATCACCGAGCGCGGGAAAGACGCGGGCCAGGTTCTTCTCGGCCCAGCGTCTGGACAGGCCGTTCATCCCGCCATGGACCCGGCCCATGGAGCCGATCAGCAACCGCCCGAAGGCGTCCTTGCGAACGGAGAACATGATCGTGCCCGTGTCCCACAGACCCTGCCGCTCCGGCAGGATATCTTTCACTTGTTCGCCCAGCGGCTCTGTTGCGAGCTGGAAGTAGTGGATGATGGTGTAGGTCCGGTTCAGGCCGGGCCATAGCTTGTCGGAATAGGCATTCGTGCCAAGAACAACGGCGTCCGCTGTGACGGTGCCCTGATCTGTGTCTACCCGCCACTTGCTCTCATCCCGGCTGAGGGCGTTGACCCGGACGCCGGTCGAGATCTTTGCGCCGGCGCCCCGCGCGGCCCGTGCCAGGCCGCGCACATAGCCCATTGGGTTGATGGTTCCGGCACGCCGGTCCAACAGGCCGCCGTAAAAGGCGTCGCTGCCGATCTTGTCACAAGCCTGCTCTCGCGAAAGCAGATCGACCGGCGCCCCCAGGCGTTGCCATTCTTCAGCACGCCGCGCCAGATCCTCGTAGCCTTTCGGCGCATGAGCGGCATGGATGGTGCCTGACCGTGTCGCCTCGCAGCGGATCTGGTGTTCTTCGATCAGGGACAATACATAGGCTGGCGCCTCGCCGAAGGCCTTGATGAAGCGGGCGCCGGTCTCTTCGCCGAGCTGGGCGCGCACGTCCTGCGGCGGCAGCCAGAGGCCTGCGTTCAAGAGCCCCGCATTGCGGCCCGAGCCGCCGAAGCCGATGTGCTCGGCCTCCAGAACATGACAGTTCAGCCCGGCTTTCGCACCGTGCAGTGCTGTGGACAGCCCGGTAAAGCCGCCGCCCACGATAGCGAGATCCGCTGCGCAGTCTCCTGGAAAGTCTGATGAAAAATCCGCTTCTACGGCGGATGCGTCCCAGAGGGATATGGGAGATCTGGAAAGTTCGGTGTCCATCAATCAAACCAATCACAGCCGTCCTGTGTTTGCCAGAGGAGGGTCGAACACATCCACGGGCGGCGGTTCGTCCTGAAACCTTTCCAGCTGCACCAGGGCGCTCTGCGCGGCGGGGCCCTGGGACAGACTGGATGTTCTGAGATCATGAGTCAGAACATTCGGATTGCCGTGCACGTCGCGGTGATTCCCGTGCGCGAAATCGGGAGCATACCAGGCTCCGGTCCAGAGAAACACGACCCCGGCCCGAACATCATCCGTCACTACAGCGCCGGCCAGGCACTCTCCGCGGTCGTTGAATAGCCGCACAACATCGCCATCCCCGATGCCGCGATCGGCAGCGTCGGCCGAATTGATCAGAACCGGCTCCCGACCCGCGACCTTTTTGCTCAGGCTGAACGCACCATTGTCGTACTGGCTGTGGAGCCGGGTCTCCGGCTGACCGGAGATCAGGTGCAAGGGATATGTCTTGGCCTTGCCATCACCCAGCCATTCCCGCGGCGGCAGCCAGGTCGCATGCCCTGGGCAGTCGTCATATCCGAAACCATCGATCGTCTCGGAGAAGAGCTCGATCCTGCCTGACGGCGTCGTCAAAGGGTTGGCCTCCGGATCGGACCGGAAGGCGCTCAGAAAAACGGCGTTCGGTTCGGGGTCCTCAAGAGTGACGATCCCGCCTGCGAGGAAACTGTCCAGTTTCTGAGGCAGATCGGCCTTGCCCTTCGTGCGTTTGGCGAGCTGGTCCCACATGTCTTCCAGCCACTCGCGCGAGCTGCGGTTCTTGCTGAAGGCGCCATTGAGCTGCAGGCGCTTCTCCAGTTCGGAATAGATCCAGTATTCTTCCCGCGCCTCGCCCGGAGGTTCCACCGCCTTGGGCATGGGGATGATGGCCCGGTCCTGATTGCCTGCCCCGAAGTCGGAGCGCTCCATCGCGGATGCAACGGGCAGAACGATGTCGGCGTGGCGCGCGGTTGCGGTCCAGTTTATCTCGCTCACGATAATCGTTTCCGGCTTCTGAAAGGCCTGGCGGAGCCGGTTCAGGTCCTGATGGTGGTGGAAGGGATTGCCACCTGCCCACCACACCAGCTGGATGTCCGGATACGTCCTGGTTTTGCCATTGAACGCGTAAGGCTGGCCCGGGCAGAGCAGCATGTCGGCGATGGCGGCGACTGGGATGTAGTCTGAAACCGGGTTGAGCCCCATCGGGAAATGCGGCCAGGGCACCGGGCGGTTCACCGTGCCGATGCTGGCATCCGCGGCATAGCCGATGCCGTAACCTCCACCGGGAAGTCCGATCTGCCCCAGCATCGCGGCGAGCGTGACGGTCATCCAGAGCGGCTGCTCGCCGTAGTCGGCCCGTTGCAGGCCAACGGCCGTGCAGATCAAGGTGCGTTTGGCGGCCATGTCCCGGGCGAGGCGCCGGATGCGTCCTGCCGGAATACCAGACAAGGCCGAGGCCCACTCCGCCGTCTTGGCAGTACCGTCGTTGTGGCCGGTGAGGTAGGCGGCAAACCGGTCGAAGCCGACGGTGTACCGGTCCAGGAATTCCCGATCATGGAGTTCTTCGGCCAGGATGGTGTGCGCGAGGCCCATCATTATGGCCGTGTCCGATCCAGGGCGGGGCGCGAGCCATTCCGCCTCAAGCTCCTCGATGGCATCGGTTCTGAGGGGGCTGAAATTCACGAACTCCACCCCTGCTTTCTTGCAAGCCAGGAGATCGTTCTTGAGAGTGTGCCGGGCGATGCCACCACCTGAGACCTGGGCGTTGCGTAAGGGAACACCGCCGAACATGACCACCAGTTGACCTTCCGCCGCCACAGTGGTCCAGCGTGTGGCTTCCTTAACGTGGTCCCTGAAATTGCCGACAATGTGCGGCATCAGGATCAGCGCGGCATGGTAGCTGTAATTGCCTTCTGAACGCACAAAACCGCCGGCGGTGTTCAAGAAGCGCTTCAACTGGCTTTGGGCATGGTGCAGGCGGCCCGCGCTGGCCCAACCGTAGGAGCCGCCGAAAATGGCGCCGTTGCCATATGTGCTTCGCACACGGCCCAATTCGTCCGCGACCAGGTCGAGCGCCTGGTCCCACGAGACTTCGACGAACGGCTCTTCGCCGCGGTTCCGGGTTGCTCTCGAGAAGCCGTTTTCCAGATAGCTCTTGCGGACGGCCGGACGCAGCACACGGGCGCGCCCGTAGGTGCTGCCGGCAATGTTCTCATTGATGAGGGAGGGATCCGGGTCGTCCAGATGCGGGCCGACGCGCTTCAGCACACCGTTTTCGATCTCTGCCACGCCTGCGCCCCAGTGATGGGCCGTTAGCTGCCTGCGCACTGTTGTCACTTGGGGACCAACCTGTCGATCTGTGCTATGGTAAAATCAAAGCCAGCTCTTTAGTTATCCCGCGATGCGGCCATCGCCAAGCCCAAAGAGTCTCTCCGAATGACAATGGACAATCCTTCGCTCGTTTACGACCTTGTCGAGTGGGTCGATGCCAGACCGCGTCCTTATCAAGAGGTCATGGAGGCATGGCGGACGTCATGCCCGCGGCTCTCGGTTTGGGAAGATGCGGTCGACGCCGGATTCGTCGTACGAGAACCCGGCAAGGACGGCCAGGTCATGGTCCGCACCACCGCTGCCGGACGCCAGTTCCTCGATGCATCCAGAGCGGCCTAGCCCAGCTTTGCGGGAACGGACACTGTGCCCCTGAACAGCTTGCGCGCCGTGCGCAAAAGGCCGGCCGAGTTGAGCTGAAAGTCGCCGTCCTGCTCTGCCCAGTCGAAGACGACATCGATGACACCGGCAGTGTGCTCGATCTGAATTGGCGTCGGCAAGACATTGGTAGTCTGCGCCATGCCTTGCGCGACAGTGCCGGGCGCAAGCAGGCAGGAGCCCGTGCAGATCGAGCCGGTGACTGCGTATGTCGGATGGCATTTCCAGGGCATGAAATATCGGGCAGCGATCGCTCCGCCGTTGCGGGGCGGGGCGAGCAGTCCGAATTTGGGCACGACAGACTGGCTGACGTCACCCAAACCCATCATTCTGCCCGCCTCGAGCCGCAGCGGCTCCATGCGCTCAAAGAAGCTGCCGTTTTCGTCGAGGGCCGCCCGGCTTTCATATCCGGTGAGCCCGAAGTCCGCCGCTCGGCCTATGACCATCGGCATCGCGACATCGATGCAGGTCACTTCGATGCCCTGGATCACGTCGATGGGATTGCCGGTGGGGAACAGGGCGCCGGTCTTGGAGCCTATCACGTCCTTGAAATTGAGAACGACCGGTGCCGCTGTCCCCGGCACGCCGTCGATCGCCGCCTCACCGTCGTATTCCACCGAGCCATCAGGAGTCTGCACCACGGCCTCGACAAGGGCACCAGTGTTCACGCTGTTGATCCGCACCCGGGTCTCCCCGGAAGCTGAAGGCAGCAACCCCATTTCAACGGCGGCCGGTCCGACGCCGGCAAGAATGTTGCCGCAGCTTGGGGCAAAATCGACCTCGGCCTTTTCGGCGTTTACCTGTGCAAAGAAGTAGTCGACATCCGCCCATTCATGATCCGAGGGCGAGAGCATGGCCACCTTGCTGGTTGTTGCCTGCCCGCCGCCGATTCCATCAACCTGAAATGGCGAGCCAGCACCCAGCGCGGCAATCAACACGTCCGCCAGCCTGTCCCGGTCACCAGGCAGATCAGCTGCATTGAAGTAGGGTCCGCGCGAGGTGCCGCCGCGCATGAGGATGCAAGGGATGTCTTTGCTGGGCATGGAGTGGCTACAATCCTGAGAAAGGCCAGGGAAGCTCGACGAGATCCTGCAGCAGGCCCGGCGGGAAATCGCGGTTCAGGGCCGCCGCCATCACCAGAAGTATGCCCACGCCACCGGCAGTGAGAAGGCCGATCCGCAACCACTCTGCCCTTGCGCGGATCCGCAAGAAGGCGACGAAAAAGATCGCGAGCGCGATGACGAAGCCGAACAGCGCGGTGAGTGCGAGCAGGGACGCAAACCAGGCAAGCGTGATCCACAGCCCGTGTGGAGCGTCCGCATCTTCGCCCTTGCGCTCCCAATCTGCAAACATGGTGTCGGTTTCGGGCCGTCGCCTCATCTGGATGAGCAGGATGAGAGCACCGAGCAGGGACGCTGCCACGATGGTGACGGGAAACACCTTGTCGGTGAGGACACGCACGGAGAGGGCGTCGGCCAGAGCGACAGCCAGGAACACCGTGACCGCCAGTGCGAAGATGACCGGCGCGCGTTTTTCGCCTGTTTCCAGCGCATCATCATCGGTATGCATTGAGGCGGACTGGCGCATGCCGAGCCAGATGGACACAGCAATGATGACGATGAGGGTGATCCCGACCGGGGTGAAGAGATAGGCGAGCGCACCGCTCAGGCCACCGGACTTTGCCTTCAGCATGGCGATCTGGGTGGCCTGGTAGGTGTAGACTTCGGCCTGGTCGGCGAGGACGAAGCCGATGAGGAAGGCAGGCCGCGACCACTCAAAACGGCGCATGAAGATGCCGAGCATGCCGATGGCAACCAGGGCGGCGAGATCCCAGAGCGTCTGCTTCGACTGGAAGGCCGCAAACGAGATCATCATGAAGAGGAACGGCACAAGCAGCGGAAAGCGGATGACCGTCAGCCGCGCGATGCCGCCGGACAGGAAGATGCACAGGCCCGCGCCGATGACGTTGGCCAGTGCCAGGGACCATACCACGGTGTAGGTGACCGGAAGATCATTGCGGATCATCTGGGGGCCGGCTTCGTAGCCGAGCAGGATCATGCCGCCGATGAAGACCGCCATTGACCCGGAGCCCGGGATGCCGAAGAGCAGGGTCGGGACCAGTCCGCCGCCTTCCTTGGCGTTGTTCGACGATTCAGGGCCGATGACGCCGCGGATTTCCCCCTTGCCGAACTTGGACCGGTCCTTCGTCGTCTGGACCGTGTGTCCGTATGAGATCCAGTCGACCACCGAGCCGCCGAGACCGGGCACCACGCCCACGATCACGCCGATCGTCGCGCAGCGCAGCGACAGCCACTTGTTGCGCCACCAGTCCGACACGCCGTCGAACCATCCTGCACCAAGGCTTGCGGTTTCCGATATCGCGCGGTCCTTGCGCAAAAGGGAAATGATTTCGGGGACGGCAAATATGCCCAGTCCGACAACCACGAGCGACAGGCCGTCCTGCAGATACCAGGAGCCGAAGTCGAGCCGGGATGACCCTTGAGCCGGCGCTTCGCCGATTGCCCCGACAGTCATGCCTAGACCGACAGCTACGAGACCTTTCAAGAGACTGCGTCCGGCCAGCACGCCGACCATGGAGAAGCCGAGGATCGTGAGCAGCAGAAGCTCCGGCACGCCGAAGGCCAGGACAAGCGGCCGGGCAATCAGGATGAAGAATGTCAGAAGCAGAGCGCCGAACAGGCCGCCGAAGAGCGAAGACGTGAACGCCGCCGCAAGCGCGCGCGCCGCCTGGCCCTGCTTGGACAGCGGAAAACCGTCCAGCACCGTGGCCTGCGAGGCCGAGGAGCCGGGTATTCCCAGCAGAACGGAGGCGAAGGTATCCGATGTCGGGATGACGGCCACCAGGCCCACCATCAGGGAGAGGCCGGCCACCGGGTCCATGCCGTAGACAAAGGGCAGGACCGTTGGGCTTGTCCCATCGGTTTGTGCGAAAGCTCGGCTTGCGTATGCGACAGGCGCA
>JBCCEL010000116.1:0-15842 GCA_039030315.1 Pseudomonadota bacterium
AGTTTTGCTGAATCCTCCACCGCAGCTATGAAGGCGCCCGGGATATGGTGCGCGACATAGCCGAGACGTAGGCCTATGAGGCCTCCTGCCGGAATCGCAAGAAGGTGGAGATGTCGTTCGCGCACTTCAAGCGAATATTGAATCTGGGACGTCTCAGGCTCAGGGGGCCAAATGGGACAAAAGACGAGCTCCTGCTTACCGCCGCAGCCCAGAGCCTCAGAAAGCTCGTCAAACTCAAACCTGTTCCGCCGCCGACAGGACAACCGGCTTGACCGATCGCATTGATCCGGCCCAACAGCTCACCGCCCCGCCAACCGAAACCTGTTCAGCGGGAACCGAACGTGCGCTCCAACTACAAGCAGACACAGAAACAGTCCCCGTCGCGGGCGTTCTCAACAAAATCTGCCAGAAGCCGACGCTTGTCACGACAGCAAAACCTCCTGATCATTTGACCAATGCTGAAAGTTTGATTTTCAAGCCAACAGTTGGGACGCCGAACATGCCCGCGATCCTGGGATTGATTGTTCTGTTGATAAGTGTCTTGCCATTGCATGGGGCTCCCGCGTCCAGGAAGCTCGAAGCCGTGCGGTTGGAGTTCGAACGCATTTGGGGAGACCAGGCTGTGCTTGACGCGTCATGCTGTCGGAAGCATCGGGCGATTGACGAGCGGCATCTCAGCATCGGCTGTCGCGGCGCGCGAGCTATCTGAGCAGGCTGCCAAATCGCTGCTTCGATCTGCGATTTCACGAAGGCATTGCCTATAAACCGCGCGTTGGGCAGGCCTGTCGATCTGGTGTGTTCTGGATGCTTTACGGCAGCAAATCTTTCGGCGCGGCCTGCAGTTTCGGTGTTTTTGAGAAACCCCGCCGCATGCCCCGGAAAGTCAGGCAAGACAGTTCCTGACTGGGATGCGAGCGCGTCATCTTCTGGAGAAACGGATGGGGATGGACAATGCCAGCCGGGATCTGCCGATCTCGCGCGGAATGGGCGGGAAGGGTGAGGCGCGGCGAACCATGGCGAGGGCCTCGCGATCAAGTGCCGCGTTACCGGAGCGGCGCCGCAGGCGCAGGCCCGACACCCCGCCGCTGCGGGTGATGGTGAAGGCTACGACCACTGTGCCGCCCTTTCTCTTGGCGGCGGCGGGATAGCGCTTCTGACGCCTGACTTTCGATTGAACCCGTCCGAGATAACTCCGGAGCTTGGCGCGGCCCGCTGCTTTGCGGGAACGGCCGCCGTCTCCCGCTTTCTTTCTGGATTTGCCGCGACGCGAGGAAGAGGCTGCGCTGGCCGACCGGGACTTGCGCTTCTTGGCCGTCTTCTTCTTCTTGCCTTTCTTTTTGGCTTTCTTTTTGACCTTCTTTTTGGGTTCCTTCTTCTTCGCCTTGGGTTTTGATCTGGGCTTCTCGGCGTTCTTCGTCTTGGACTTCTCGGGTTTGGTCTCCTTCGGAGGTTTGATCTCTGCAACTTCCTGGGTTGCGGTTACAGACTTCGACACTTCGTTCTTGGTCTCGGTAAGCGGCCTCGATACGGCCAGCGCCGCCACGGCGGTTTCCGGTGTCTCAACCGGAAGCGGCTCTGCCTGTTCCGGATTCTCAACACGATTTGGCTCCGGCGCTTCGGAGGTTTCGATAGGTCTGGCAGCTGCCGGGTTTGCCGTGTCAGCCGGCTTGGACTCTGCGGGCCCTGCAGTTTCCTCAGGCGGCTGCGGCTCCTGGTTTTCTGCCTCGCTGATCTGCTCCAGTGTGACCGGTTTGGCGTCATCGACAGAACTTGCCGGTTCAGCAACATCTGCTTCCTGGATACCCTCGGAGGCCTGGACCGACTCTGGCGCCACATTCGGAGCGGTATCGGGCTCGTTGGTTTCTTCCAACTGATCGGTGGTGTCGACCTGTTCTGAGGATGAAGACGGGAAAAATTCAGACGGTGTAATGGCCACCGATATCTCGGTGAGCCCGCCTGCCGCCCGCTCATCTTCGGTATCCGGCGCTCTGCTGTTGAGAACAGTGACGGCGGTGAGGTGGATGATGACGCTGACGGCAATCGCAAAGAGCCATCTGCCGGGGGTAAGCCGCAGCATCAGCCACCCTCACGCAAGGTGACCAGGAAGAGACGCGAAAGGCCCGCTGCCTGGGCGGCGCTCAGGACATTCAGAACAATCGCCGCGTCTGCTTCCCGATCCGCCACGATCCTCAGCCCGATATCCTTGTCGAGGTTTGCGGCCTCCAGTGCGGCCCGAATGTTCTCGGGGGACAGCTCTTCCTGCTTGAACGAGAGCTTGCCGTCCTGTGTGACGAAGAGTGCAGGACGGCGAAGTTCGCCCGCTTCGGTATCCTTGGCGCTCGCCGGACGCACGTCCAGATCGTAGGTTGGCGCAATCGTGCCCGCGATCAGAAAGAAAACGAGCATCAGGAAGACAATGTTGATCAGCGGCAGCTGATCAGCTTCCTTGCGCTTTGGTTGCGGCGCCCTGATACGCATTGAACTCTCGTACTCCTACTTCACCATCGCCACGGGCTGAACACCCGCCCGGCGCAGGCTGACGAGCCCATCCACCACGTGTTTCGTCTTGGCGCCTTCGCGTATCTGGATCACCGCACCAGCAAGCTGTTCTGTGCCCGCGGTAAGCAGTGCCACGGCTTCACCGAGCTTCTTGCCTTCGATTTCCTGACCGTTCACATCGAAGCGCCCGTCTCCATGCAGGCGGATAAACACCGGCCTTGAAGTAGACGGAGTGGAGGAGGCATTGCCTGCTGCCGTGATTTCGATCTCGCCCTCCTTCTGGAACACCGAGGCCAGCATGAAGAACAGGAGCAGCAGGAAGACGACGTCAATCAGTGGTGTCAGCGGCAATGGCCGCCGCAGGTTGCCACCGCGATCAGCCGTGCGCATAGCCGGGCTCCGTGGGGACCGCGGGTGCGGGAACCTTGACCATTCCTGGCTCGGCGGGTGCGCCGGTGAAGAGTGCCGTCAGAACATCGTCCATGATGCCGTTCTCCCTGGCGATGCGGGCTTCGAACGCGGCCAGGATAATGGATACCGGCATAGCGACAGCCAGACCGGCGGCAGTGGTCAACAAGGCCACCCAGATACCGCCTGCAAGAATTGCCGGATCGACCTGGCTGCCCGCCGCCTGCAGCTGGCGAAACGCTTCAATCATGCCGAGAACGGTACCAAACAGACCAAGAAGCGGTGCTGTCTGGGCAATGACTTCGAGAACGCGCAGGCCTGATCGCATGCTGTTGAGCGTTCGCACGGCCAGCCTCTCCACGTCCTCGCGCACGTGAACCGGATCTGCCCCGGCGGCGAGGACGTTCATGGCGTTGGAGAGAATGGGGGCGACCGGACCGGAAAGGACCGTTACCTTCGTTCTGGCTCCGGCTGCGTCACCTGTGGCCCAGGCGGATACGATCCGCCTCAGGGCATCCGGATTTGAGCGGCCAACCCGAGTGTACTGCCAGAGCTTCAGGAGAGCCGCCGCCAGCGCAATGATGGAGAGAACGAGCAGGATCAGGACAACAGGCCCGCCAAGGGCCAGCAGCTTGCTGATGGCGTCAAACGCAACACTCATGGTCATGATTTCCTGTTAGAGCAGAAGCTCGATTGATTTGTTGCCGGAGACATTGAGGCGTGCGAGGCAAACTGCAGGATCGAGCCCCTGGCCGTCGCAGGCCTTCACGTCATTCACGAGCACTTTTTCGACCTTGGCGCAATCCAGCTTGTCGAAGTCGAACTGTTTTGCCCGCATCTTGCCTTTGGGCATAGCGCCCGTCGTGATCTGTACAAAGCGGTCAACCAGCCCTCCTTCGGTAAATACCACGAGCTCAAAGGAGGCCTTGTCGATCGCCGCACCGAGCGCGTTCCGGAATATGAAGGTAAACCGGCAGGCTTCTCCGCTGGTCTTGACCCTGTTCAGAGTCATGTCGAGGCCGCCATCCTGAGACGCCGCCGGACCGGAGAGCGCCACCGTGACGGATACCGCGGCGAGCAGGATGATTGTAGCCCGTTTCAGTTGCTGGGTCAGAGATCGAAAAAACATCTGCAGACGTTCCCTTGCGTTGGTCAAATTTGTTTCTTCTTGGACGGTGCCTGCCGGTTCTGGCAGGCTCAAAACTTCCCGATGTTGTCAGGATCATCGAGACTGTCAGAGCCTTCAAACTCCACCAGTTTCAGATTCAACGCTGCGATCGCAGCTTCGATATCCTTGGTCTGGGCGAGGAGGGCGTCGATCGCTTTGGTGATCGCCGCATTACCGGCTTCGTTGCCTTCGGCAAGCATCTGGTCATAGGCCTCCACGGTCTCCGCGCGCTTCTTCAGAGCGGCAAACTCCGTCTCCGATGCTTCCAGCGCCGCCCTCAGTTTCCGGTCTGTTTCAGCATCAGCAGCCTTGACCAGGTCAGAGGGGCTGGGGCCGCTTACCACTTCGCCATTGAGGCGTGTGTAGCTCGCGAGATAGATGTTCCGGATCCCGATGACATTGAAATAATGAGAGTTGTGCGTGTTGTCCGAGAAGCAGTCATGTTCCTCTTCAGGCTCGTGCAGGATGAGGCCGAGTTTCATGCGCTCTCCGGCAAGTTCGCCGTAGGTCAGCGATCCCATGCCGTTGAAAATCGCCGTGATACCCTGACCCTCGCCGCTGGAAAGAAGCGTGTCGCGCGCCGATCCCCCGGCCTGCCACTGTTTGATGATCCAGGATAGATCTTCGATGAGGATCTCTGCGGCAACACGCAGATACTGAGCGCGGCGCTCACAGTTGCCACCTGTGCAGGCGGATATGTCGAAGTCGGTTGGCGGGCGGTTGCCGGCACCCGGTTCGGTCCCGTTCAGATCCTGTCCCCAGAGCAGAAACTCGATGGCGTGATAGCCGGTCGCCACGTTGGCTTCCACGCCTCCAGCCTCGTGCAGCGTGTCGATCAGCAGGGCTCTTGAGATCTGCGAGGCATCAATCTTGCGGCCACTGAGACTCAGCTGTTTGCTGGCCACGATATTGGCAACATAAAGCTCGTTGATCTCGGACTCGGTGCCATACTCTCCGGCGACGTAATCGATCATCCCTTCGTCCAGAGGCCACGCGTTGACCCTGCCTTCCCAGTCATCCACCACCGCGTTGCCGAAACGATAGACTTCGGTCTGCATGTAGGGCACGCGAGCAGCGACCCAGGCGGCGCGGGCAGCATCCAGATTGTGTTGATTGGGCTCGCCAAGCAGCTTGCCGATTGCCGCGTTGAGCTTCCTGGCCATGGAGAGGGAATCTTCATATTTCGCCACGGCAATATCCGCGTAGGTGTTGATGACGTCACGCTCAGAGGGGCTCGCGGCCAGAACCGGATTGGGCCAGGCAATCAACAACGCAACAGCTGTAAAAACCAAACGAACGATCACCATTTCAATGCTCTTTCCCGACGGACACAATGGCGTTGCGTGAGGCGGTCATGCGCCCCTCTTTTGCAAGATGAGGGCGATGGCCCAGCCAAGGACAGCAACATATCCGAACCACATGAGGAAGTAGGCGCCTTCGAGCTGCACCAGCAGCCAGAGACCTGGAGCGAGGCTTCCGATGAGACCCAGAACGCGCTTTCTGCTCAGCTTTGCGTTCGCGGAGCCGCGAACTCCGCGCCGTTTCGGATCGGAGAGTCCCAGATAGGCGATGCAGGCCGTCGAGCAGGCAATTGATGCCGTAAATGTCGCCAGGTTCGCAGCCATGGTTCACGCCGCCACCGGTTCTGTCGTTCTGTCGCGTAGCTTTTGCCCCCACACCTGCCAGCCACAGCCGGTTGCGGCGCAAAGCAGCATGAGGTCCACAGCCACGACGATGCCTGCGCCGTTATCAAGCGCAGCCGGCCAGCCCGGGCCTCCAGTCATCATTCTCATGAGAGGAAGCAGAAGCAGCGAGAGCGAAAGCGCAATCCATAAAGTTCTCTCCAGTCTTCTGCCGGACAGAAAGAGTGCCAGGACGCATAGACTTCCCGCAGCGATCACGAAACCGAGTGGAGTGGCGCTGATCACTGCCGGCGTGCCCCTGAAGAGGAAAAAGGCAAACGCAGAGGCGACAAGTGACAGGGGCAGACCGATCGCCAGCACATGCACATACCGCTCAAACCAACCCCAGGCCGACCCAGGCAATCGGCGCCTGAGCCACAAGGTCAGGCCGCTGATGATCACGTAGCAGGAGGAAAAACCCAGCGCGACCCAGATCGCCTTGGAGAGCAGCCCGGCAAAATTGCCGAAGTGCAGGGGCCCGATGATTGCCAGCAAGTTTGAACCTGATGAGGGAACCTGCCCGACACCGGGCTTTTCCTTGACGAACTCACCGGTCAAACCGCGGTAGACGTAGAGCTTGCCGCGCAATTCTCCAAACTTTGGAAAATGCGAGATCGTCACCTTGGCGTTCTTCCGCGCAAAAAACTGTACGCTGATGCCTGCTGGCACGGCACCGGACCGTTTTCGCGCATCCGCCAGCATGGCATCCAGATCGCCGGTCTTGATGCGCTTGCCCGGGCGCTCGAATTGCGTCCCGTTCACTATGCGCTGCGCCTGCGAGACATTGCCGCCGAAGGCCACCATCGCGAGCGCAGGTATGCCGATTGAGCCTGCAAAGCTGAAGAAGCAGCCGGTGAAGGCCAGCAGGAAAGCAAATGGAAGCCCCCAGGTTCCGGCCACGGAATGCCTGTCCCGTGCCGTAAGGGCTGAGGTTTCGCGCTTTCGCAGCGTGAACGCATCCCGGATCAGGTGGCGATGAATGATGAAGCCGGAAACCCCGGCTGCCATCATGGCGAGCCCCAGCACGCCGGTGAGCAGCAGTCCCCACGGCCTCGGCATGTAGAGTTGTACATGAGTATCGACGAGAAACCGCTTTAGCACGCTTGGCTGGTCCGATTTGCGCAAATCAAGGCCAAAGCCCTCCCGCCTGCTGAGGACGTCTCCGGTCTTGGGGTCGACTTCGAAAAGAACACCCCGGTCCCTCGTCAGCCCGTCAGCTTTGCGAACGCCCTTGTGGAAGTAGACGCGCAGCGTGCCTGAATGGGTTGTGCCGATGCTCACATCTTCGCGATAGGCCCGCCCCACCTTCCGTGAGAGCTTCTGCACGATATCGTTGACCGGCTGTACCAGGGCAGACCGGGTGTAGATGTGCCCGATCGACCAGTACCCGATTTCCTTGGCGAGGACTGCGATGGTGCCGGTGAGAACCACTGCATAGAGCAGAAAGCCAAGCATCACCGCCGACCAGCCGTGGACGCCTATGAGCAGTTTCATCTTGCGTTGAGTGAGTGCGATCATCTTCGAAGCCTCAAGCCTGAAACGCCATGCCGAGCATCTTGAGAGTGATCATCAGCGCGCTGACGCCTCCAACGGCCAAGGTCACAGCCGTAACCCGCAGCAGGCGCTGGTCGAGCAATGCGTGGAAGAACAGAACAGCCCAGATCAGAGGGAAAATCAGAAGGGGCACGACGATATTGTCGATTTTCGCAGGCCCGGGCGGATACCAGAGCGGCATGGCCATCATGACAAGGGTGGCTGAGATGATCGCGAGCGGTCCGGCCAGCAGCACAATTGCAGCCGTTCTCCAGCGGCTGCCCCGTTTTTGCGCGTCCACAGGCGCGGTATCAGGACTCAACTCATCGACGCTCATGTTGTCCCAACACAAAGAGTCGGCTCCGCCGCCAAGGCGAGGCCGACATCACAAAAATTGGTTCTCTATACGTAAGACGAACGAGGGAGCCGGATTTTCAGAAATTTTTTCGGTGCGAGCGAAATTTTTGTTAGTGGTTGCACTTTATTGCGTGGAATCCCGGACTGGTCTGCTCTAGGGGGGCGTCCTGGATGTCGGTCAGAGGTTGAACTGCCCCACCACGCCGAAGGTAAAAGGATCGCCGATTGTAACCGAATTCAATGCACGCTCGGCGGCATAGGTCTCATTGAAGAGGTTTTTGACGTATGCGAACACATCGAAGTTTTCAGTTTTGACACCCGCGCGAACGTCAACGAGGAAGCGGTCATCTGACCTGAAGGCCGCGGTGTTCTGAGCATCGCTGAAAGATGCTGACTTGTAGTTCCCATCTGCGGCCACGTAGAAGCCATAGTCGAATCTGAACGTACCTCCGAATGCGGCGGTGAATCTTGGCGCGTTGCGGAACTCGTTGCCGGCGAGTTGAACGCCAGCCGAGACGAAATCCTTGAACCTGGTCTGGACGAAGGCAAACGAGCCGTACAGGTCCAACCTGGGCGTAGGACTGGCGCGCATCTCGATCTCGCCGCCGTAGAGTTCCGACCTGCCTGCATTTTCTGTGGTGATGTCGCGAGGATCTCCGCTTGCACCGAAGATCTGGACCTGCTGATCCTTCCAGTAGATGTAGTAGGCGTTGGCGTTGAGGGTCAGCCGTTTGTCGAACCATTGTGACCTCAGAGCCAGTTCGAAATTGTCCGTGAACTCCTGTTTGAATTCGAACTGCCGGTTCTGGAAAATGTTGAAACCGGCGCCGCCGGCGCGATATCCGCGCTGATAGGTGAAACCCAGGCTGGCTTCATCCGTGAAGTCGAAGACAATTCCCGCCTTTGGCAGAAATGCATCGAATGACGTCGAGGTCAGCTCACTCGTGTCTGCCGGGAGCAGCGGCTGGAAAGCTGGATTCGTGGCCCTGAAGGTGCTGTTTCGAAAAAATTTTTCCTTCTCGTAGTCGTAGCGCCCGCCGACGATGAGCCGGATCTTCTCCAAGACCGTGAGCTCCGCTTCGCCGAACACCGCAAGATTCAGCACATCAGTCTGCGCCGGCACGGATGCTGTGATCGTAAAGGGAGGCAGGAACGGGCTGAGAGCGGAGGATGGTGCAACTGCCATCGCATTCGCCTCGTCCCGGATATCCGACAGAAAGCCGCCCAAAACGGCATTCAGACGATCGTCTTTGTAGATGACCTTGACTTCCTGCTCTACGGACCTGCCAGGGTTGTTGTCGCTCAGAAAGCCTTCGTTCCCGGCCCCGCCAGCGTCTCCATTGAATCTGAATTTGCGGTCGATGTAGGTGGTTTCGCTCGTGAGGCTGACATACTCGTTGACGTTGAAGCTCATCCGCAGATTGGTGTTCTTGTAGGTTCCGCGATCCTCGGTCTTCTCGTTTGTCAGCGTCACGCGCCGCGGGAAAAATGTCGGATCGCTCGACGCAAATCCATCAAGAGCATCGAGATAGCTGAACTTGAGGATGGCCGAGAAGTTTTCGGTCGGGTCGAACCGGATTGCTGCACGGATATTCTTGTTTCTGACTTCTGCTTCGTCGTCTCGGCCGAGCGTTGGGTTGATCACGAACCCGTCGGTCCGGTTGAATTCTGCAGCGATCCGAACCGCCAGGATGTCATCGATGATGGGCTGGTTGAATGCGACAGCACCCTGGAAAGTCTTACCTTTGCCGACGCCGCCGCGGATCTTGAACTCCTGGTCGTATGTCGGATCCTTGGATCGGATGATCACCGCGCCGGCAAGGGCGTTTCGTCCCGTCTGGGTCGATTGCGGGCCGCGCAGGATCTCGACCTGTTCAAGATCCCAGGTCGGAATGAAAGTGGTGCTCCTGCGGTTGAAATTCGAAATCCGCGCGCCGTCCACGGATGTCGTGACCGTTGACCCGGCGCCGCCTCCCGCGTTGCCTGCTACGCCACGCTCGTCAATGCCCCGGACAACGATCCCGATGCCTCTTGCACTGCTGGACACCCCAGCGGTGCGATCGATCACGTCCCTGAGATCTGTATCGCTTCGGCTCTCAAGTTCCTCACCGGTAACGACTGTTACCGATGTCTGGGTTTTCTGGATGTTTCGATCCAGTAATTCGCCTTCGACCACAATCGTATCCAGCGCGATCTCACCGTCGTTCGCCCGGCCGGGCGCGGTCTGGGCAACCTGTACAACGACTGAGTCCTCATAGGTGAAACGGTGGCTTACCTTGCTGCCGTCCAGCAGCAGCTTGAGAGCTTCCTGCGGCTCAAACTCTCCGGAGAAGCCTTTCGTGCTCCGCCCGTCCAGTTCCGGGCTGCTATAGGCGACCTGTATTCCGGTCTGGTTGGAGAACTTCGTCAGGGCCTGCGCCAGGGGTTGCGGCTTGAAGGAAAAGAATTGCGCCTTCTTCTGAGAACCCGCTTGCAGGCCGTGGATGAGCTTGCCGATTTCGGTGAGGGCACCTGGGTGTTGCGAGGGCTCAACGGTTTGCGCTGTGGCTGTCAACGTGGGCTGCAATAAGGCCGCGAATGACGCCGTGCCCAACAGCAGTCGTTTCAGGCTCTTTGCGGCCCTGCACTTAACCCCACACATCGACGGCCTCCCAAAGTCACAGGTAACTCACCAGTGGGCGTGCGCGATGACGCCCGGTACGCATGCAAGACGTGCAAGCCGTCAGAAGAGTCAGCTTTTTTGAGAAAAAAGTGCGTGCCGCCGGGGAGGCCAGTCAGTAGAGCACGGTCAGGTAAGGCGTCACGGTACGCACGCGCATACCCTTGAGGGCCGCAACTGTGCCAATGGCATGATCGAGGCTGGAGCTCGAGAAGATGCCGCTCACCGGCCCCTTGCGTGCGGTGCCGGCGATGACGATCCGGCCTGGCCGGTAGCGGTCGAGTTCGGCGATGGCTTGGGCGAACGGCACGTCCTCCAGCACGATCTTTCCCGTACGCCACGCTAGGGCCTGAGTGCTGTCGATCTCCCGGGCAGGAGATAGGTGGCTGTCATGGCCTGTGACAACCTGCTGGTCCATCGTCGCCGTGACCGGCTTTGCGGCTGTGCCACCGTCCGCCTCGGCTGCGACCTCGACCGTGCCTTCCGTCACCGTCACAATGATCTTTCCGTCGTCCTCACGCACCGCAAAGGCCGTCCCGACTGCTCGCGCCGAAAAGCCCTCCGCGCTCACCAGAAAGGGCCGGGTCTTGTCACTCCTCACATCGAAATACGCCTCGCCCTGCAGCAGCGAGATACGGCGCTCCTCATTCGTAAATCGCACACCGATAGCGCTGTCGGTATTGAGGGAGGCCGTGGATCCGTCAGGCAAGGTGACTTCAACCTTCTCGCCTGATGCACTGCGATGGTCGGCCACGAATGCGAGCCAGACATCGTTAGCAAAGATCCAGACAGAGAGCATCGCCGCCGCCGCCATGCCGGCAGCGCTTGCAGTGCGCCAAACGGGGCGGTGGTCCCGTGCAGGCGGCGGAGGGATAGGGATGGGCGCGAGGCCGGCGGGAGCTTCAACGTCTTCTGCCGCCCAGCTGCTGGGGCCGAGCTGCTGACGGAAACTGTCCGCCTGGAGCCAGACGGCCTGCTCGAAAGCAAAGGCCGCCTCGTGATCGGAACTTTGCGCACGCCAGACCTCGAATTCGGCGATCTCTGCGGCCTCCATCTCGCCGGAAGCGAGGCGCACCACCCAGTCCCGTGCTTCTTCGCGCAAGTCTTCGCGCGGGATGTGGCTGGTATCGTGTTCTCCGGAAGTCATGGCCCCACAGATATGATCGCAGGTCGTCCTGGCATTTGCAGACGGTTTCAATACTTAAGACGCGTGGGGACGTCTATCTGCCAGTAAACTTTTCAGCTGCCTATGCGGAGGAGGCCTTGTCACGGGCGCGGGCCAGATGATCTAGCACGAGCTTGATATGATAGGCGACGCCGCCGATGGAGATGCCGAGTTCTCCTGCAATTTCCCGGTTGGTGCGGCCTTCGAAGCGGTTCAGATAGAAGATCTTGCGGCTGATCGGGCGCAGTTCGCTGAGGCTGTTGCCCATGGCGGTGAGCTCGTCTCGCGCGATAACGACCCGCTCCGGTGTCAGCTCGTTTGAATCTGACCACAAGTAATGCTGAGCATCCTCCAGCAGCCGCTCACGCCGGGCCTGCTTGCGAAAGAAGTCCGTGACAAGGTTCGCGGCGAGCGAGAAGAGGTATGCTTGCGGATTGGCCACCGCCGTACCGCTGGCGGCGACATGCTGCGCCTTGACCCAGGTTTCCTGGGTGAATTCCTCAGCTGTGTCCGGACACTGTAGGCGGCTCAGGAAGTAGCGTTTCAGGGCATCCCGGTGGTCGTTATAGGCCTCGGCCACACCGGCAGCGTCACCGTTCTCCGGAGTGTCCTGCGATACGCTCTTGCTACCCATACCCTGACCCTGGTCCGCCGCCGGCGCCATGCGCCGCGGCAATTCCGACTTTTTTGATCAGGATTTATCCTATGGAAGATCCGGCGCCTGCGCAAGACGCACGCCGGGCGGCTGACAGGTGAGGAGGCATTCGGCCTCTTCACCTGTCGCCATCGCCGGGCGTCCCGGATTGGCTGGCCCGTGTCCTGACTGGCATGTCGCACGAGCTGGCCTGTCCGGTCCGCATCGCCGATTGCTCGGGCGAGAACGGATCCTATGTAAAAGACGAACGGGGGAGGGGAATTTTCATTCCCCAGTTGGCATTTTCAGGATTTTCTGTTCGGTCGCGCGCCGATTGACCGGCACACCACATCTCATGGCATGCCTGAGCGCTCGTCAGTTTTCGTATTCCCCCAACTTCTTCGACAGGTTGAAGCCCACTGTGAAGGGCGGGGTCACCCGGCCTGAGCCATCGGCCGTACCGCGCGCCAGGTAGCCCAGTTCATCAGTCAGGTTACGGATGAATGCGCGCGCCTTCCAGCCGTCATGCTCGATCGTGGCGCCCAGGTCGACAATGGCAAAGTCGCCAGAATTCTGGCCCACGCGCTGCTCGAAATTGGTGAAATAGGAACTCACGTAGTTCGCCTTGGCATCCAGTGCGAGCCAGGGAAGGGCCTGCCAGACCACCGTTCCTCCTACAGTGACCTCGGGGTCCTGGCCAATCCGGTTGCCGCGGACCCTCGGATCGTTCTCGGTTATCTTGGTGTGCAGCAACCCGACGCCTGCAGAAAGTGTCACGTCCTCGATCGGACGGTAGGTTGCTTCCACCTCGCCGCCATAGGTCTCCGCGTCGAAGTTCAGGATTATGAACGTGAAAGGCTGCATCACCGGATTGAAGATGAACTGGTGGTCCTTGTACTTGTTGAAGAATGCGGTTGCTGCCAGGTTGAACTTGCCATCCAGCAACAGCGCCTTGTAGCCGAGCTCGAACGTCCAGGCGAATTCGGACTCGAACTGGAAGGGCTGGAATGTCGAAAGATCGACACCGCCGCCTCCGGGATTGTAGCCGCGCCGGGCTGTCGCAAAGACCGTCTGATCCTCTGCCACATCAACTGCCAACCCGATCTTGGGAAGAAAGACTGTCTCCGCGATATCCAGGTTCTGTGTCACGAAGCCGTTGAAAACCGACACGTCGAAGATCACTTCGCTGCGCTGGATGCGGCCGCCGGCCAGAATGCGGAACTTGTCGCTCAGATGGACCGTCAGATCGAGGAAGCCGGCGGCATCAGTGTTCCTGCCGTCCGCCACGACCGGCAGTGCTCCGCCGATGTCGGTGTCGCTTCTGTCCTGGCGGAAGTTAAAGCCGACCAGGCCATCCAGAACGCCGCCGGCCTTCTCAAACGAGAAGAGGAGATCCTGATTGAACCGGGTGGTCTCAAGTCCGTCAAACTGCAAGCGATCGTTGGCTTCAGGGGCATCCTTGAAGAAGGACGAATAGTAGCTGGTTATGGATCGAAGGATGCTTCCGCTGTCAAATTCCTGAGCAATGTTCGCGCTGACGCCATAGGCTTCTGTGTCGAAGATTCTGCTCCGTTCACCGTAGCGCCTTGTCCGGGGAGGTGAACCTCCGTTCACTGCCGGTCCGCTGATCAGCGCATCGCTGGCAATGTCGCGGCCTTTCTCGTATTCGCCGATAATCAGCGTGCTGAAGCCGGGCAGAGCCGCCGGCGTGAACAGCAGCTTGTTCCGTGAACTGAGCGTGTTGAATTCCGACAAGCGGTCAAAGTCCGTGGTCGGAGGCAGTCCATTGATCGGGGTCGCGACGACTTCAACCGGAACACGCCCATCGCCATACTGGATGACGGATCGGATGGCCAGCTCACCAGGCGTGATCGGCAGGTTGACCATGGCCGCGCCCTGGTAACCGAACTCTGAAAACTTGTCCCAGTCAAAGCCGCTCATCAGCTCAGCTTCCATCCGGTCTGTCGGGTCCTTGGTCTTGAGGATGTAAGCACCGGCGATGGCATTCGCGCCGCGCAAGGTTGTTTGAGGACCGCGCAGGAGTTCGAGCTGCTCCAGATCGAATGTCTGCTGGAACGCATTGTTGGGATAGACGGAGATCTTGGATACTTCGTCGACCACGATTGTGGCTCTCGGCACGGTCCCGAAGATGATATTGCCGCCGAGCGAGCCACCCCCTCCGGAGCTTGCCACGCCGCGCACGCTTGGAAGGTCTTCCGGACTCGTGGGTGTAACGTTTGGGAGCCGGTTGACCGTCTCGTAGACGGATCGAACGTCTTCGCGTTTCAAATCGTCCCGCGTAACGACAGTAACGGACGAGTTGGTGTCCTGAGCGCTCTTTTCTACCCGCTCGCCGAACACTGTAATTTCCCCCAGAGCAATCTCACCGTCATTCGCCCGGCCGGTGTCCTGCACCACTGCCCGAGGCGGTTGCTGGACGATGATGCCCAGATCTCCGGCCTGGGTTGCATGAAGTTTTGAACCGCGAAGCAGCTTCTCAAGGGCTGCACTTGCGCTCATTCTTCCTTTAAGGCCCACCGTGGTCTTGCCCGCGACTGCTCTTGGATCGAAGGTGATCTGGCGTCCTGTCTGCCGGGCGAAGGCAACGAGAGCGTTGTTCAGAGGGCCGGCAGGGATGCTGATGATCCATTTTATCGATTGGCCGGAGCGCGCAGATACGGGCGTAATCTCAACACCGGCGGTCAGGCTGGCGGTGGCCGGAGACAGCGGCAGAAACATTGCAGCGGCCGAGACCAGCGAGACCAGCATCTTACTGTGCCGCCCTTTGTGAGCGCTGTGCTCTGCGCTCTGATACGAAACTCCGCGTCCCATGACCCCTCGAACTCCTGTGCCAGTCATATGTGCCTTTGGGATGGCTGCGGGTGGCGCAGGCATCCGCACACTCCACGACTGCAGGGCTCTTCGTTTTCACGGAAATATCGATAGGGCGACGGATTGATAGCGGCGGGACTGGATTTCTCCTGTTTGTGAGGACAAGGAACTCAGCCGGATCGGTCACATTAACACTCTGTTAACAAATGAATAATCGCCGAACCGTCTCGTCCCTGGCATGTTCTCCGAGCTCGGTATGACGGCGATCTGCCGGTCTCGGGGCGTTGCTCAAACAACACAGGTCAAGGGGAAATTCCGACATCCCGGATGCCTCAATAGGGGGTCAGCACGACTAACCAGTCGGTCAACTCTCGCACGTTGAGGTTCTGAGCGCGTGCTATCAGCCGGACGGCATCAACCGGCTTGTCGAGCTTGTAGGCGCCACTGATCCGCCTCTTCCCGGTACTCCTGCCATCGAACAGGATTGTGCCGCCGTAATGCCGGTCGAGAGTGTCTACAACCTGTCTCAATGTCCAGTCGTCCACGATAAGCTCGCCGCGTCGCCAGGCGGCTACTTCCGCCGTCTCGACCGCCTCGCTTTCCTGAATCTTTTCGTCAGTGTCCCCCATCCGGATGCGACGCCCGGCGCTGAGACGCTGTCCTCCGCCGGCCGGACCCTCGGCGGCGACCTCAACCGCGCCTTCGACGACGGAGACCTCGGTGCCTTCCCCGGTCTCCCGCACTTCGAATTCGGTGCCGAGTACGCGGGTCCGGGTGCTTCCATGTGACACGATGAAAGGCCTGTTCTCATCGCGAACCACCTTGAAAAAGGCCTCGCCCTGAAGGAGGCCGACCGCACGCTGCCCATTCTTGATGCTCACCGTAATCGCACTGTCTGCCCCAAG
>JBCCEL010000117.1:0-15629 GCA_039030315.1 Pseudomonadota bacterium
ATGGGCTCTCTGGAGATCAAATTTACTGGGCGCTAGATCCTTGGTGGCCCGGTGGATTAGGACGATATCGTCGCTTTGCACGTCTGAGTCACCTAGTGCAGCAACAGGTCGCCCACTACCGCATTGGGCAGCCCGTGGCTGAACACGTCCCAATTGTTGCCTCCATCGCTTGTCCGGTACACACCATTGTCCGCACCGACATAGACCGTGAGAGAATCGAGAGGATCCACGACCACCGCATTGACCGGGATGTTTGGCAAGCCTGCGCTCTTGTTTGTCCAGGTGACGGCACCATTGTCAGAAAGAAACACATGACCGCCGCTGATGGTGGAACAAGTCACCCAGATCCGATCCGGATTCGCCGGATCCGGCGCAATGTCGCTGATCACGCCGCCGGCCTGTGGCGTGGAAACCAGTTCCGCAGAACTCCACTCTCCGACACCACCAGACACACGATAAATCCGTCCCTGGTTTGTCCCGATCAGGATCTCCGCATCGGAGCAAAAACAAATCGCAGAGCAAAGCTCGGGCTCCTTCGGATCGGGCTGGGGAAGGTACGAAGCTTCCCAGTCAAAAAATGTCTCTTCCTGGGGATCGACTTCCGCGATAACCAATATGGAACCGCCCTGGGCAACCAGGTTGTTCCTGATCTCGAGCGGTGGATAAAACAGCCTGGGCATGGGGATACACTCCGGTCCCATGTAGTACCAGCTGCCGGAATCACCGGCCTCGAACGATACTTCAACGCCCATGCCGAAAAAGCTGTGAAAGCAAACATTGGGTTCGGCCTTGCTGACCCCGCAGTCTCCTCCGTCTCCGGACGCAACCTGATCCCAAACGCCTCCCCCCACGTGACGCAACGTGCCGTTGTCTTGTGTTCCCCCCAGAATCCAGGACAGGTTCGAAGGGTGTTGCGCGATGTACTCAAACTCGGTGATTCCAAGCCCCTCGTTGAGCGACTCCCAAGTGATTCCGCCGTTGTCGGAACGGTATAGCCCGCCATCGTTCGCGATATACACCACGTCCGGATCGCTCGGATCGAAAGCGATATGATGTTGATCGGGATGAATTGAGTCTCCTGACTGGCGCGAAGAGATGTTCTCCCATGCCCAGTCGGCATCGGACACACGCAAACCCCTCAGAAGCTCAACCGCTCCGACATAGAGAACATTTGGATCCGCCGGATCTACCGCCGCACACCAGTCATAGTCGGCCTGTTTGAGATCTGTTTCGGCCACCGGCGCCTGCCGTCTGAACGGTCCGCCCGGCATGTCCCGCCGCCAGACAACCGCCTCCTTGATGTCGTTCGGGGTGCAAACAGCCGCCACCACGTACACCACGGCCGGATCTGAGGGACTCCGGCAGACTTCCATGCGCTCCACCGACTTGTATGTCGCCTGATCCAGGACCTGCACCTGCCAATCCGCTCCCCCGTTCGAGCTGACCAGGAGCCCGCGGGACGTCGCCGCGAACACCTCTTGGGGGTCGTCGGGATTGAATGAGAAATCCCAGACATAAAGATCAGACTCGCGCTCGAAATAGGTTGCGCCGCCGTCCAGGCTCTCAATCAGGCTCCACCATGTGCCGATCAGCAAATGTCTGTGGTCTGTGGGGTCCACGGCGATATCGTAAACGCCAACTCCCGAGAGGAAGCCGCTGGAGAGACGCCGCCACGTCAAACCACCGTCCAGCGAACGCAGCAGCCCCACTCCGAGCTGGCTTTCGTTGTCGCCTTCGCCTGTGCCCGCATAGAATCTGCCCGGTTTCGACGGTGCGGCGGCGATGGCACCCATGCTGAGAACCGCATGATCATCGGTTCTTGGGCTCCATGTCTTGCCTCGGTTTTCGGAAACCCAGACGCCGCCGCCCGCCGATGCTATCAAAATGCGATCCGTGTTCGACGGGTCAACGGCAACTCCCGCAATCCGGCCCGAAACCGGAGGCCGGTTGTTTCCGCCCTTGCCGTAAGTCTGTCCCTGGGGAATGCTGGTCGGTCCAAGATCAACCCATTTGGGCTTCTGCCCCGCTGGCGCTGCTGCCTGCATGTCCTGTTTCTTCCGGTGAGCCGCCACATAGGGGATGAGTTGTCGAGGACCTGTCGATGCTGCGGGTTCTGCCGCTTGCGGGTCTGAAACATCGCGCTTGGGTCTTATCCCGCGCTGATGCTCAAAATGGAGCATCCTGCGGCGCGCCTTGCTGAGAGGAGGTTCGCCCCGGCCAGAACGCTTTCTGCGTACCTCGGGTTCATCGCTTCTTCGCATTGTCGCGCTCCGTCTTCACCGCGTCGCGAGTGCACGGCACATCGCGCCCTCGCGCCGACGGGCTAAGCTTCTTCAGTAGGGTCCCGATTTTCCGACGCCGGTTGTTCCGTCGTTTCTCTCATTCGGCGCCGCCTCGTCTCGACGGGTTCCAGACCACGCTGCAGTTCGAAGTGCCGTCGGCGCTGGCGGGCTTTGCCCCCGTCGTCCGAATACTCATCCTTCTCGTCGGGAGACTTCTTCACTGGCACACTCTCCCGCTTTTTGGGCTGGTCACGCCTCGCGCTTGCCGGAGTACGTCATGGCAGACCGGGCAGCGCTATACCCCAGATCAAGAACAAACCACGTCGCGAGAAACGCACCCGTCTCCAGCAGAAAACTTTGAAATTTGTAAAATATTTCGGCGATGACGAGTGAAACAATCACCACTGGAAACTGCGTCAGGAGCAGCTCCTTTACCGTGCGACTCTTTAGCAACGAGTACATTTCATAAATTTCATCTGTAGACGGTAAGAATAAATACTATCATAGGGCCTGATCCGGGTCAATAAACCAGTTTTGGGACCACCAACCGCCACTTAAAGATTACCAGCGCAATCTTGTCCGTTCATGCATCCAGGGCAATTCCGTTTCCGGGCCAAGACCTCCAGCCTCCTGGCTGGTAGCGCTAGCGATCAAGCTGATCTCAATCGCCGGCTGTATCCGGTGCGCAACGGTGGGAAAGAAACACAGTTCAGGAGATCAAACTCCACCTCAAACGGCTTCTCCAGAGGCCCAACGCTGTTGAGCGCCGCCTCGCTGTGCTCCGGCCCAATTGCCATCGCGAGAGTGCAATGGGCCACCCAGGCGCCGGGCCGATAGAGTTCCTCGCACTCATCCTGCTTCAGACACGAGTGTATTAGGTTATGCATCGCCGTCAGTTCATCGGTCCGGTCGGGCGCTGCCCACAGGACAAGAGGATCGGCCGGAAAGTGCCTGATCCGGCTGAACCTGATCCTGAGAGACGAAAGTCCGGCGGCTGCAGGTTCCAGGCGTTGCCAGAGGGACAAGGCATCCAGACCGGGGCATATCGCAAATGTGAAATGGGGTGGGTAGCCAAGCGCCTCCATGGATGGCGCACTCTCCCAGACTGAGACTTCCTGCCAGAGATCCCGGATCGGATCTGCGGTGGCATTGTCTGCGACAATTGAGATTGCGCTTCCCATGCCGTCTGGTCAGTTGGCAGTCCTCGTTACCCGGTAGGTCGCGCCTGCGCTCATCGGCTCGTCCAGCACGGTCCTGGTTCCATTGGACCAGTGGATGACCGCGCGCACCACCTGCTCGTGATCGCCCAACCCGAAATGCAGCACCGGAGCATCGAAGCTCTGGAAGCCGCCCCCGAGTTGAAGTTCGCGCATCTGTTTCATTTTGCCGTCGGGGCCGTAGAAGACCTCCATCCGGTTGCCGATACCGAAGCGGTTGGCAAGGTGGTCCCGGAACTCGAACGCGATCGTATTCCCCCCTTGCGCGTTGTTCATGAACACGAGGTTGGGTGCATTCACCGTGGCGACAACCATGTCCAGATCGCCGTCGTTGTCGAGATCGGCCAGGGCGGAGGCTGCGGTGATGAAGTAATCTTCCAGGCCCACAGAGCCGGACCTTTCAACAAACTTACCGGTGCCATCGTTCTCGAAATAGAGGTTTGACGGCGTCACCTCGTTCGGCACCCAGGTACCATTGACGATGTACATGTCCTGCCAGCCGTCATGGTTGAAGTCGGCCACCTTGACGTCCCAGCTCCAGCCGCCGACTTCGAGGCCAAAGGGGACGGCCGCTTCTCGGTACTTGCCGTCGGCCTCGCGTACCAGCAGTACGTTGCGCTCCAGGATCTGCTGGATGTTCTCCGCCTTGTCCTTGTCGGTGAGAGGCCGGATCGGCTTGAAGTGCATGTTGCAGTAGGCCCGGCCCCAGGTCTGGTCCTTCTTGATGTAGCGGCAGATCTTGGGATCATCCTTCTGGATCGCCAGATCCTTCACCAGCATGGCCTTGCATTCGGCCTGGTAGGCTTCCGGCAGCTGGCCGCACTTCGATGCGTAAGTCGGGTCGAAACGGTTGCCCGACTTGTACCAGGCCTTGATCGCCATGTTCTCACGGCAGACGGCCCGGTCGCCCTCGTGGCGGATGGCGTCGCAATACTTCTCGATGTCCTGCATCTTCAGGCGCTCCGACACACCGGAGGAACGGCCTGCGATCTGGGCCACGTAGATTTCCGGAATTCCGTCATTGTCGAGATCGTTGTTCTTCACAGCCATCGTGGTCGTGGTGGTGAACGGGAAAACCCCATCGGAACGCTGGACGAGCTTGAAGCCCCCCTGCCCGTCCCCGAAGTAGAACATGTCCGGCACCTCAAAGTCGTTGCCGGAGATCAGGTCCTGGCGGCCGTCCAGATCAAGGTCGGTCAACAGGAGGCTGAGGGTCTCGCCAGGGATGCCGGGGAGCTGGGTGAAGGTCTTGCCGAAGGCACCGGGATCCTTGTTCAGGACGACGCGGTTCCGGGATTCTTCGCCGGGCACGCGGCGGTACCAGCCTGCCGCCCAGTTGCCGAGCGCGGCATCCAGCGAACCGTCGAGATCGACGTCCGCAAACGCCAGGGCAAGCGTCAGCATGGTGCCGTCCTGATTGGGGACAGCCTGCAGCGCATTCTCGTCGAAGCGGCCCTGGTTGTTCCACAGGATGAAGTTGCCCTTCTCATAGGCCGCAAGGAACAGGTCGGGCCAGCCGTCATTGTTGAGATCGGCCGGCGCGGCCTTGAAAACCGCGAGGTTGGCAAGCCTCCCGAACTTTCCGGGATAGGCGGAGAAGCGGCCCTTCCCGTCGTTCTCATAGAGGTAAAGACCCTTGCGGGTCGATGCCATGATGATGTCCTGGTCACCGTCATTGTCGAGATCAGCGGCGGCCACCGAACGCCCATTCCAGAATGGCGGCCACATGTCGATCATGGAGAACTCGACCGGCTTGTCGATGCCGGCTTCGCGAGCTTCCAGGCGGGTGAATGGTTTGTCGCCAGCCGGCGAGCGGGCCGCAAAGGGCCGCCGTTCGATCTCGATCCTGGCACCGTCAGCACCGGCAGCATGGGCGGTCCCGATGAAGCTTGTCGCCGCGTTGCTGAGGATCTCCAGCGCCTTGCGGGTCTGGTAGTTGTGCCAGCGGTCCATAGCGACTCCGGCGACGACACCAACGAGGACAATGACACCCCCCATCAGAAACGCTGCCCGCCCGGAGATGGCGCCAGCGACGATGAAGAACGAGTAGACGCTGAATATGCCCAGTGTGAACAGCAGGATCATAACGAAGCCGATATCGAGCCCGCCATTCAGCAATGCTCCGGTGACGACCACGTCGAATGCGATCGGGACCGGCATGAACGTCCCGATGGCCGCAACAGCAATCGCGGCAGGCACGCTGAACTTCGTGTCCGCGATCAGGTCCGGCGGCACAAAGGTGGCGACCAGTGCGCCGAGAAGCCCGGCCAGGAACATCAACGGCACGGTCATCTTCACGATGTACCAGAAGTCTTTCAGAAAGTCGGTAGCAAAGCCCACCAGGGCAGAGCCGACATCTTCGCGCACATTCAAGCCATCGGCCACCGGCAAGGGGCAGCTTGTCCACTGATCCTCCGGCAGCTGCACTTCATTGGCCGGCAGGAGCCGCACCACCAAAGGCACAGCGACAAGGATCACGAACAGGCTCAGCGCGACCTTCGTCACGGCCAGATAGAATGGAAAGATGGAGAACAGCATGGTCAGGACGACGATGTTCAGGGTCGGCGAGGACACCATGGCCGCGAGGGTTGTCTCCGCCCGCGTTCCGCCGGCGTAAAGGCCCCGCGCGATCGGTGCCGCGCAGTTGACGCAGACGCCGAGCGGAGCGCCGAGCACCATGCCGAACATCGTGTTGGAAAACGCGCCGGAAAAGCTGCGGCGGCGCAGATAGCGGAAAACCGTCAGGAACACGGCCCCGAACAGGACACCGAACGTCATGCCCCGGTGATTGGTGTAAAGCCAGTTGATCCAGGTATAGAGTACTTTCTGCCAGACAGGCATGCCGTCCTGAAGTGGCAGGATGGCTTCAAAACTCAGCGGATCCTCCAGCTGGATCGCCCCGCTCATGATCGCCTTGTCGTCAAGATCGGGATATCTGGAAAAACCCCAGAAGAACCCTGCTATGATCGCGATCGTAAGCAGCGCGAAACCCAAACGGTAGATATGTGATTGATCGAGAACTGACCGCATTTTTCTGCACGATGCCCTTGTTTCGTCAGACCGCCCCCCGGCTATCCTCGCCCAACGGCATCGGACTCCCCCTTGTCAATTTGACACAAACCTTCGCCACTTTGTGCATATAGTACTAAGGAGGGAGTTTGAAGTTATTGAGGCACGCCCGCACCAAGTTTTCCGAAGAGATGAAAAACAACATCAGATTCATTTTCTGTCTTTCACTGTCTGTGCTTCTGGCGGCGCCCGCAGCTGCGGCCAATGAGGAGACCACCGCGTTCAACGAGCTGAAAGCACAGGCCGACCGCGGCTCATCCGCCGCACAATACGCCTTGGCGGAGAAATTCGCGCAAGGCGATGGCGCTCCGCAGGATTACGTCCGAGCCCATAAATGGTTCAATCTTGCTGCTGCGCTAGGGCACGAAAATGCGCGTCAATCGCGCGATTTGTTCTCAGAGCTCATGACCCCCAAGCAAATTGCCGAGGCACAAAAGCTTGCGAGAAACTGGTTCGCCCAGCACCGTGGAGGAGAGAAATGAGGGGCTGGCGACGACTTGCATTTGCGGGTGCCCTGCTCCTGGCCCCCATCTGGGCAAGCGGAACGGAAGCCGCCGAGAAGAAGAGTGGGGTGGCCGCGCTGATCGAGCAGGCCGAGAACGGGAACGTGAACGCGCAGATCCTGCTGGCCCGGCGGTATCTGGCTGGCAAGGGCGTTACACAGGATTTCAAGAAGGCCGCTGAATGGTTCGGCAAGGCGGCCACCAAGAACAATCCCGCTGCACAAGTACGCCTCGGCGAACTCTATCAGCAGGGTGTCGGCGTGGATAAAGACCTCAAGAAAGCAGCTTCGCTTTATCGTGATGCGGTTCGCGCGGGCGATACGCTCGCCCACATCCGGCTGGCGCTTTTGTACGAAAAAGGCTGGGGCGTTGAGAAAAATGAGACCCATGCTGCCGGGCTCTATCTCACCGCCGCCAATGCTGGGCTGGCTGAAGGTCAGGCCAGCCTGGGCGTGATGTACCACAACGGGAGCGGCGTCACCCGCGACTACAGGGAAGCTGCAAACTGGTTCCTGCTGGCCGCCCGGCAGGGCAATCCGCGGGCGCAGAACAATCTTGCGCGCATGTTCACCAAAGGCATCGGCGTGAAGAAGGATCTGCGCCGGGCTCTCAAGTGGTACGCGCGTGCCGCGAAGCAGGGGTTGCCAAGCGCCGTGCTGAACCTCGGCCTGATGCATGAAAAGGGCTGGGGCACGCCGGTTGACGAGGAAAAGGCTACACAACTCTATCGCCTTGCAGCCAAGCTCCGGGGTAAAACAGTGGAGGAAATCAGGCCTTCAGCCACCGCAGGCAAGATTTCTGATGCCCCGCTGAGCGAAGTTCAGGACGCGGCCAAGAACGGGGATCCTGCGTCCCGCCTTGAACTCGCAATACGCCTGCAACAGGGAAAGGGACTAAAGGCCGATCCTGTCGAAGCGGTGAAGTTCCTGCGGCTCTCGGCTTCCCAGGGCCACGCTCCTGCCCAGGACGCTCTGGGCCGCGCCTATGCAGCGGGTAACGGGGTCCCCCAGGATTACGTCCTCGCCCACAAGTGGCTGAACCTGGCAGCTTCGCGCGAACAACCGGCAGCAGCGGCTCTTCGCGACAGGCTTACAGCCAAAATGACCCCATCGCAGTTGAGCGATGCTCAAAAGCGCGCCGCGAACTGGAGCCCGCCAGGGACCAATTGAGGGTTACCGCAGTGTTGGCCGTTGGCTGAACTCCGGGCTAGGCTGGAGGCCCCACCACAAAGCTGTCGCGCAGATCTGATGCAAAGGCCCGCCTGGTGTCGTTGAGGACCGCATCCACCCCGCGTCGGCGCCGGCCTGCGGTATAGCCCAAGAGCAGACGCAACGATTGCACTGCCGGAATGATCGGAACGCAGACAACCGCCTCTCCAGCGTAGGTAGCGCCGGTCAGGGGTCTCATGTTCAAGATCGCCGACCCGAGACCGGCGCCGACGAGACTTCTGACCATTTCGGTCGACGTAGCTGTCGCGGTGATTGTCGGCCCAGATCCGCTTTCTTCCAGAAGGGTCCGGTAGTAGTCGCCCACAACCGGCAGATCGAGCACCACCATCGGTTCATCCGAAATCTCTGAGAGCGAAACGCTCCCCCTCGCGGCAAAGCGGTGATCCGGTCGGGTGAGAAAGTATGCTGGTGCTTCTACGAGTGCCTCATAGGCAATCCCCTGGCGCACATTCTCCGCGACAAACAGGATGATGTCGTAGCGTCCCTCCAGCAGGCCCGATTGTGCCGACAGGCTGTCACATTCCTCCAACCGGAAAAGGAGCTCCGGGTTTGCGTCGGTCATCGGGGTCAGCAATCCGGGCAAGAAGGCCGGCGCCACCGGCGCGTAATAGCCGATCTTGATGACACCGCTCAGAGTGTTCTTGAGCTCGCCGCCCTCGTTCAGCAAGGCGTCATAGTCCTCAAGTAGGCGCTTGACCTTCGGCAGGAGCGTAAGGCCATCCGAGGTGGGGACAATGCCCTTCGCGCGGTGCCGGTGGGCAAGCTTCAGGGCAAACTCGTCCTCGACCTGATCAATCGCAGCAGCGACAGCGGACGGCGCGATATTCAGTCGACGCGACGCGGTCGTAATGCTGCGGCTTTCCATCGCCTCCTGAAAATACCGGAGCGCTTTTATGCTCAGCTTCATTCATACCTCGGATTTTTCGATATTATTATCCATATTTTTCTGTTTTTCAAAGGATTGCCTCTGGGGTAGCGTTGCGGGAATTTCGATTTCGAGAAGAGGTGGAACAGATGGCTGTCCAGGAAGCCGAAAGCATCGCAGAAATCTACGACCGGGACGGGTTCGTGTTTCCTGTCGATGTGGTGAGTGAACCGGACGCGAAGGCCGTCCGTGCCGATCTGGAGGCCGCCGAGAGCGAACTTGCTGATGATCCGGAGCGGTTGGCGCTACTGAGGGCTTATCCGGATCGCCTGTTGCCTTCGTTCGACAACCTCGTCAGGCATCCGGCGCTCGTTGCAGCGGTTACACCTATACTTGGCCCGGACCTTATGGTCTGGAGCTCAGGCCTGTTCATCAAGGAGGCCAAGTCGCCGAAGATCGTATCCTGGCATCAGGACCTCACGTACTGGGGACTGGACGACGCCCAGGAACTGACGGCCTGGGTGGCCCTGTCTCCATCCAACGAAGCAAGTGGATGCATGCAATTTGTGCCCGGCAGCCACACCTCCAGCCAGGTCGCGCATATCGACACATTTGATGAAAACAACCTGCTCACGCGGGGCCAGGAGATTGCGGTTGATGTCGATGAAGGAGCCGGCGTCAGCGTGATCCTGGAAACCGGGCAGGCCTCGCTCCATCATGGCCACCTGTTCCACGCCTCCGGACCCAATACAACGGACGACCGCAGGATTGGTTCTGCGATTCGCTACATCCCGCCGTCAATGAAACAGCGGTCAGGCGACCGTTCTCTCGTGGCGCTGGTGGCCGGAGAGGACCGTTACGGTCATTTCACCGTGGCCGGACCGCCGCGGGGCCGGCTGCACGAAGACGATTTCGAACTCTGCAGGCAGGATTCGTTGATCAAGCGGCGCGTTCTTTATGAGGGCGCACAGACCGATCAGGGCAAGAGGTACTGACCCATGGCAGAACGGTCAGCAGGCGCTTCGCGCTGGAATTATTCACCTGCCGTGCCTTTGCAGGTCTCCCCGTTTTTTTCCTGGCCACCCGAGCCGCTCAGAATGGCAAAGTGGCTCTGGAACTCATGGTTTCTGATATCGGAACGGTTGATCCTGGTCGGCACGGCGTTTCTTGCCTGGTACTACTTTCAGCCGGCTCTTGAGCGATGCAGAACATTCGAGTTCGGTTGGATCGCCGAGATGTATCTTCGCAATCTGGGGCTCATGTTCCTCGTTGCGGGCGGGCTGCACCTCTATTTCTATACATTCCGCCGGCAGGGTGATGAGCGCAAGTATGACCGGCGGCCGCTGGCGAAGGGACGCGCCTTCACTCTTGGCCATCAGGTGTATGACAATATGTTTTGGAGCTGCGCGAGCGGGGTTACGGTGTGGACAGCCTATGAAGCCGTCCTGATGTGGGGCTTTGCCAACGGCTATATCCCAACTCTTGGCTTCACCGATAACCCGGTCTGGTTCGTGGCGCTGTTTGCGCTGATACCGGTCTGGGAGAGCTTCTACTTTTACTGGATCCACCGGCTGTTGCATGTCCCGGCGCTCTACAGGCTTGCGCACCACCTGCACCACAGGAACACCAATGTCGGACCGTGGTCAGGGCTATCAATGCACCCGGTCGAGCATATTCTCTACCTCGGCTCGGCCATGGTGCACTGGCTGATTGCTTCGCATCCCGTGCACGTCCTCTATCACCTGCAGTATTTCTGCCTGACCGCCGCGACCACACATGCCGGTTTTGAGGGCGTTGTCGTCAAAGACAGGAACCGGCTCGCGCTGGGCACATTCCACCACCAGATGCATCACCGCTACTTCGAGTGCAATTACGGCGGCCTGGAAATGCCCTGGGACAAGTGGTTCGGCTCTTTCCACGACGGAACCAACGAAGCGCACGAACGCGTGCGTGGCCGACGCTGGCAGAACCGCGCGGGCTAGCCCCGACCGTCTGCCCCTGGACGGGCGAAGGCATCTGGGGGGTCGAGACCTTCGCCCGATTGACCGGCAGCGATCCCGGTAAGGAGACGCAACCGGCCAAATTCAAGGCCAGAACCGCCCCGAAGCGGCTAACCCGACGATCATGCCGGGTCCAGACCGTCGCTGTAGCAACTCCGAGGCGGCAGCTATATATGCGTGATTTTTCCGTCAATTTAAAGGAAAATTTCACTTGTTCTGAACTTTTCGGACTCAACCTCGTTATCTATAGTGGGACAGTTCCGATAAATTTCAGGTAACAACGTCAGGCGTTTAGCCTTGACGACCGCCGGGTGATCAAACACAATGAAACTCTCGAAGACTCTTCCAGGCCAAGTTTGGCGCACGGGGGCTTAATGCTGGCAGCGGAAGATTGAGGGGAGTTTCACCTATGGGGGATATGCAGAAGAAATTCGGTCACCTCTCCAATGTCTTGCGGGCAAGGCGGCTGGAACTTGGCGTTTCCCGGAGGCAGCTCGCCAATCGGGTCGGCCGTACCGAAGAAGACATCCAAAGCATCGAAAGCGGTCAGCTGCGATATGAACTCGGAACCGTGTTCCTGATTTGCGATGAACTTGAGCTGGTGTTCAAGGATCTGTTCAGGGAGGCGGAACAGACAGACGCCACCGTAGTCCCCTTCCCGGAGGCCCGGTCGCGCCAATGACGTCAACGCCGGTCTGGATCGATCGGGGCCACCCGGTCACGCACATTGCGCCCACGGAACTGCCGGAGGATCCGGATGTGACGTTCCGGCTGTTTGGTCTCATGCGCTGGTCTTGCGTCGCCGAAGCCAACAGGACGTTCAATTTGCTGGAGTGGGACAATCACAGTTGTCATCCCGATTGCCTGACTTTCGCATCCGATGCCATTCTGTCCGGTACGATTAAAGCTCCCTACATCTTCAAGGTATTCTGCCTTGGCTGGTTGTTGGAACGTCACGAAACGGCCGATTCTGCTGCTCGGCGGATTGCCGAACTGCGCGAGCTTGCGAAGACGACCGCCTTTCCAGGCAGCAGCTTTATCGCTTCGGATCAGGATGCCGATCTTGCGAAGGGACATCTGCAGGCGGTCAGGCATGGCAGATGTCATTCCAGGATTGTGGTGTCCAAGCTTACCGCCGACGGCGCCAACCCGATTGTCCATGTAGGCGAGAATTCACTCCTCAGTTTCGTGAAAGGCAAGGAACGGCTCGGCGAGCAGAACTATCGCCTGAACGACCGATTCCGCCACACGGACAAGCATCTGGTCAAAACGCTGGAGAGTGCATTGGGCAACGGACAGCCACACCTGCAGGAAGTCGCAATGCTCGTCCCCGCCCGCAAAGACACCGAAGCCTGGTGGCTGCGGATGCACCGCCTCTGTATTCCCCAGCGCGGCAACCGGATTATCAGCTACTGTATTCAGGGGGAGATTGTTCCCGGTCTTCGTTCAGCCGTATTTGGACGTCCAGGACCAGCGATTCCAGCATGGACTTCGGTGTAAAAGTCAGGATTTCCTCGTTCGGCCGGGGTGCTTCATAGGGCCGGTCCACGCAAGGCGGCCGCCGCCGCCACTCATAGAATCCGCGTTCGAAGTACGGGTTCTGCATGCGCGACATCTGTCCGGAGCGCGCTGTTTCGTACCACGAAAGCCCAAACAATCCCGTCGGCTTCCAAAGCTGCCAGGCCAGCATGTAGCTGAACTGCATCATGTGATCGAGGATGCGACTGTTTCCCGTCCGGGATGGACGTTCATCCGGACTGATCCACACCTCGCCGCAATAAACGACCGGTCCGCGCACGCTTCTGATCATCTCGGAGACTGGCCTGTTCGGGTCCGGCGGAAGAATACTGACATCATCACCGACCATGGCGTGCAGCCACATCTGCCACGCGATCACCCAATCGCGGAAATCACGGTCAACCTGATTCAGCCGGCAGGCAGAAAGCAGAACGGTTTCATCGTTCTTTCGGCCTTGCACCCAGAAACCCGTCCTGGATAAATCCTCGTGATCAACGGCCGGGTTGAACGCAGGCTGCGGATCACCGTCCCGGCATTGCATGCGCACGCGCGCAAACTCCTGGAAATCAGTGCTGGTAGAAAGCGTGACACCGTAATCGCGAAGGAACTGGGCCTTAGCGGCACACACGGTTTCACTGACCGTGACCGGATCAAACCCCCGTTTCACCCCGTAGTCGATGGGGCGCAAAACAGCAATGTTTGTGCCCTCGCCCCGTCCGTTGACGCGGCTGTTCTTTGCGGCTCGTTGCTTCATGGAACCCCCCCAATTAGACGAACCGACCTTGCGAGCGTGTCCCACTTGGAATCACCCGCTCGGTCATTTACCCCCGGCTAGGGGACGTGAAGCAATTTATGTGCCAGACGGGAGTTGGCGCGGGAAACACGCAAGGCGTGAATTAGACGGTGGTCAGGCGAAAACGCGCTCAACGAACCAGTAGGCGCCGATGCCGGCAATCATCACCGAGCAGGGAACAGCAATCGCCTTACGGTACCATTCCCAGGAGCCGAAGGGCACAGCCAGAACGAGTATCGCGGTGCCGACAACCGCCAGTTGGCCGAGTTCCACGCCAATGTTGAAACCCGCAAGCCCCGCTGCCAGATGGGTTGCCGACAGCCCAACCTCCATCAGGACAGAGGCAAACCCGAGGCCATGGAGCAGCCCGAACGCAAACACGAGAGCCGGCCGCCACAGCCTGAGCGCCGGAGCAAAAAGGTTCTCGACCGCCACGTAGACGATGGACAGCGCGATGAGAGGCTCGACGATGTGGGCCGGCAGCTGGACATATCCCAGAACGGCCAGGGCGAGCGTAATGGTGTGGGCGGCCGTGAAGGCGGTGATCTGAACCAGCAAGGGCCGCCAGTGGAATGAGAAGAAGAAGAGTCCCAGCACGAACAGGATGTGATCGAGACCTTTGGGGATGATGTGTTCAAAACCTACCGCGATATAGCGGACAAAGACCTGCCACCCACTTTGGCCAAGCGCCCCGGTTCGCGGCAGCGGCGGCGTGAGTGCTCCATCCTTGAGGTAGCCGGTGTAAGCATCATCGCCCACCCCGGTCTGGCGGACGATGAGCGGCCCGTTTTCCTTGCGCCAGCCGAACTCAAGCGAGCCGTCAACATCGAGAGGCAAAGCTGCTGACAGTTTCAGCACGCTGTCCCTGGCGGTCTCAGGGTCGCCAACGTCCGGTATCTGGACCTTGTCGATCTGGAGCCGGTGACGGCCACCCCCAGCTTGCAGGATGAAGCTGTCACCCAGAGTCTCCCAGCCGTCTCTCAGTCGCTGCTCCAGCAAGGCGGGCGCAAGTTTCCGGAGCTCATCGTGCTCCGCGGCGTTGGGGGCCTGATTGGTGTCGGTGATCTGGGAAAGATCTATGCCAGCCAGCAAAGCTTCGAGAGACAAGCGAACGGATATCTCGACCCGGTCCGGCCCGATTTCCAGATCGGCAACAGCGGGCCTTACTTCGTGGCTGTGTGCTGTTCCCGCCAACGCCAGCATGATCACGAGACACAGCGCAAGAGCAGATCTTGACGCCCACGGCAACTGTGCGATGGTGGCGCCGCCCATGATCTGCCGAAGTACCATCCTTGTCGCCACCCTTCTGGCTTTAGCCGGTGCCCAGGCAGCCGCGCATGAGTTCTGGATAGCACCGGAGCGCTATCAGGTGGAAGTAGGCAGGAAGCTGAAAGCACACATCCGGGTCGGAGACATGTTTAAAGGCCCAGGCAACGTCTATCTGCCGGATAATTTTGCGCGATTTGACGTTGTGCATGGCGGCTCGACGGTCCCGGTCAAGGGACGGCTTGGTGATCTGCCGGCCCTGCAGATGCCAGCCCCGGGCGAAGGCCTGGTGATCGCCGTCTATCAGTCGACGACCAGCAATGTGCACTATATGGAATGGGCAAAGTTCGCAAAGTTCGTGAACCGCAAGGGCTTTCCGGACGCACTTGTCCGCCACAAGGAGCGGGGCATCCGCCAGCAGGAATTTCTTGAAGCCTATCGTCGGTTCGCCAAGAGCCTTATGGCGGTGGGTCATGGCCGCGGGTCGGATCGAGACGTGGGCCTGGAGACAGAATTCGTGGCTGAAGCCAATCCCTATACCGACGACCTCCAAGGCAAGTTTCCGGTCCGTCTGCTCTACCAGGGTAAACCACGGTCCGGGGCCCAGATCGAAATCTTCTCCCGCTCTCCCGAGGGTGAGGTCGGGTTGAAGAGGACAACAACAGACGCGCACGGCCGCGCCTCAATCCCGGTGAAGGCCGGCCATGAGTACCTCCTGGACGCCGTCCTCATTCGCCCTCTGGATGGGAAGGTTGAGGAGAGACAGGCGGTCTGGGAGACGCTGTGGGCAGGGCTGACGTTCAGGGTGCCCCGGTAAGGAGGCCGACAGCTGCAACGGATTAATTATCGGTTCCGCAACGCGGCCATCTCACGCGCTCCGGTTCGCC
>JBCCEL010000118.1:0-15539 GCA_039030315.1 Pseudomonadota bacterium
CGGTGGCCGGGTCAACGGCCGGGGTCTGCCGGCCCTCAGCGCCGTCCGTCTGGGCCGGGTCCGGTTCGCCGGCGTCCGAGTAGAGCGCGATCTTGTCCCGCCCGGCTCCCGTGTTGACCGTCTGGAAGCCTTCGCCAAGCCGCACGTAGTCATCAGTCTTCACCGAAGGCGGCGCCGTTTCGATCTGCTCGCCGTCTGTGCGGCTGCCGATCAGCTGCGAACCGCCATTGTAGTCGGCCAGTTCATCGACCTGTTCCAGCTGATCAATGCCATCGAAGACATTTGCCTTCACGGTGAGATCATCCAGCTCGACCTTGTCGCCATAGACCTTGATCGTGCCGAGTTCGTCTTCATCGTGGGCGCCGGTGGCGGTGTTGGCGCCGCCTGCGCCGCCATCGCCCTGCTGGCTGATGATGCGGATCAGCGAGAAGCTGCCGCCCTCATCGTCGCCATAGGTGATCTCGGCAACCTCGACAGTGTGGCCGCGGATGATAATCTTGTCGCCCTCGGCCTTGGTATAGTCGAGGATGGTGTCGTGACCCCAGCCTTCAACCCAGTGGTTGTGGACGTCATCGTTTTCACCGGCCACGCCACGCCAGTTGACCACACCTGCCTTGTTGGTGTGCTGGGCAATGACCTCAGCCGTGGCATTGAGCAGAGCCCGGAACTCGAAGATGTCCCGGCCGGAGCCGCCTGTGATGATGTCGTCAGCGGCGCCTTCGGGCACGGGCGGGTTGACGCGCCCTTCTTCGCCAACGGTCTGGGCCGGATCCGGCTCGCCGCCGTCACCATAGGAGATGATGCGGTCGGAGCCTGCGTTCCCATCAGCAATCTGCTGGCCGGAGCCTAGCTTTATGGTGTTGCCTGAATTCGAGCCGGAAAAACTGGCCGGTTCCAGCGCCTCCTCAATCACAGGTTCGGTGACATGTTCCTCCACCGGTCCGTTGGCCGTTTCGACAATCTCACCCAGCTTGTCGATGCCGTCGAAGACACCGGCCGCCTGAACCTGAACCTGATCTTCGGTGACCTTGTCGCCATAAACCTTTATGGAGCCGAGGGAATCCTCGTCATGGGCCCCGCCATTGTCACCTTGCTGGGAGCGGACTTCGATGAGCGAGTAATCGCCGCCCTCATCTTCGCCATAAGTGATGCTGGCGATTTCGACCGTGTGGCCGCGCAAGACGATCTTGTCGCCGTCCTGCAGGGAAAAGTCAGTGATCAGGTCCTGGCCAATGCCCTCGACCCAGTGATCGTGCACATCGCCGTTCTCATGCGCGACACCCCGCCAGTTGATCGAACCATCCGGGCGTGTGTGCTTGTCGAGAATCTCCTGCTTGGCGTTGAGCAGGAAGTTGAACTTGAAAACGTCACCGCCCTGGCCGCCGGTCAGCACGTCGGCGGCAGCGCCGGGATCTACCGGTGGGTTCACGCGGCCTTCCGCACCTTCTGTCTGGGCCGGATCAGGCTCGCCGCCGTCAGAGTAGCTGATGATCGTATCGCGACCGGCACCTGCGTTCACTGTCTGCGCGCCCTCGCCGATCTCTATGTGATCGCGGGTACTTGCCCAGTCCGGAGCAGTATCAATGATATCATTGCTGGTGCGGCTGCCGAATGTCTGGCTGCCCCCGTTCAGATCTGCCAGCTTGTCGGCCTGCTCAAGCTGATCGACCCCATCGAAGACACCGGCCGCCTGGATGGTGAGGTCGTCGAGTTCGACCCTGTCGCCATAGACCTTGATGGTGCCGAGCGGATCCTCATCGTGGGCGCCCGTCGCAGTATTGGCGCCGGCGGCCCCGCCGTTACCCTGCTGGCTGATCACCGTGATTAGCGAATAGCTGCCGGCCTCGTCCTCGCCATATGCGATGCTGGCAACCTCGACCGTGTGACCCCGGATAACGATGTGGTCGCACTCGGCTTTAGAGTAATCGGTGATGACGTCGGCGCCCCATCCCTCGACCCAGTGGTTGTGCACATCGTCATTTTCACCAGCCACCGCGCGCCAGTTGACCGCCCCGTTGGCACCGGTGTGCTGGGCCTTAACCTCATCTGTCGCGTTGAGCAGCGCGCGGAACTCGAACCGGTCTCCGCCGGCGCCGCCAGTCAGGATATCATTGACATCACCTTCGAAGGGTGGCGTCTGGCGCCCTTCCTCTCCGACGGTCTGGGCAGGATCAGGTTCGCCCGCATCGCCGTAAGAGATGATCCGGTCATGCCGCGCTCCCCCATTGACTTCCTGCGCACCACTTCCAAGTACAAATGTTTCTGAATTGTCAGAACCATTGAAAACATGATCAGCCATCGTCGATTTCCCTCTCGTGACATCCAAGTCCCATCCGCAACCGCTTTCGAGCGCGGGAAAGAGGTCACAGCGTGACGACTGAGGGGTAAGAACGAGGCATTAACGCCCGTTTAGATTCATTGACGAAATTTAAACAAAACTCGATTCAGGATTGAGTAACCTTTTGCCAAAATTCGAACCTTGCGCTCTGACTGTATACTCAGAAAACGCACAAGATATTGAAACATAGAGCAGAAATCGCAACGCCCGGCACAGCAAGCAAACTCGCGCCGCCTCAGATGGGATTACGTGGGCGCCCTCGAATCAAAACCGTCCGTGTGCAAATTATGTCGATTGTTCGAGCCCGGATTGACTATTTCCAGGCGCGTTGGGACAAAACGGCGGGAAGATGCCGTGTCAGCCTAAAGGACTGAGGTCTGGCTGAATGCATACGGGCTCCACACCACCACGGCGGCGCAGAGCCCGTTGCTTTGACCGATCCGGACCTCAGACGAAGTTGAAGTCGCCCGCATCCAGGTCGCTGATATCCACGAACCGCAGGGTGATGCTGTCCGTGCCGTCAGTGATCAGGGCATGGTTCCCGGACTGGCTCAGATGGTTCGCAGTCAGATCGGCAAAGTCGGTGATGTTGGTGACGCCTGCAAGATCAACCTTTTCATTGGCGTTGAACTCGTTGAAGTCGAATATGACGTCATCTCCGAAACCGTCGGTGAAGACGAAGGTATCGCCACCGCCGTCGCCGAAGAGGTCATCGTTGCCGGCACCGCCATCCAGGATGTCCCGGCCGGCACCGCCCTCAAGGATGTCGGCACCGTTGCCGCCGTTCAACGTATCGGCTCCGCCGCCGCCGAAGAGGAAGTCCGAGCCGCCGTCGCCGTTAAGGGTATCCTCCCCGGCTCCGCCGTAGAGCTCATCCGGCCCGGCTCCGCCGTTCAGGATGTCGTCTCCGTCTTCGCCGAACAGAATGTCAAAGCCGGCACCACCGTTCAGGACATCGTTGCCGCCACCGCCGTAAAGGTCGTCGATGCCGCCCTCGCCGTTGAGAACGTCGGCCCCGCCGCCGCCGTCAAGGATGTCGTAGCCGTTGCCGCCATTCAGCGTATCGTTGCCGCCACCGCCGAACTGGTCGTCTGCGCCATCGCCACCGTTGAGGATGTCATTGCCGGCGTTGCCGCGCAGCAGGTCCGCACCGCCAAGACCGGATATGGTGTCGTTGCCGACGCCGCCGGACAGGGTTTCTCCGGCATTGGTTCCAACGATGACATCGTCATTGTCGATACCGTCGATCGTCAGGGTGACCGTGGCCGTCGCCTCACCGTTGAGTTCGTAGGTGAAGCTGTCCGTGGCGGTGTCGCCTTCCGGGGTGGCCTCGAATGCGCCATTCGGATCGTAGGTCAGAGTACCGTCCGCGTTGAGCAGGAGCAGGGCACCGGATGCCAGGGCGAACTGGGTTCCGACATTGGCGGCGCTGCCGTTGACCTTTGTGACGGAGAGGTTACCGCTGGTCGATGAGTCGACTGTGGTTGGATTGGCCGCAAAGACGCTAGCCGCACCATTGACCACTGTAACCTCATCGGTCTGGAAGGCATCATCCACGGCAACCGAATTGTCGCCCTCACCATTGATAGTGACGGTCACGGTTGCCGTGTCCGTGCCACCGTTTCCATCGCTCACGACATAGGTGAATGTGTCGGTCGCAGTTTCACCCGCCAGCAGGCTGGAGAACTGGCCATTCGGATCATAGGTGACACTGTCATTGTCCGGATTGATCGTGACCAGGCCGAGAGTACCGGTGGTATTGATCGACTGGATCTCCAGGTCATCTCCGGCATCGACATCAGTGTCGTTGGCCGTAAGGTCGATGGAGATGGCTGGCCCGGTCTCGTCGACGGTGCCGCTATCGTCAACTGCAACAGGGTCATCATTGACCGGATTGACCGTGATAACGACGCTGGCCGTAGTGCTTTCCTCGCCGTCACTCACCGTGTAGGTGAACGATCCGGTCCCATTGAAATCGGCATCGGGCGTGAAGACTGCGAAATCCTCCAGTTCGCCCGGAACGATCTGCACGGTACCGTTTACGGCGCCCTGGACCGAGAGGATCTCAAGAGATTCACTGTCGATATCGATATCGTTCGACAACAGTGACGAGAGTGCGATCGAGACCGCAGTGTCCTCGTTTGTCGATGCCGCGTCATCCACAGGCGCGGGAGCATCGTTCACCGGTGCGACCGCTACCGTGACCGAAGTCGTCGAGCTCGATGTTCCGTCGCTGGCCGTGTAGTTGAAGAATGCAGGGCCGAAGTAGTCCGGATCGGGTGTGAAGACGATATCGGTGCCGACTATGTTGGCAGTGCCGTTAAGCGCGCCATCGACCGAAATGATGTTCAGTCCGGCACCGAAACCGGTGTCATTGGCGAGGAGGGTCGCGAACGGAATGGTCAGCGCATTGTCCTCGTCGGTTCCGACCAGATCGGGCTGGGCGGTGCCGCCAGGACCGCTATCGTCCACGATGGTGACTTCGATCTCGGCAGGCGCCGCGCTTCCGCCATCCCCGTCGGTCAGCGACAAGACAAGTTCGATAGTAGGCTGCGGGCTGGCCGACGTGGTCTGGTACTGCAGCGCTTCGGCCAGGGCTTCCACGGCGGCCGGCGTCGCAAACGGGCCGGAAAGATTGACCACGAGATTGGTACCGGCCGAACCGTCCGAGCCGATCGTTCCGATCACGTTGCCATTGAAGTTCACGCTGGCGCCGGACACGCCGATGCCCGGCGCTCCGTCGTCACGTATCGACAGGATGTTAGTCGGATTGGGACGGCCGCCAGCATTGTAGGCCAGGATCAGCTGGCCGCCGTCGAAATCGGCAGAGTCCGTATCCGTTATGGTGACATCCGCATCAATGGTCTGGGGCGATGCCAGAAGGTCACTCAGATTGAGCGATACATTCTGCTCGACATCGGCCAGGACAGGCGGCTGGTTGGCGCCTGCGCCGGTGATCTCCACCGTGACCGGATTTCCGGCCGACTGTCCGCCCTCGCCATCGTCCACGACGAAGTTGAACACCCGGCTGGCCTCCGGCGAGGCGGCCGTATTCTGGAAGCTGACCGCTTCGATCAGGGCCTCGATGGCGCCCAGCGTAGCCGAGGCAGAAGTAAAGTTCACGACAAGCGACGAGCCGTTACTGCCGTCGGAGGAAATGGTTCCGAACGCAGCGCCATTGAAGGATACGGTCGAGCCGGAAACCTCGATGCCGGTTCCAGGCGTTCCGCTGTCCATGACGGATAGCTGGTCACCCGAAAGGCCGACACCGGTGGTGTCCGAAACGGTCAGGCTGCCTCCGGTAAAGTCAGCCGTATCGTCATCGCTCAGGGCCACCTCACCATCAATCAGCTGCGGTGCAGCACTCACCACTGCATTGTCGAAGGAGACCGAAGAAGTCAGATCCGCGATGACCGGATTGTCCGGCACCGCGGTCACATCCACGGTGAACGTGCCCACAGACGCCGGCGTTCCGCCGCTGTCCGTGACCGAGAAGTCCACGGTGCGCTCGCCCTCTGTCGGATTGGCGCCATCGGAGTTCTCATAGGTAACGGCCCGGGCAATCGCCTGCACCTGTTCGGCCGTGGGAACGCCGAAGAGCGCGTTGAACGGGAAGGTGATCACGAGATCGGCGCCGCCGGTGCCGCCGGCCACCGTTCCCAGCTGTGCGCCATCCACAATGATGATAGTGCCGGAGAGGAAGACATTTCCTTCCGACGCGATGGACAACACGTCCTCAGCCGGATCGCCGCCGGAAGAGATCGAAACGGTGAGAGAGCCCGGATCGAAAGTGTTCGGAGACGGGTCGGCAACCACGATGGTCGCGCCCTCGTCAATGATCGTTGCCGGGTCATTTTCAGTGTAATCCACATTGCCGTCATCCGGCGGAGGCGGATCACCGATGCTGATGGCGATGGTTTGGGCCACGGACGTCGCGCCGTCACCGTCACTCACCGTGATTGAAAGCGTCCGCGAACCGCTCGGCGATTCATCGGCGTTCTGGAACTGCAGCGCCTCGATGAGCGCCTCGACCGCTGCCGGCGTCGCGCCCGCTCCTGCGAGGCTGATGGCGAGATCGGTGCCGTTGGCACCGGTCGAGGTCAGAGTGCCGATCTGTGTTCCGTTGAAGAGGATGTCCGAGCGGTCGATCTCGATGCCTGTGCCCGGGGTACCGCTCACCGCGAGCGAGAGCTGGTCCTCCGGAGAGGCCGGCCCGGATGGATCGTAGCTGATGATCAGGCTGCCGCCGTCAAAGTCGGCAGAGTCCGCATCGGTGAGGGTCACGTCGGCATCAACGGTCTGCGGTGCCGTCTGGTTGTCGACCGGAGAGATCAGGAGGGTCGCTTCCAGGTCGGCCAGCACCGGCGCCTGGTTCGGGCTGGTGATATCGATATCGGTACTGGCAACAGTGGAGGTTCCGCCATCGCCGTCACTGAGTGTAACCTCGATCGTACGGGAGCCGGATGGGGCCGCATTGGTGTTCTGGTACTGCAATGCACCGATCAGCAGTCTGGCAAACTGGGGATCGGCCGCGCTGGTGAGCGTGATCGTCAGATCGCTGCCGTTGGAGCCGTCCGAGGTGATCGTGCCGATCACAAGCTCAACGAACACGCCATTGCCCACATCCTGATCGAAGACGACCTGGTTCGACTCGTTGATCCTGAAACCCGCGCCCGGTTCCTCGAAGGTCAGAAGGGATAGCTGATCGTCCCCGGTTCCCGGCGTGCCGACCGCATAGGTCACGTTGAGAACCCCGGTATCGAAGTTCGCCGAATCCGGATCGATCACAAAGACTTCGGCGTACAGAACCTCCGGCCCGGCAAGCATCTGGGCATTCGTGAATCCCACGGCCGCGTCGATGCCGGTCAGGGTCGGGGCGTCATTTTCTGCCGTGACATCAACCGACAGGGTCTCCTGATCGAATACGCCGAAACCGTCTTCGGCGGTGATCGTCACGGTCTCAGTACCGTTGAAATCCAGGAAAGGCGTGAAGTTGATCGTGGCTAGAGCCGCATTCACGTCCGCAACACTGCCCTCGATCGTCACCAGACCGGAGCCGTTGCCGGAAATGGTCGCACCGCCACCGGTGACCACGGAGAGGCTCGAGGCGGACGCCAACGTTACGGTCAGAGGATTGTTGTCCGCATCGGAAACGCTGACCCCGGTGATGTCGAAGGCGGTGTCTTCAGCCGTGCTCAGGCCCGTCACCGGCGTGATCACCGGCTGGGAATTTGCGGGCGACGGCGCGTCAGTTACCGTGAAGCCGCTGGTGATCTGCGTTTGCGGGCTGGCGCTGCCTGTCCAGTTGCTCTCGTCTGCGAGTGCCGCCTGCAAAGCTGCCTGAGTGCCGCTGGTCGGGCCGGTATACACTAAACTTGCAAAGGCATCCTCGTCCCCTGGGCCCGATCCCAGCGCAAGCGCCGTCTCGCCGGCGATCAGTCCCGACGGCACGCCGGACTGATTGTCATCAGCCGGATCGCCGGACTGACCATCGCCGCTTCCCTGGAACAGGGTGGAATTGGACTGGACACCAAACAGGAAGCGTCTGTCCTCCATGGTCAGCAAGCTGGTGGATCCCTGGTCAACCTCGCTCGTCACGTTTGCCTGGAATGCAAAGAGCTGGTCGCCGCCGGCTTCAAGATCAAAGCCCCCGAAGAAGTTCCCGATGTCGCCGGTGTAGACGTTGTCGAATTCAGCGGAGTTGGCCGTCGTATTGATCACCGATCCCGCGGTGTAATCCATGCCCGCGATCCAGCGGATCATGCCTTCGGTGTTGTCGGGCGGGGAATCCGTGCCGGTTACGAAGCCGGCGTCAGTGAAAAATATCTCCGTGCCTGCGACGATGTCCGCCAGCAAGACAAAGGAAAATTCGTCCGTGCTGCTGTTGAACCCCAAAATTGCCATGCTGCCGGCAGTCAGATTCGTAGCCATCCTGCGACTCCCTCTCGAGTTGTACTGGAATTAAATTCACTTCATCCGCAATTCTCCCCTCATGACAACCGCGATTTTGGGCATATTCGTGAAATTAATTTGCGGTTTTTGTGGAATAGTGATGTCATTAATATTTCAATTTGAAATTCATTATTCACAACATGAATTTAGACAATTTTGCATGCGCGGAACTAGGCGGGTATCGCTACCTTAACATTACAAAATTATTGAAATTTCAATTTGAGCGTGCGGACAGGGCGTCAGAAGGGCGGACGACATGAGCGAGGGTCCGCCGCGCGATTGAATTCAGGCAACTTTTCCAGATCGGTGTGATTTCGAGCCGGCGCCCCGTTACCGGCGGCGTCAGTTGCCCACCGGGACAACCAGTCCGTCACGCCCTACCTGCAAGGGACCGTCCCAATGGGTCCTGGCGGCGCGGACCCAGTCATCCGGCGTCAGAACAGGGTCGTCACAAGGCACGAGGTGATGGAGAGCCAGCGCCTTCACGCCGGCTTCGGCGGCGATGCGACCGGCATCCTCAGCAAGGGTATGGCTGGAGTAGAGATGCTTGCGCAGCCGCTCGCCAAGCCCGACACGCTCGATGATGCGCTCAACGCCTGCCGCCAGCATAGCCTCATGGACAAGCAGATCTGCTCCGGCTGCGAACTCCGTGAAACCGTCAAACGGCGCGGTGTCGCCGGAGAAGACGATCTTGGCGGCATCCGTCTTAAACGCGACCGCGTAGGTCTCCTCGATCGGCGGATGATTGTTGCGCAAGGCGGACACGCGGATCCCATCCAGCTCAAAGACCGGTCCGGAAGCAATCGGATGCAATTGCACCAGCGTTGCAAGTTCGGGACGCCCCTCATCTTCCTGACGCAACTCAACGTCGAAGGACATGGAGGCGACGAAGTTCCGCCAGTAGTCGCCAAGTCCGTTTGGTCCGTAAACATTAACGGTGTGGCGCAGGCCGCAAGTCCAGGCGGTGTGGATGAGCGGCCCCAGCTCCAGATAGTGGTCCGAATGAAGATGGGTGATGATGATCGTATTCAGATCCTGCAGGCGGAACCCCTGGGCCGTGAGCCCCCGGGTCACGCCGAGGCCGCAATCCAGCACGATGTCCCGGCCACCGATCCGCACGAGGCTCGATGTGGGCATTGACCCGCCAGGCAAGACGGATGGCCCGCCCTTGACGCCCAGGAGAACGACAGAGTCTTCGCTCATGGCTTCCCACTCCATACTGTCATCAGGCGCTGGCGGACGACAGGCCGTGATCAAGCGCCTCGACAATCCGGGTTACATCATCAGCGTTGATGACAAGGGGCGGAGACAGGATCACGTTCGGCCCCGAGATCCGGATCATCACGCCGGCCTCGTACGCTGCATCGAAGACTTTCGCGACCACAGGCTTGGACGCCGGCGCTCTTGTCGCCCTGTCGGAAACCAGCTCGAGCGCGACCATGAGGCCCTTGCCGCGCACATCCCCAACGAGCTCATGCCGCGCCATCAGGTTCTCTGCGCCAACGATCAGCTCCGCACCGCGCGCGGCAGCATTCTCATTGACCTTGGCGCGGGTAATCTCCGGCAGACAGGCGAGAGCAGCCGCCGCGCCCACCGGATGCGCCGAGTAGGTATATCCGTGACCGATGGCGCCGAAGGCATCGGCGTTGCTTTCGAACGCCTCGGTGACCTTCTCCCCGATCATCACTGCGCCGAAGGGGAAGTATCCGTTGGTGATGGCCTTGGCCGTGCACATCATGTCAGGCTGCACGCCCCAGAGCCGTGACCCGGTCCAGGCCCCGGTGCGCCCGAACGCGGTGATCACCTCATCGGCGATCAGGAGCACGCCGTGGCGGTCGCAGATCTCGCGCACCATCGGCATGAAGCTCTCGTGCGGCGGGATGACCCCCCCGGCGCCGAGAACCGGCTCCATGATGAACGCGGCCACCGTGTCTGCGCCCTGAAAACCAATTTCATCCTCCAGGGCCGCCGCACAGAGCTGCGCCAGACGTTCCGGATCGGCTTCATTAAACGGGTTCCGGTAGAGATAGGGTGCGGGGATATGGAAGCACCCCGCCAGAAGAGGCTCGTAGTTGCGGCGGAAATTGGCGTTCCCGTTCACCGAGGCACCGCCGAAATGCGTGCCGTGATAGCCCTTCTTGAGGCTGATGAACTTGGTGCGGTCCCTGTCGCCGCGGATCTTGTGGTACTGGCGCGCCAGCCGGAGTGCCGTCTCCACGCTGTCGGAGCCGCCGGACGTGAAGAACGAGCGCACCATGCCGTCCGGTGCAAACCATTCCGCCAGCATTGTAGAGAGTTCGACCGCCGGACCGGTCACGGTGCCCCGGAACGCGGAGTAATAGGCAAGCTCATCTAGCTGCCTGGTGATCGCCTGTTTCACCGGATCGCAGGAATAGCCGAGATTGACGTTCCACAAGCCGCCGACCGCGTCGAGAGTCTTGTGCCCGTCCACATCCGTCAGTGTGACCCCTTCGGCGCCCACCACGATTTTCGGCGGGTTTTCCCGCATCTCCGCGGGATGGGCCATGGGATGCCAGATGAACCTTGCGTTGTTCTCTTTCAGGAAGTTGCTCTGCGAATAGTTCACGCCACTGCTCCCGCCGTTTGCGTTCGGCCAATTGCCTTTAGATAATCCTGGCTCGGCTCGGCGCCGATGCCACGGGTGATTTCCAATGCCCCATCCACCACGGCCTGTGCCGTCTCGCGGAGCTTGTCTTCCGACATGCGGTAGGTTGGTGTCGCCACGGCGATCGTCCCCTGGGCATAGCCGCTCTGATCAAAGAAAGGCGCGGCGACCCCGACCACCTCGTCGTCATAGGTCTTGTCGGCAACACTGAAGCCGTGCCGCCTCGCCTCCTCGATATGCGGCATGACATCTGCCCGGCTGAGCGGCGTGTCATCGGTGAACTCTTCAAAATCCGGATCCGCAAGCACAGCTTCCAGAACGGATGGTTCTCCAAAGGCCAGATACGCCAGACCCGACGCCGCCGCATGGATCGGCAGTTCGAGAGAGGGATCAACGAACACCCGCGTGCTGCGCTGGGGCTCGGAGACACCGATCGGGACGACCGTCGTGCCAATGCCGGTCGAGGCGTGTGTGGTCTCATTGGTCGCGGTCATGATGGCGTCCATCACTGGCTCAATCACGCTTGTCAGCGGGTTTGTCGCCTCGCGGACCCTCGCCAGGTTGAGCGGGGCGATGCCGAGCCGGAACCGGCGGGTCGCGGCGTCCTGCGCCAGAAAGCCGTGCCGGGTCATAACCTGCAGCATGCGGAGCGTGGTGGCCTTGTCCATGCGCGCGGCGCGGGCAAGATCGCTGAGGCCCCATTCAGGGCTGTCGACCGTGAAATACTTCAAGAGGCCGAGGGCTCTATCGACGGTTCTCATAGCGTCCGGTCCGCCCACACAGCACCCTGCCTCTCATATTGACAACCGCAGGTGATCGGTTCACAATTTCATTATTCCGGTTCATATATTGAACCAATATACAAGACGCATTTGGGAGGATGTCAATGAAAAAACTGTTGTCGCTTGCCTTCGCTGCAGGTGTTGCGCTAACGGGCGCCATGGGGCTCAGCGCTCGGGCCGAGTATCCTGAAAAACCAATCCAGTTCATCGTGCCGTGGCCTCCAGGGGACATGGAGGACGTGCTGACGCGGATGATCGCGGAAGACATGCAGAAGGCGCACGGCCAGCCTGCAGCCGTCGTGAACAAGCCCGGCGGCGGCGGAGGTCCCTTCCCCGGAGCCGCGGAAGTCGCCAAGGCCACGGCTGACGGATACACGATCGGATCCTTCGTTATCGGCGTGCCCGTGGTTGGCCCCAAGGTTGGCATCCCGGAACTGAACCCCAACCCATTCGAGCCCATCGGCATCTTCCTCACCTACCCATTCGTCATCGTGGCAGGCGAAAACGCACCCTACTCGACCATGAAGGAACTCGCCGACCACGCAAAGTCGAACAAGGTGGTTCTCGGTCATTTCGGCGCCCCGCTGATCCCGACCAAGGTGACCAAGGCGCTGGCCAAGAACATGGGCTTTTCCTATGCCTCGGACGCGGCGTTCGACATGCTTGACTGCAACACACTGGCCTCCGGCGACGTCGATGTGATGAACACGACCATCCAGCTCGTCCTGCCCTGTCTCGAAAAGATCAAGGTGCTGGCCGCAGTGACCGACCAGCGGATCCCGGTGGCACCGGATGCTCCAACGGTATCCGAGCTCGACAAGACGCTGAACATCACCCTGTGGAACGGCCTGTTCGTGCACAAGGATGTGCCGCAGGACGCGCGCGACAAGATCGCGGCTGTGGCGCAGAAGACCATTGCCAGCCAGCGGGCCCAGGACTTTGCCAAGAAGACCGGCGCGCAGATCTACTGGAAGGATGCGGCCGCATCGACCGCGCAGGTTGAGGCTGACATCAAGGCTTTCGGCGACCTGAACGCTGCATTGCAGTAGCGTTAGGAAACGGGCGGGCAGCCAAGGCTGTCCGCCCGAACCTGGATCCGGCGCTCTGGAGTGAGGCAGCGCAATGTCGGGCGAGCAAGATATCAAGGCCGTTATCGCACCTGCGCACAAGCGGGCGGAAATCGTCTTCGCTGTGGTCGCCTTCGCGGGCGCCGTGGCGCTGGCCACACAGATCCAAACTCAGGTCACGTGGAACGCCAACCGGCCGTTCTTCAATCAACCGGGCTTCTGGCCGGTCATGGCCATTATGGGCATGCTGGTCTTCGGCGCCGCCGAACTCGTCCTGGTGCTGCGTCGGCATGCGCGCACCGTCGGAGAATCCGTGAGCGCGGAAGTTGCCAACTGGGCGCGGTCGCTCGAATTCGCTCTCTGGTTCATGGCCTATGTCATCATCGTGCCGTACGCGGGATACCTGCCATCCACGCTTGCCTTCACCACCGCCCTGACCTTGCGGCTCGGATATCGCTCAAGGCGCATGCTGCTTGCCGCGCTTGCGACCGGGTTTGTCACCGTGGTCTTTTTCAAGAGCTTCCTTGCGGCCAAGATTCCAGGTGGTGCGGTCTATGAGTATCTGCCGGCAGCCTTGCGCAATTTCATGATCCTGAATTTCTAGGCCGCAATGGACACGCTGCTTTCCAGCCTTGAGCTTCTGGCGCGGTTCGACGTGATGGCCGCCCTGCTCGTCGGGTCGGTTGGTGGCGTGATCATCGGCGCCATTCCGGGGGTCGGTCCCGCAATCGCGATTGCCATCCTGCTGCCCGCAACCTTTGCCTTTGAGCCGATCGTCGGCCTGACGCTCCTGCTCGGCATCTACGGATCGGCCATGTTCGGCGGCGCCATCCCGGCCATCCTCATCAACACGCCGGGCACGCCTGTCAACGCGCTGACCACCTATAACGGCTATCCCATGACCCGCGCCGGCGAGGCGCCGCGCGCCCTGTCGCTGGCCTACGGAGCCTCCTTCATCGGCGGTGTCTTCTCCGTGGTCTGCCTCATGCTGCTGGCGCCGGTTCTGGCCAAGATCGCCCCGCTCTTCGGCTCGCGCGAAATCTTCCTTGCAACCGTGCTCGGCATGCTTCTGGTCGTCCTCGCCCACCGCGGACAGAACATGGCGGCCGGCGCACTGTTGTTCTTCGGGATCTTTCTGCAGTCGGTAGGCCTAGAGCCGGTGCAGTACACCCAGCGCTACACGTTCGGGCAATCCTGGCTCGCTTCCGGCTTCGACCTGATCGTCGTCGTCCTGGGCCTCTTTGCCCTTTCGCAGGCCTTTGTGCTCCTCACCGGCAAGGACGACACGCCCACGCCGCCCAAGCTCGCCGGCGGCATGTTCAGAGGCTTGAAGGAGGCCTTCCGCTTTCCGAAGATCGCGCTGCCCGGCGCGGCCAGCGGCACCTTCATGGGCATCATCCCAGGCGTCGGCGAGTTCACGGCCCAGTTCCTCTCCTACACCTGGGCCCAGAGGATTTCGCCCAATCCCGAACGCTTCGGCCACGGCGCACCTGAGGGCATCATTGCGTCTGAGTCTGCCAACAACGCAGTGCCGGCCGCTGCCATGATCCCGCTTCTGGCGCTGGGCATCCCAGGCGAGGCCCTGACGGCCATGATGCTGTCCGTCTTCTACGTGCACAACGTGATCCCCGGCCCTGGCCTCTTCCGCAACAGCATGGATTTCGTACTCGCGCTCTACATGAGCCTGCTGATCCTCAACGTCCTGGCGCTGTGTTTCCTGATGGTGGCCACCCGGCCGCTGCTGAAGGTCATCGCCATACCCAACCGTTTTCTGGGCATGGCCATCCTCACGCTGTCCTTCGTCGGCGTGTACTCGTTACGCAACTCCGCCACCGACTGCATCATCGCCTCGGTATTCGGCGTGCTCGGCCTGGTGCTCAAGCGGCTCAACCTCCCGATCGTGCCGATCATTCTCGGCATGGTGCTGGGCGGCATTGCGGAGAAGAAGTTCCGCACCTCCCTGCCAAGGGTGGACGGACCGCTCGACTGGATCGACCGGCCTATCGCTGCGACCATATTCGGCCTCATCGTCTTCGTGCTCTGCATCCATTTCTGGACCCTCTTCAGGTCCCGGAAACGGACTGAGGACAACGCGGGATGAGCGAAACCCTGCTAGAACGCCGAAACCGCCTCCTCGGCCCGAACCTGCCGACCTTCTACGATGAGCCGGTGCATCTCGTGCGCGGCGAAGGGGTCTGGGTCTGGGATGCGGACGGCAACAGGTATCTCGACTGCTACAACAACGTGCCGCATGTGGGCCATTGCCATCCAGACGTGGTCGATGCCATTTGCGAGCAGGCGGGGCGACTCAATACCCACACCCGCTACCTCCACGAAACGATCGTCGAGTATGCCGAGCGCCTGACCGACAAGTTCGCCGACCCGCTGTCGAAGCTGATCCTGACCTGCACGGGGTCCGAAGCCAATGACATCGCGCTCAGGATCGCTGAGGCGGTCACGGGCAAGTCTGGGGTGATCGCGACCGATCACACCTATCACGGCAACACGACGGCAGTGGCCGCGCTGAGCACCACCAACGCGCCGCCAGAACAATCGACTAGTCGTGTCCAGCATGTCTCGGCGCCTGACAGCTACCGGCCACCGGCGCAGAACCACGCCGAGGCTTTCGCCGAGGACATCGCGCGGGCCATCCACGAGCTGGATGAGGCGGGATGCGGGTTTGCCGCCCTCATCGTTTGCCCCTTCTTTGCAAACGAGGGCTTCCCCGCGCTTGAGCCGGGCTTTCTCGATCCGGCGCTGGAGATCGTGCGCGC